>NZ_JBLTYX010000021.1:0-112080 GCF_048066115.1 Niveispirillum sp. KHB5.9 | reverse complement strand
TTGCTTGAAGCCTTTTCCGTCAGGGCTCGCCTTCGCTCGACCTGACCTACAGGGACCGCACCCGCTCCACCCTGTATGGCGACAGGTCGATGCCCGTCGCCCCCGTGGCGATCAGTTCCGCCATGGTCTGGCCCACGCCCGGCCCGATCTGGAAGCCCGAGCCCGAGAAGCCGAAGGCGTAGAACAGTCCGCTGGTGGTGACACTGGGCCCCATCACCGGCAGACTGTCATCCATATAGCCCTCGATCCCCGTCCAGACGCGGATGATGTTCAGCCTGGCCAGGGCCGGGGCCAGCCTTCGCAACTGCTGCATCTGCGTCAGGATATTCTGCGGCTTCACGAAGGACCGATAGGTCTCCGCCACCGCCGGCCCGCGCGTGGACCCGCCCAGGACGATATTGCCGCGCGCCACCTGCCGGAAATAGACGGTTTCGACCTCCAGCGGCGTCATCACCCCCACGGCCGGGGCGATGGCATAGGGCACGGGCTCGGTGACCGACATGGTCGGGCTGCGCGCCGTCAGCTTCACCGGCTCCCCGAACTGCGCCGACAATTCCCCCGCCCAGGCCCCGGCGGTGATCAGCAGCACCGGCGCCCGGAAGGTGCGGCCATCCTTGGCGGTGGCGATGAAATCGGTGTCTTCCTTCACGATATGGCTGATACGGGTGTTCTCGAACACCTGCGCCCCCAGCCGCACCGCCGCCCGGGCGAAGGCCGGTGCCGCCAGACGCGGGTTGGCATGCCCGTCCATGGCGGAATATGAGCCCGCCAGCACATCGGCCCCGAAGAACGGAAACCGGTCGCGCAGCGCATTGCCGGACAGGATTTCCAGATCCAGCCCGTTCTGCCGGGCCTGATCGGCATATTCCTCCATCTTGCCGACATTCTCCGGCCGCTCGCGATAGCAGACGCGGATATGGCCGGACTGGAGATATTCGACATCCGCGCCCAGCAACTGGTTCGCCTGGCGCCAGATTTCCAGCGACCGGTTGGCCAGATGCAGCTGATGGATGGGCCGTCCCTGGCGGCGGACATTGCCGAAATTGGTGCCGCTGGCCTGCCGCCCCACCAGATCGCTTTCGATCAGGGTGACGGACAGCCCATATGTGTGGCGCAGGAAGAAGGCGGCGGATGAACCCATCAGGCCGCCGCCGATGATCAGCACGTCGCTGGTGGTCACGGGATTGGTCATCATTCCGCCTCCCCGATGGCGATGGGCAGCGGCTTCACCGGCGCCTGTCCACGCAGGCGGCCGGCCTCGCAAACGGGGAAATCCCCCTCCGCCGCGATCACCTCCGCCGCCGCATGCCCGCAATAGCGGCCCTGGCAGCGGCCCATGCCGATGCGGCTGAATGCCTTGGCCCGGTTGGCCTCCGCCGCCCCGGTCACCTGCATGGTCCGGCGCAGGTCGCCCACCGTGACGCATTCGCAGCGGCAGAGGATCGTGTCGTCGGCCAGTGCTGCCGCCTGCTGATGCGGCCAGGGAAACGCCCGCGCCAGCCCGCGCGCGAAGCGGCCATAGCGCGCCACCTCGCGGCGCAGCATGATCACCTGGCCTTTGTCCACCGGCAGCCCCAGATCGGAAAGCGCCGCCAGCGCCGCCAGCTTCCCCGATGCTTCCGCCGACCGCGCGCCCAGCACCCGCGCACCGTCACCGGCCAGATAAAGCGGGGTGGGCGCATCCGCCCGCCCGTCGCCATCGCGCACCGGCAGATACTGCCGCGTCAGTTCATCGAAGGCGAATTGGCAGCGGGCCAGATCGGCCAGCTGGGTTTCCGGGCGCAAATGGTATCCCATGGCCACCGCATCCGCCGCGAAACCGCGTTCCGTTCCATCGGGCAGGCGCACGGTAACCCCGGTGATCCCCGCCTGCGCATCGCCCTGGATGGTGACGGGCGTGACACCGGTCAGCAGCGGCACCCCGGCCGCCTTTATGGCGCGGGTCAGCGCGATACCGTTCCACAGCACCGACGGCATGGAAAGCAGGTCGGGAAGGGCGGTCAGCCGCGCCGCAAAGCCCGACGTATCCAGCACGGCGGCAACCTTCGCCCCCGCCTTGATATATTGCGACGCCACCAGATAGAGCAGCGGCCCCGTGCCCAGGAACACGACATTCGCCCCGATCGAACAGGCCTGCGCCTTCAACGCCACCTGCGCCCCGCCCAGGCTGTAGGTGCCCGGCAGGTCCCAGCCCGCCATGGGCATCAGCCGGTCGGTGGCCCCGGTGCACGCGATCAGCGCGTCATATTCGATGGCATCCTGGTTCGTGCCATTGGCCGTCCAGACCTGCCCGTCGGCGATGTTCCAGACCAGGGTCTCCGGCCGGTAATCGATCCGCCCCCGCAGGGCATCGAACCCGTCATGCACGGATTTGGCGCGGTTAGCCTCCGTCCCGTACAGGTCGCCATAGGACCGGATGAAAGTCTCCGGCTGGCGGCGATAGATCTGCCCGCCATCGCGGCGCCCCTCATCGATCACCACCGGCCGGATGCCGGCGGCGACCAGCGTCTCGGCCGCACGGATGCCGGCGGGGCCGGCGCCGACGACAATTACACGCGGTTCGGCCATGATGCCTCCGGCTGCCGGGTGGAAAGGGACATGCCGTCCAGGGCGATGGTCGAACAGGCGCGCAGACGGTGGCCATCGGCCGTCCACACCCAACAATCCTGGCAGGCCCCCATCAGACAGAAGCCGGCCCGGTTGCCATCGGTGAATTCCGACCGGCGCAGGCTGGGACCGTTGGCCAGCATGGCCACCATCAGCGTATCGCCCTCCAGCGCCTGCACGGGGCGCCCATCGACGGTAATGGTGATGGCGGGCCGGCCCTTTTCGGCCAGCCTTACGAAACGCGCTTGCATCACAGTGATCCTTCCAATGCGCCCTCTGGGCGATGGCACAGGATGGTGTTGCCGCCCGGCATGTTGCGCCGGGGCGGGGTGAATTCATCGCACTGTCCGGCCACCCGCGATGTGCAGCGCGGCAGGAAGCGGCAAAGCTCGGCTCCCTTCTTCGCCGCCCCGATGGCGGGCGGGGCGGGCCTGGCCCCCTGTTCCTCCAGCCAGCCCTGGCGCAATTCCGGCACCGACCCGATCAGCAGGTCGGTGTAGGGATGGCGGGCGGCGGCCTCATAGCCCTGGCGCGCCCCGATCTCCACCGGCGTGCCGGCATAGAGCACCAATATGTCGTCGGCGATGGCGCGCACGGTGGCGATGTCATGGCTGATGAACAGGTAGGCCAGCCCCAGCTCCCGCTTCAACTCCGCCAGCAGATCCAGGATGGCAGCGCCAACCACCGTATCCAGCGCCGAGGTGACCTCATCGCACATGATCAGGTCGGGCTTGGCGGCCAGCGCGCGGGCCAGGTTGATGCGCTGCTTCTGCCCGCCCGACAGCCCGCCGCAGGGCCGGTCGGCCAGCCCCGCCGGCAACCGGATCAGGTCCAGCAGTTCCGCCACCCGCCGCTTTGCTGCCTCCCCCTTCAGCTCATGATAGAAGGCAAGCGGCCGCCCGATGATCTCGCCCACGCTGTGCGCGGGGTTCAGCGCCGTATCGGCGTTCTGGAACACCAGCTGGATGCGGCGGAACTGGTCGCGGCTGCGTGCATCCAGGCCGGGGGGCAGGGGGCTGCCATCGAACCTCACGGTCCCCTGTGCCGGTGGCAGCAATCCGGCGATGACACGGGCCAGCGTCGACTTGCCCGACCCGCTCTCCCCGATCACCCCCAGCGTGCCGCCGCGCGCGATGGTCAGGCTGACATCGCGCAGGATGGGGGTGGCGGGCAGGCCATCGCGGCTGATGGGGCCATAGCCGGCGGTCAGCGATTTGATCTCCAGAAGGACTTCCCCCTTTCCGTCATCCCGGCGAAAGCCGGGACCCAGGGGCGGCGTGCCCGACCTGTCGGCAGCGTCGTTGGGTGCGGCGTCCGGGACAGTTCTTGTGGCCCCTGGGTCCCGGCTTTCGCCGGGATGACGGGGCGACGGATGCGCCGCCGCCATCAGCGTCCGCGTATACTCATCCGCCGGCGCCCGCAGCACCTGCGCCGCCGCCCCGTTCTCCCGCACCCGCCCCTTGTTCAGCACCAGGATGGCATCGGCCATCTGGGCGACGACGGCCAGGTCGTGGGAGACATAGACCGCGGTGGCCCCCTGGTCGCGCACGGCCTGTTTGAAGGCGCGCAGCACCTCGATCTGGGTGGTGACGTCCAGCGCCGTGGTCGGCTCGTCCAGGATCACCAGTTCCGGATCGGTGATCAGCGCCATCGCCGCCATCAGCCGCTGCAACTGCCCGCCCGAAAGCTGGTGCGGATACCGCTCGCCGATGGTTTCCGGCTGCGGCAATGCCAGCGACCGGAACAGTCCGATGGCTTTGGTTTCGGCTGCCCGCCGGTCCAGCTTGCCATGGATCAGGGCGGGTTCCACCACCTGGTCCATGATGCGCCGCGACGGGTTGAACGATGCGGCGGCCGACTGCGCGATATAGGACACCCGGTCGCCGCGCAAGCGCGCCAGCCCATCCTCATCCAATCCCAGCACCTGCGTCCCGCCCACCCGCACCGACCCGCCGGAGATGTGGCAGCCCAGGCGGGCATAGCCCATCAGGGCCATGGCGATGGTGGTCTTGCCCGACCCGCTTTCCCCGATCAGGGCCAGCACCCCGCCACGCGGAATGGCGAACCCGACATCATCGACGATCACCGTGTCCCCGGCCGTCACCCGCAGGCCCCGGACCTCGAAATGCATATCCATGCTCATGCCTTCCCCGTCCTGCGCCGACCGCGGCCGGGCAAAGCGTCGATCAGCAGGTTGACGCCCACCGTCAGGGTGGCGATGGCGAGCGCCGGCATCAGGATCGCCGGTGCCGCCTCACCCAGGCCGGAAATATTCTCGCGCACCAGCGACCCCAGATCGGCATCCGGCGGCTGTACGCCGAGGCCCAGGAAGGACAGGCCCGACAGCAGCAGCACGATGAACACGAAGCGCAGGCCGAAATCGGCCAGCATCGGATGGATCATGTTGGGCAATATCTCCCGCAGCGCGATATGGGCCGATCCCTCGCCCCGGCAGCGCGCCACCAGCACATAATCCATCTGCGCCAGATTGACGGCGATCGAGCGGGCGATGCGGAAGGCGCCGGGGACATAGGTGACGGACGCCACCAGCAGCAAGAGCGGCAGGGAAGAGCCGACCACCGCCACCAGCACCAGGGAGAATATCTTGGACGGGATGGAAATCAGCGTATCCATGAAGCGGCTGACACCCTCATCCAGCCAGCGCGGGCCGACGGCGGTCAGCAGCGCCAGGGCGGTGCCCGTACTGCTGGCCACCAATGCTGCGGCCAGCGCCAGCCCGACGGAATATCGCGCCCCGGTCAACAGGCGGCTCAGCACATCCCGGCCCAGATAATCGCTGCCCAGCAGGTGAGGACCGGTGAAGCCGGCGAACACGTCCTGGGCCACGAAGGCGCCGGGATCATACGGCGCCAGCAGCGGCCCGAACAAAGCCAGGAACAGCCAGAACAGCACCAGCGACAGGCCGACCCGGCCGCTACCCGACAAATTTTGGATGAAATGTCTCATCGGTTACGCAGCCTCGGGTTGGCCAGGATGGCGACCGTGTCGGCCACCAGCACCAGCAGCAGATATGCCGCACAGAAGATCATGGCGCAGGCCTGCAAAAGCGGCATGTCGCGGCTGGTGACGGCATTGACCATCAGGCTGGCCAGACCCGGATAATTGAAGATCGTCTCCACGATGATCGCCCCGCCCAAGAGATAGGACAGCGACAGGGCCATGGCATTGACGATGGGGCCGATGGCATTGGGCAGCACATGGGTCAGCACCACCCGCGCCGGCTTGATCCCCTTCAGCAGCGCCATTTCCACGTAAGCCTGGTTCAGCTGCTGGATGATGGCGGCCCGCGTCATCCGCGCCATCTGGGCGATGACGATCACCGACAGCGACAGGATGGGCATGGCGAGCGCGCGCAGCACATCGACGAACCCGGCATTGGCGGGGATCAGCGCGATCGACGGCAGCCAGCGCAGCTGCACCGCGAACAACAGCACGGCCAGCGTGGCGATGAGGAATTCCGGTACCGCCACCATGGACAGCGTGGCGATGTTCAGCCCGCGGTCCAGGCGGCTGTCGCGATGCATGGCCGACAGGATGCCGATGGTCAGCGCCACGGGCACGCAGACCAGGGCGGTCAACGCCGCCAGCAGCAGCGAATTGGGCAGGCGCGAGGCGATGACATCGCCCACCGGCAGGTTGGCCACCATGGAAAAGCCGGGATCACCGGTCAGCATCCCGCCCAGCCAGCGCAGGTAACGTTCCGGTGCCGGCCGGTCCAGCCCGAATTTCTCGCGCAGCGCCGTCACGGCCTCTGCCGTCGCACTCTGGCCCAGCATCTCCTGGGCCGCATCACCGGGCAGCATCTGGGCGATGGAGAAGACGACGATGGAGACCAGGAACAGGGTCAGCAGGCCCGATGCCAGGCGTTTGCCGACCAGGGGCAGGGCGGTGGCCAGCAGGCTCCTTGTCGCGGGTCCGGCCATGGTTCAGCCCTCCCACCAGACATGTTCGGGGAAACGATATCCCATCATGCCGCCGATCGGCACAGGCACCAGGCCCTTCAGGCGCTGGTCGTAACCGTCGATCTGGTTGATGAAAACCGGCACGACGGTGCCGCAATGGTCGCGCGCGATCTCCTGCATCTCGCCATAGATTTCCTTGCGCAGGCCCTCGTCACCTTGCGCGCGGGCTTCCAGCAGCAGCCGGTCGAACCGTTCATTCTTCCAGCCGCTTTCGTTCCACGCGGCATCGGACTTGTAGAACAGGCTGAACACCAGATCGGCGGTGGGGCGCGGGTTGGTATTGCCGAAGCAGAGCGGGTGCTTCATCCAGTGCGTGGACCAGTAGCCGTCGGCCGGCATGCGGTTGACCGCGAACCTCACCCCCACCCGCGCGCCATATTCCTGCAGCACCGACGCCATATCCACCGACCCTTCCGCCGCCGGGCTGGCATAGATCGGCAGGGGCGTGGAGGGCAGGTTGGCGCGGGCGAAATGGTAACGCGCCTTGTCCAGGTCCAACTCCCGTTGCAGCAGGTCGGCGCGGTAATAGGGATGGATGGGCGGGATCGGGTGGTCATTGCCCAGCACGGCGAAATCGCGGAACAGGGCGCGCTTGATCAGCTGCCGGTCGAACAGGTGCTTCATGCCCAGCACGAAGTCCGGATTGCCCGTGGGCACGCCGTCCTGGCGCATGATCAGGTTGGTATAAAGCCCCGACGGGGTTTCCAGCAGGGCATGGGTGCCGCTGTCGCGTACACGCCGCGCCGAACGCGGGTTCACGGCATTGATCAGGTGGACGTCACCGGACAGCAGCGCATTGACCCGCGCCACCTCATCCGGAATGCCGATCAGTTCAAGTGAGTCCAGATACGGCTTGCCGGGCCTGAAATAATCCTCGTTGCGCACGCCCATGGTGCGCACGCCCGGCTGGAACAGGCGGCAGCGGAAGGGGCCGGTGCCGTTGGCACTGGTGAAATCCGTGGTCCCGGCCTTGATGATCATGAAATGCGACTGCGCCAGGATGGAGGGCAGGTCGACATTCGGGCCGGTCAGCACGATCTCCACATCGCGCGGCGACACCGCCCGCACCGATGCGATCTGCGACGCGATGGGCCGGACCTTCGATCCCGTCGCCGGGTCGCGGTGGCGCAGCAGGGAATAGACCACGTCATCGGCGGTCAGGGTGCTGCCATCATGGAAGCGCACGCCCGACCGCAGGGTGGCATGCCAGGTGATCTGGTCGGCACTGTCCAGGCTTTCCGCCAGACAGGGCTGGGCACGCAGCTGCGCGTCATAGTCGGTCAGCGCATTGTAGAACATGGCGTGACGAACATAGTCGGTGGACAAGGCCCCCTTGGCCGGGTCCAGCGTGTCGCCGGTGGAACTGGACATGGTGGCGGCCCGCACATGGCCGCCGGTGCGCGGCTGGGCCATGGCCGGCAGCCAGGGACCCAGCCCGGCGGCAAGGCCCGCACCCACCAGCATCTGGCGTCGGGAAAGGCGCATCGGGCCCCTCAATGCAGGATGTCCTGGATACGGTAATACAGGCCGACCAGCGGCAGGAACCAGGGCTTGCCCAGATGGCCCGGCACAGGCGGCCAGTACAGGTCTGCCCAGGGATTGGCGGTGATATCGCCATTCATCACCCGCGCCATGCGCTGGCCCATATGCACGGCCATCTGCGTGCCATGGCCGCTATAGCCCATGGCGTAGAAGATGCCGTCATGCTCCCCGGCGCGCGGCAGCCGGTCGGCGGTCAGGTCGACCATGCCGCCCCAGCAATAATCCACCTTCACGTCGCGCAATGCCGGGAACAGGCTGCGCATCGTGCTGTCCAGGATGCGCCCGCTCTTGGCATCCGACAGCGGGTCCGACACGGCAAACCGCGCCCGCCCGCCGAACACCAGCCGATTATCCGGGGTCAGACGGAAATAGTTGCCGATATTCTTGCTGGTCACATAGTTGCGCCGGCCGGGGAACAGCTCCGCCGTGACGCTTTGCGCCAGCGGCTCCGTCGTGATCACGAAGGACCCGACCGACACGATGCGCCGCCGGAACCAGCCGAACGGACCGACCGGGCTGGCGCCACCCGTGGCGACCAGCACCTGGGCGGCCCGGATAGAACCCCTTGGCGTGGTCAGTTCCCACCCGCCGCCGGCCACCCGCGCCAGCCCGGTGACGGCGGCATTCTCATGGATGACGGCACCCTTGCGCGCCGCCGCCTCGGCCAGACCAACCCCGAAACGCCCGACATGCAGCTGGGCGGAACTGGTCTGCAACAGCCCGCCATGAAAGGCATCGGCCTTGATCTCGGCCGAGAGGTCGGCACGCGACAGCAGGTGGATATTGGCATCGACCCTGGACAGGCTTTCCGCCGCCCGCGCCAGCTTGTCATAATGTTCAGGCTTGGCCGCCAGTTTCAGCCGGCCGGAGCGGCGGAAGGAACAGTCGATCCCTTCCTCCCGCGCCAGCCGCTCCACATCATCCACGGCATCGACATGCGCCTGGTAATAGGCGCGCGCCGTGTCAAACCCGAAACGCCCGACCAGTGCGGCGAAATCATGCGCCGTGCCGCTGTTGCACTGGCCGCCATTACGCCCCGACGCCTCCCCCACCACGCGGCCGGCTTCCAGCACGGCCACGCTCGCCCCGCGACGGGTCAGCGCCAGGGCCGCCGACAGGCCGGTGAAACCGCCGCCGATGATGGCGACATCCACCCGCCCCTCCACGGGACCGGCCGCCGCATCCGTGAAGGGCGGGGTACTGTCCAGCCAGTAGGAGGTGGTCTGCGGCAGGGTCATTTGGGATGTCACCGGGGTTGGGGGAAGGGGGAAAACCACATTTCTCGTCATCCCGGCGAAAGCCGGGATGACGGAAAATTTAGTATTTAGAGACCCAGCAGCGCTGGCAGGATGCCGATATGCGGGATTTCATAGTCGCGATAATTCGGGTTGGTCGGCTCATGCCCGCGGGCCACGAAGACGCGGGCGCCGAAGCCCAGGTCGGTGGCGCTGTTCTGGTCGTACCGGAAGCTGGAGGAGACATGCATCATCTCCTCCGGGCCGCAACCCAGCTGGTCGAACATGTACTCGAACGCCTGGAAGCGCGGCTTGTAGGCCTGGGCCTGCTGGGCCGTATAGACCCGGTGGAACGGAGCGCCCAGCAGGGCCACATTATGGTGGATCTGGTCGTTCATGGCGTTGGACAGGATGACCAGCGGGATCTCCTTGGCCACCTTCGACAGGCCTTCGGCCACATCGGCATGCGGGCCCCAGGTCGGCACCGCCTCATAGATGCGCCGTGCCTCCTCCGGGCGGAACTCCACCTTCCATTTCTTCGCCGTGCGCTGCAGGGAATTATGGATCACCTCCGCATAGGGCTTCCAGGCGCCCAGCACCTCGTCCAGGCGGTAGGCTGAGAAATCCTTGCAGAAACGGTCCATGTCGCTAGGCGCGATACGGTCGGCGAACATCTCCCGCGCCATTTCCGACATGCGGAAGCGGGTCAGGGTGCCGTAGCAGTCGAAGGAGATGTATTTGGGCCGGAAGCTGGCCATGGCTGTCGTCTTTCCGTTGAAGCGGTGGAGAAGATCGGGAGGGGCGGTCACGCCCCCTGCACGAGTGATATTAGGACATGGGGTGATCGGAACTTCCCTCCGAAAGCGGAAGGGAGACGGCAGGGAATGCGGATTTTCACGTCGGGGCTACGGCATGTTGTGCCGGGGGTTTTCGGGGGTGATCATGTCTGTTTCCCCCGCGAAAGTTTAGGCTGTGAGGGTTTCCGCTCTCTCCACCGTCACCCCGGCGGAAGCCGGGGCCCAGGTGACAAGCGCTGTGCTCTACGACTTGGGCCCAGGCTTCCGCCGGGGTGACGGTGGAGAGAATGGCGACGATGGTGCCCAAGAGCTCTACAGAGGCCTCAAATTCCTTAATATCCGCGATCCCGATCCACCTCGCCCGCCATCGCCAGCCCCGCCTTATGCCGCACGATATTGGCGATCAGCACATCCGCCGAACTGTCGTCACGGGTACGGCTGGCCACATGCGGGGTCAGCCAGATGCGGGGATGGCGCCAGAACGGATGGTCGGCCGGCGCCGGCTCGACATTCAGCACATCGATGATGGCGGCCGACAATTGACCCGCCTCCAGGGCGGGGATCAGGTCATCCTCCACCAGATGCCCGCCGCGCCCGACATTGATGATGGCGGCACCGCGCGGCAGAAGAGCGAAACTTTTGCGGCACAAAATGCCGCGCGTCTCCCCGGTCAGCGGCAGCAGGCAGACCAGGATGTCGCAGGCCCCCAGAAACGCCGGCATCGCATCCGCCCCGGCATAGGTTCGCACCCCCTCCACCGCCGCACCCGACCGGCTCCACCCCGACAGCTGAAACCCTAACGGCCGCAATGCCGCCAGCGATGCCCGGCCCAGATTGCCCAGCCCCATGACCCCCACCCGCCGCCGCGTGGCCGCCGCCGGCACCAGCGGCGCCCAGCGTTGTTCTCCCTGGGCTTGGCGGTAATGCGGCAGGTCGCGGTGCAGCGACAGGACGGACAGGCAGACGAACTCCACCATGCTTTCCGTCAGGCCGGGATCCAGCATGCGCACCACCCGCACATGGGGTGGCACCTGCGTCAGGTCCAGCTGATCCACCCCGGCCCCGACGGAGAACAGCACCTCCAGGTTCGGCAGGCTTTCCATCAACTCGCGCGTCACCGTCCACGCGGCGAGATAGCGGATATCGGCCGCATCCCCGACCTCCGGCCAGGTACGGAACTCCACCTCGGGCACCTGCCGGGCAAACGCCGCGCGCCAGATCTGGCCACGGGTGGGGTCGGATTTGAACAGAAAGGCCATGGTCGCCGCCTTTTCATAAAAAACCCCCGCCCAGGGGAACCGACGGGCGGGGGTGGAAGTCTGGCATGGATGGGGGAGGGGGGAATTAGAAACTGTAACTCACCCGTCCCGTCACCGTGCGCGGCGTACCCGGCGCCACCCACAGGCGGGCATAGGAGCTGGCGTAATAGCGCTTGTCGAACAGGTTGTTCACATCAACCGACAGCTTGATCTGCTCCGTCGGCTCATATGAGGCCAGCAGCTTCACCAGGGTGTAGGAGGGGAGGTAGAAATTCACCCCCGTCTCGCCCAGCCGCTTGGAGACATGGTTGATGCCGCCGCCGATGCTGGCCGTGCCCGTGCCCACCTCGAAATCCTTGAACAGCAGGATGTTGGCCTGGTGCTTGGGCACATTGATCAGCGGGGAGCCTTCCAGCACCGCGAGGTTGAAGTTGGGATCACGGAAATCCTCCGCCACCTCGGCATCCGTATAGGCATAGGTGACGAACAGGCGGCTGTCGGCCGGCAGCTTGGCGTTCAGATCGAATTCCAGGCCCTTGGACCGGGCGGAGCCGACAGCGATGGAGAAGCCGGCATTGGCCGGGTCCGCCGTCAGCACATTGGTCTTCTTCATCGTATAGAGCGATACGGTGCCGTTCAGCCTTCCATCCTCGCTCTCATACTTGGCACCGACCTCGTACGACTTGGACTTTTCCGGCTCGAACAGCGCGCCGGCGAAGCTGGCGCCGCTATTGGGCCGGAAACCCTTGCCATAGCCGGCATAGAACGACACCTCGTCCGTCACGGCATAGACCAGGCCGGCCTGGGGATTGAATTCCTTGTAGGTTCGCTCGCCAGGATTGATGGCGGACAGGGCGGCGGCCCGGTTCAGCAGGCTGCGGCTGAAATCGTCGTAACGGCCGCCAAACCGGATCTTGAACTGTTCGGTGATGTCGATCTGGTCCTGGAGATAGATGCCCCAGGCGTCCTGCTTCTCATAGGTGTTGGTGACGGTGGCCGTCGGCGTGGGCAGGTTGCCATAGGCGGGCGCGAACACATCGATGGCATTCAGGCCCGCCGTGATGGCGCCGCCCGTCGCGAAGGCGCCGGGACGGTAGCGCAGCTGGAACTGGTCGATGTTGAACTTGTCCCAGTCCGCACCCGCGATCAGGTGATGGGTCAGGCCACCGGTCTGGAACGTGCCCGACAGTTCACCGCGCAGCACCGAATGCTCGGTATCGTAATCGCGCTGGCGGCGCTGACGCGACAGATAGCGGTTGGTGCTGTAGAGCGGCTGTCGGCCGCTGGCCAGTTCCGCCTCGGTCGAGAAACCCTCGAACGAGGTTTCCTTGTAGCTGCCGCCCAGCAGCAGGGACCAGTCGTCATTCAGATCATGCTGCAACTGCACCTGGTGACCCAGCACGTCGATATTGATCGGGCCGTCCCCCGGCTCGCCCAGGAAGCGGGAGAGGGGCAGGGCACCCAGATCGCCGTTCACGGCCACGATACCGCGATCGAACGGCACATCCTGGTCGACATATTCCATCTCATAGGAAAGGGTCGTGCCCTCGGTCAGCACGGCCAGGATGGAAGGCGACGCGACCAGCTTCTTGCTGTCCAAGGTATCGCGGAAGCTGCCCGCATCCTCGTAGGCCGCGTTCAGGCGGATGGCGATGCTTTCCGTGACCGGGCCGGTGATATCACCCTCGACCCGGTAGGTGTCGTAGGAACCGGCGGATGCGGCGACGCTGCCCTTGGTCTTGAATTCCGGCTTCTTGGTGATGATGTTGACCGTGCCGCCGGGCTCGCCGCGGCCGAACAGGGCGGAATTGGGGCCCTTCAGCACCTCGATCCGCTCCACGTTCGATGCATCGCGGGGGCCGCCATAGCCACGGCCACCATTGAAGCCGTTGACCAGGAAGCCGCTGGGGAAATTCTCGTCACCGGCGAAGCCGCGCACGGCAAAACTGTCCCACAGGCCGCCGAAATTATTCTGCTTGGCGATGCCGGACGCCAGCTCCAGGGCGCCTTCCAGCTTGACCACGCCCAGGTCCTGCAACAGCTCGCCATCCAGCACCTGGATGGATTGCGGCGTGTCCTTCAGGGCCACGTCGCCGCGATAGGCCTGACGCTGGCCCACCACGATGATCTCCTCCAGGGCGCTTTCGGCCTGCTGGGCGGTTGCTGCCGGCACAAGCGCGGCACAGGCGACGGTGGCGGCAAGCGCCAGGCGGAATCGATTGGAACGGTACATCGTTGATCCCCTTTGTGAAGCTGCTTCCGCTGTTCATTGTTCGCGGCTTGGCCCGTGCCGGGCCGTTGAATTCCAACGCCGCCTGTTATGTTATAACGTTCCTCGTGGGCAAGGCCTTTTTTGAGTGACCCGAGGCCTTTTTCCCTTCACCCATTAACCTTAGCCGCTTCGGCAGATATGTTTGGTCGAAGCGGCCGGTTGCCACGGTGTGTTGTTTTGTTGTGGGGCCAGGGCGCGCTTTAAAATGCCGGGGAGTTTTTGGGCGCCCATGCTGAAATATTCAGAGGTACTTCAGCCACCAGATGTCGCGGCGGCGCTGCTTGAGGCCCGCGAACCAGCGGGTGGGCAGGTACAGCGGCACCAGCAGGATGGCGACCCAGATCCAGACGGTGGAGACATTGTCGACGCCGAAGAACTGGCCCTTGTTCAAGCCATAGATGGCCACGGCCACCAGATACAGCGCCTTCAGCACATAGAGGTGCAGGAGGTAGAAGAACATGGGCGCGCCACCGAACATGGCCAGGTACGGCATCAGGCGGCTGTCCTGGTACTTCTCGAACAAGGCCAGCAGCAGGACGCCGGCACCGACCGTGGGCAGCAGGAACAGCAGCGACGGCGGATATTTGGTCAGAGACAGGAAGGCCATCACGGTATGCAGGCCATCGACGCCCGTCACCCACGGCTTGTCGCCATAGACATTCAGCGTCCGGATCACCACGAACCCGACCAGCATGCCCGCACCCAGCAGGATCAGCCGGCGGCGACGGACCAGGGCGTCGCTGCCCCGCGCGAACCAGGGCCCGGTGGCATAGCCCAGCAGGATCACCCCGATCCAGGGCAGGATGGGATATGTCGTCTTGGCGATCAGGCCGCCGCCCAGGTCGATCACCGCGCGCTGATGCAGCACGGCCCAGACCTCGTAGAACGCATCGCCGGGCGCCAGCCGGATCGGGTCCAGCAGATTATGCCCCAGCACGATGGCCAGCCCGAGGACGATCTGGACCACGCGCGGCAGATGCAGCAGGCCGGCCAGCGCGATCATCGATAGGCCGATCGCCCAGATCACCTGCAGCCAGAAGGTCTGCGGCGGGAACTGTGCCGACCAGGCGAAACCGACGAAACTCAGTTCCAGGAAGATCAGGAACAGACCGCGCTTCAGAAGGAACATCGAGGTTTCGGCCTTGCTGTGCGACTGGCCATAGAGCCAGGCCGACAGGCCGGTCAGCGCCACGAAGGTCGGTGCGCAGAAGGTGGAGAGAAGCCGGGTGAAGAACAGGGCCGGATCGACCGTGGCGGCATCCACCGGGTCCGACACCTGCATATGCAGGAACCAGGTCTCGCGCACATGGTCGACCAGCATGAACACCATGACCAGCCCGCGCAGCGCGTCGATGGCCACCAGCCGCGCCTGCGCCTTGGCAGCGGCCCCGATCCTGGCGATGGCGGGTGCGGTATCCGCACCGGTGATGCTGGTCATGCCCGTATTCCCGTTCTCTGATCCGCGCCTTTTATACGGCGTCTGGGATCAGAGTAACCCGCCGCATGGTGCGGATATGCGGATTTGGCCGGTGGGGCGGTGGATGCTGCCGTATTGGGCGGAGCGGACGGCAGCGACTTTATTTCGACATTCATCGAAATATCTCTTGCGCGGCGATAATAATTCGATGATTATCGAAATATGGAACAGACACAAGCTATCGACGCGCTGGGTGCCCTGGCACAGGCCACGCGGCTGGATATTTTCCGGCTGCTGGTTCGGGTGGGGCCGGTCGGACTGAATGCGGGGGAGATCGCCGAACGCCTGGGCGTCGGCGCCTCCACCCTGTCGCATCATCTGGCCAGCCTGGAACGGGCGGGGCTGCTACGCTCCTGGCGGGTGCAGCGGCAGATCTTCTATGCCACCGACTATGACGGGACGCGGCGCCTGCTTTCCTTCCTGATGGAGGATTGCTGCCAGGGCCGGCCCGAACTGTGCGGGGACATGGCGGGCGCGGCGGCCTGTGTCACCGAACAACCGGAGAGCCAAAATGAAGCGCCTGCACCTGCATGTGGCTGTTGACGATATCGCCGCGTCCATCCGTTTCTATTCCACCCTGTTCGCGGCGGAACCCAGCGTGCGCAAGGATAACTACGCCAAATGGCTGCTGGACGACCCGCGCGTGAATTTCGCCATCAGCGTCCGGGGGCAGACGGGCGTGGAACATCTGGGCATCCAGGTGGACAGCGCCGATGAGCTGGCGGAGGTCTATGGCCGCCTGAAACAGGCCGACCGTCCGGTGCTGGAAGAGGGCCACACCACCTGCTGCTATGCGAAGTCGGAGAAATCCTGGATCACCGATCCGGCCGGCATCGCCTGGGAAGTGTTCCACACCTATGGCGGCAGCGCCACCTATGGCGGGGGTGCGGTGGCCATCGATCCGCGCCTGGCCTCCACCGCCGCACTGGCTGCCGCCCCCGCCGCATCGGCATGCTGCGGCCCTGCCGCCTGACCCTTCAAATTCCTGTCTGCTGGAGTTTTGCCATGGTGGACACCCCTGTTCACACCGTGCTGTTCCTGTGCACCCATAACAGCGCCCGGTCGGTGATGGCGGAAGCCATCCTGAACCGGATGGGCCAGGGCCGTTTCCAGGCGTTCAGCGCCGGCAGCCATCCGTCGGGCCGCATCAATCCCTTCGTGCATGACCTGCTGGTGCGGCTGGGCCATGACCTGTCGGGGGCGCGGTCCAAGGATTGGGCGGAATTCGCCCGGCCCGGCGCCCCGCACCTGGATTTCATCATCACCGTCTGCGACCAGGCGGCCGGAGAGGTCTGTCCGGTCTGGCCGGGCCAGCCGATGACGGCGCATTGGGGCTTTCCCGATCCGTCCGGCGCCACCGGCACGGATGCGGAAAAGGCGGCCTTCACCGCCGATATCTACCGCATGATCGAACGCCGGCTGGGCATCTTCACCAGCCTGCCGCTGGCCGCACTGGACCGCATGGCCTTGAAGCGCCGGCTGGACCTGATGGGCCGGGAAGGGCAGGCATGACGGCACCCCGTCTGGGCGTGGCATTGCTGGCCGAAGGGCTGGGCACCGCCCTGCTGCTGGCCGCTGTCGTCGGCTCCGGGGTGATGGCCGAACGGCTGGCGGGCGGCAACATGGCCGTCGCCCTGCTGGCCAATGCCGTCGCCACGGGGGCCGCCCTGGTGGCGCTGATCCAGAGTTTCGGCCCGCTGTCCGGCGCGCATTTCAATCCCATCGTCAGCCTGGGTCTGGCCGCGACCGGTCTTTTCCCCCGGTCGCGGGTGGCACCCTATATCGCCGTGCAGATGGTCGGCGCGGTGCTGGGCGTGATCCTGGCCCACGCCATGTTCGACCTCGGCCTTGTGCAGATATCGCAAAAGGCGCGCAGCGGCGGCGGGCAATGGCTGTCGGAAGCGGTGGCCGGCTTCATGCTGCTGACCGTGATCCTGCGCGGCCTGCGCGGCGGCAACCCGTCATCCTTGCCCTATGGCGTGGCGCTGACCGTGGTCGCCGGCTACTGGTACACGGCCAGCACCAGCTTCGCCAATCCGGCCGTCACCCTGGCCCGCAGCCTGACCGACAGTTTCGCCGGCATCCGGCCGGTTGATGTGCCGGCTTTCATGATGGCGCAAGGCGCGGGGGCCCTGGCTTCCGTCATCCTGGATCGTGTTTGCCGCCGCTGGATTTAATTTCCATAAGATAGATTATCAATTTTTTTATGTAGGCCTACGTCATCCCGGTGACAAGCCAGGATGACGAAAAAGAAGAGAATGGCTTTTACGGGAAATTGGACGAACCCCAAACCTCACCCCGGCGTCAGCGGTCCCTTGGGAGCCTTGGCCACGCCGGCGACCAGCAGCAGCGCCACCAGCGCCATGGCGAAGCACAGCCAGAAACCGTCGATATAGGACAGCACCGTGGCTTCACGCTGCACATTGGCCGACAGGGTGGCGACGGCCCGTGCCCCATCGCCCAGGCGGTGTGACAAGGCGGCCAGGGTGGATTGTACCGCCGGATCGTCCAGGCGCAGATGCTGGCCGGTCAGGTTGGAATGGACCTGTTCGGACACGCGCAGGAAGGTGCTGGTCAGGGCCGTGGCCAGCACCACGCCATCGACGCGCAGCACCTGGATATAGGCCGACACCGCCGTGGCGCGGGCGGGATTGCTGTTGGCCAAGGCCAGGATGACGATGGGCAGGAAGGTGAAGCAATGGCCAAAAGCCTGAAGCAGGACGATCGGCGCGAAGTCCCCTGCCCGCCATTCGTTGGTCAGGCGCGTGCCCAGCAGGGCCGACAAGGCGAAGGCCGACAGCCCGGCGATGATCATATAGCGCCCATCCACCCGCCCCAGCAGCCACACGGCCAAGGGCATGAAGATGAACAGCGGCAATGCCCCCCAGGCCAGCAGCAGCGATCCCGACTGTTCGGGCCGCAGATGCGCGACATTGGCCAGGAAATTGGGGATCAGGGTGGAATTGGAAACGGATGTGAAGGTGTAGAACAGCGAGGCCAGCAGCAGCAGGCCGATATTGCGCGACAGCACCACCTTGGCACTGGCCCAGGGCTGCGGCACCACCGCCTCGTTCACGAAGAACAGTGCCAGCAGCAGGACACCGCCGGCCAGTAGGCTGACCACCAGGCCGGATGCCAACCAGTCCAACCGGTTGCCCTGGTCCAGGCCGACATAGATCAGGCACAGCGACACGCCGAACAGCAGCATGCCGCCCCAGTCGGCATCTTCCAGAAGTGCCTTGTCCGCCGGCTGCGACGGCGCCCCCATCCAGGCGCACAAGGCCATCAGCGGGGCCAACAGCACATCCTGCCAGTAAAGCCATTGCCAACCCATCTGTCCGGTATAGAGCCCCACCAGCTCCACGCCGGAATTCAGCGCGAAACCCTGGCGGAACACATAGACGGCAATGCCGGCTACCCACCATTTCATCGGCAGATTGCGCAGCACCACGGTCAGGGTGGCCGGCACGAACAGGCCCAGCAGCAGCCCGTGCAGCATATGGGCCGGCAGCAGCCAATGGGGCGGCATGACCGGGATCATCAGGCACAGTGCCGCGTAACCCAGCGCCGGCCCCACCAGCACCCGGCGCACGCCGAACACCGTGACCAGCCAGGCGACGGCCGGTGCGATCAGGATCTGCGGCGCCTGGGCTGCCGTGGACAGCCACGCACCTTCATCCACCCCCAGCCCGAAGGCGCCGCGCAGGTCCGACAGGCCCACGGCGAACAGCCTGACATTGAAGTTGGTCATATAGGCGCCCAGCAGCACGGCCAGGACGGCCAGCAGCGGGTGGTGCGACCGTCGCCCGACCGAAATCGGGCCGGCGCTGACGATGGCGGGCGCGTTCATGATTGGCCCACATGGATGCGGGTTTCCACCGACATGCCGGGGCGCAGCCGTTCGACCAGGGGCTGGCCGGGGTCCAGGTCGATGCGCACGGGGATGCGCTGCACCACCTTGGTGAAGTTACCCGTGGCATTGTCGGGCGGCAGCAGGGCGAAGGTGGCACCGCTGGCCGGCGACAGGCGGGCGACATGGCCGCGCAGCACCTGGCCGGGGAACATGTCGACGCTGATCTCCACGACCTGGCCCGGTGCCACCCGGGTCAGCTGGGTTTCCTTGTAATTGGCGGTGACATGGACCAGCGGCAGCGGCACCAGGCTGACCAGGCTGGCGCCCGTGGCGACATAATCGCCCGCATGGGCCTGCACCTCCCCCACCACCCCGTCGAACGGCGCGGTGACGCGCGTATAGGACAGGCGCAGCCTCGCCGCCTCCAGTGCGGCTTCGGCCGCGCGCAGGTCGGCGGTGCGCTGGCGTTCCTGGCCCTTCAGCACATCCAGCTGCCGGCGCTGCGCCTGGGCCTGGGCCGTGGCGGCCCTGGCGTCGGCGGCGGATTTCTGCCGGTCGGCCTGGGCCTGTTCCGCCTTCTGCGGGGTGCCGGCCAGACCGCGGCGCAGCAGTTCCTGCTGCCGGTCGGCCTCCAGCGCCGTGCGCCGTTCCCCTGCCTTTGCTGCCTGGATCTGCGCATCGGCCTGGGCGATGCCGGCGCCCTGCAGCGCCATCTGGTTGGAAAGATTGTCCAGCGCCGCCTGGGCCGAGGCCACGGTGGCTTCGGCCTGCGCCACCGCCACCTGGAATTCGGCCGGGTCCAGTTCCAGCAGGACATCGCCCGCCTTCACCCGCTGATAATCGGCCACGGCCACCGACCGCACGGTGCCGGCTACCCGCACGCCCAGACGCGTCATATCGGCGCGGATGCTGGCATTGTCGGTCACCTGCACATCCGCCCCGCCGACCCAGCCATCCCAATGCGCCGACGCGGTCAGGACCAGGGTGACGACGGCACCCACCGCCACCAGCGGCAGGGCCAGCCGCCCCACACTGCCCGGCAAGGCGGAACGCAGTCGCGCCCCCAGGGCACCGGGGCCGGGCAGATGCGGGGACGGGACGGACATCGGTTCAACGGACATGGAAGACACCTCGCGGCGCTGTCGCGCCTTTCGTTCGACGGCGCTGTCGCGCCATTCAATTCGCATACTGATATTTTGTGTACTAAATATTGATCCGCGTGTAGGATGCCGCCAAGCGCGCTTCATGCATGGCGGCAGCGCAGAGAATGGATAAGAAGATGAACAATCAGACGCGGTTGGAGGAACTGCCCGGCTTCCTGGTGCGGCGCCTGGGCCAGATTTCCACGGCCCTGTTCCTGGAAGAGACGGCGGGCCTGGACCTGACGCCGCCGCAGTACGGCGTGCTGATGACCATCGCGGCGGAGCCGGGGCGCGACCAGACCTTCCTGTCCTGCCGCACGGCGCTGGACCGCGCCACCATCACCGGCGTCGTCGACCGGCTGGAAACCCGCGGCCTGATCCGGCGGGAGGTCGACCCCGACAATCGCCGTGCCCGCCTGCTCTACCCCACGCCGGACGGTCTGGCCCTGCTCGACCGTACCGGCGGGCGCGTCGACAAGGTGACGGAAAAACTGCTGTCCCCCCTGCCCGCCGATGAACAACGCCTGTTCCTGGACCTTTTGCGCCGGCTGGTGGAAGGCAACAACCAGGCCAGCCGGGTGCCGATGCGGGCGGGATGAAACATCTGGCGCTCCCATCGCCGCGCGGGATAGTTTCCTTGTCACCAATTTGGGCGATGGGAACATGACCGACGAAGCGGTGTCACGCCTGACCGATCATCTGGGTTTCTGGCTGCGCCTGGTGTCCAACCACGTCTCGCACGGCTTCGCGCGCAAGCTGGAGGGGCGGGGCGTCACCGTGGCGGAATGGGTGGTCTTGCGCGAACTGTACGGTGCCGCCCCCCTGCCCCCTTCCCGGCTGGCCGACCGCATGGGCATGACGCGCGGCGCCATCAGCAAGCTGGCCGACCGGCTGATCGCTAAGGGTCTGGTCCGGCGCGCCGACGACCCGCTGGACGGCCGGGCGCACAAATTGTCGCTGACCGATGATGGTGCTACCCTGCTGCCGGATCTGGCTCGCCTGGCCGATGCCAACGACGCGGAATTCTTTGCCGGCCTGACGGCGACGGAACGGTCGGTGATGGAAGGCGCCCTGCGCCGCATCGTGGCGGAGCACGGGTTGAAGGATGTGCCGGTGGATTAACCCTATCCCCTCACACCCCTCACCCCCCGATCCGACGTCGGATACCCTCACTCAGCGGGAAGTCCATCGTGCAGCGCACGCCGTCCGGCTCGAAATGCAAGGCGGTGGCGCCCTGGATCTCGTATGCCAGCGAGCGCTGGATCAGCGTGGTACCGAAACCGCGCGCCTCGGGCATACGGGTGGCGGGGCCGCCGGTTTCCTTCCAGCTCACACGGATGCGGGCCCCCTCGTCCAGGTGCCAGCGCACGTCCAGATGCCCGCCCGGCTGGGAGAAGGCGCCATATTTGGCGGCATTGGTGGCCAGTTCGTGGAAGACCAGGGCCAGGGCCAGCGCCGCCTTGGGCCGGAGTTCGATGGAAGGCCCCTTGATGCAGACATCCTGGGGTTCCTGGGCATAGGGGGTGACCTCGTGGCTGACCACCTCCGACAGCTGAACCCATTCCCAGTAATGGTCGGCCAGCAGGTTGTGCGTGGCCGAAAGCGCCCGCAGCCTTCCTTCGAAGGAATGCCAGAAGCTGGCCGTATCCTCATGCCGGCGCCGCGTCTGCTGGCCGATGGAAAGCACGGTGGCCAGCGTGTTCTTCACCCGGTGCGACAGTTCCGCCATCAGCAGTTCCTGGCGCTCCTCCGCCTGACGGCGCTCGGTCACATCCACGATCTGCACCACGGCACCCGACGGCCCCTCGTCCCCGTCCAGGGGGATGATGGAATAATGCACGGGCACGTCGCGTCCGTCGGGCCGGGTCAGGGTGGCGGCCTGTTCGGCCACGGCGGGCAGGGGCCTGCCGTCGGCGGCCTGTATCTCCACCCCCAGCCGCTCGAACACCGACCCGCCCTCCAACTCCCCGCCCAGCAGCGACAGGGCGGGCGGGTTCAGATATGTCGCCATGCCCGACCGGTCGGTCAGGATCAGGGCGGCCGGCACGTTGCGGGTGATGGTGGCGGTGATCAGCGCCTGGTCGGCCAGCCGCCGGTTCACGGCGGCCAGCTGGTCGGCCAGCATGGCGCGGGTGCGCGCCGCATTGCGTTCGGCTTCCAGCCTGAGCGCGCGCCCCTCCCTTTCGCGGAAATCGGCCAGCAGGCGGCGGTTCTGTTCCTCCAGGAAGCGGCGGCGCAGAATGGCGCGCAGCCGGGCACGCAAGGGCGACAGGGGGGCCGCGGGATCGAACAGATCGTCGATGCCGCTGGCCAGCAGCCGGTGCAGCGTCTCCTGGTCATGGGTGCCGCCCAGGCCCAGGATCACGGCGGTGGCCGTGCCCATGCTGGCCCGGCTCTGCCGGCACAGTTCCTGTCCGCCGACATCGGGTAGCCGGTCGCAGACCAGCATCACATCCTGCGGCTCCTGGGCCAGCCGCGACAGGGCGTCGGTGGCCCGCGCCACCTCCGTCAACAGGCACCCTTCCTCCACCAGCATGGCACGCAGCGGATGCAGGAAGGCGGCATCGAACCCGACGACCAGGGCGCGCGGCTGGCGGAACTGGATCTGCGGCAGCACCTCCATGTCATCGTCGCGCCGCGCATGGCGCAGCAACTGCCCCACGCGCAGCAGCAGCACGGCCGAATCCGTGGATTTGGGCAGGAAATCATCCGCACCGCTGTCCAGCCCCTCACGCTGGCGGGCCGGCGTCTCGTCCGCCGTCAGCATCAGGATGGGCATGGATAGCGTGGCCAGGTGCAGGCGGATCAGGCGGCACAGGTCGCCCCCCTGCATGCCGGGGAGATGATGGTCAACGATCAGCAGATGGGGCAGCGTGCGGTTCAGCAGCGGCAGCGCCGCCTCGGCACTGTCCACCTGTTCGACGACATAGCCCTCGTCCTCCAGCAGCAGGCGGAATCTCAGCGCCTGGGTGGGACTGTCCTCGATGAGAAGGATGCGCCGCGCCGGCGCCTCAACCCTGACCGACACCGGCAACCTGCGCGTTCTCCCGCATCTCGAACACGGACAGGGCCAGACGGGCCAGGTCACGTTCCACCACCGGCTTGCGCAGGATCGGCCGGTCGTGCCACTCGACGGGCAGGCCGGAGGCGTCATAGCCGCTGGTCAGGATGAAGGGCACGCCCCGTGACGCCAGGGTGGCCGCCACGGGAAAGACCAGCTGGCCCGACAGGTTCACGTCCAGGATCGCACCATCCAGGCTTTCCTGTGCCGCGAGCGGCAGGGCCTGCTGGATGTCGCCCACGGGTCCGATGACGTTGAAACCCAGATCACCCATGATGTCGGCGACATGGATGGCGATCAGGAATTCATCCTCGACGACCAGTATGCGTTTTTGAATCCCCATTACGAACCTGCGGCCAGCGATACAACATCCATAGCTTAACGCCTGAGACGGGCAAATGGCGCTAAGCGTTCAGCCTTATTTCGAACGGCCTAAGGTTGGGTATAGACCGGTGCGGCAATCCCTTCAGGTTGAGGGTTTCCGCCGATCTCCGCCATGATCCGCCCCGCCGCCCGTCCCACCAGCCCACCAAGGGTCGCGATCCGCGCATCGGTGATGCGCGCCATGGGGCCGGACAATGACACAGCCCCCACCGGATCGCCATGCTCGTTGAAGATGGGGGCCGCCACGCAGCGCAGGCCCACGGCATGTTCCTCGTCATCGATCGCATAGCCGCGCACGCGCCCGGCGGACAGGTCGGCCAGCAGGTCCGGCAGGGTGATCAGCGTGCGCGCGGTCACCCGCATCAGCCCGTGGCGCTCCACATGCCGGGCCAGCAGGCCCTCTCCCAGCGCCGACAGCAGCGCCTTGCCCACGCCCGAACAATGCATGGGCACCCGCGCGCCCAACCGGGCGAAGGTGCGCATCATCTCCCGGCATTCGACCTGCGACAGATAGACGGCCGCCCCCTGGTCCTCGATGGCCAGGTTCACCGTCTCCCCGCTCGCCTCCATCAGCGCGCGCATATGCGGGCGGGCCAGCCGCACCAGATCGCGGGTGCGCAGAAACCCACTGCCCATGATGAAGGCCTGAACCCCCACCGACCAAAGTTTGGTCTCGGCATCGAATCGCACATATCGTTCGGACTCCAAAGAAGTCAGCAGGCGATGGGTGGTGGAGGCAGCCAGTCCCACGGCATTGCCCACCTCCGTCAGGCTGGCACCGCCATCGGCCTGGGACAGGTGGTTCAGGATGGCGATGGCCCGGCCCAGCACCTGGACATTGCCGCTGCGCTCGGTGTCGGTCTTCGGCATTTGCGCTCCGGCCGTAGGTCAGGTCGAGCCGAAGGCGAGCCCTGACGGTATAGCTTGTAATCCGTTTCTGTCAGGGCTCGCCTTCGGCTCGACCTGATCTACGCTTAACATGCTTTTCCGCATCGTGGAAAGACTTCCACGAACTGTTGCGCGGCTCCGGGAGGACTGATAGGCGTTAAGGCAACGAACACCAGCCGCCTTTTGAGGGAACGCCCATGTCCGCCACGATCGATATCCACGGCCTGAGGATCGATGCCGAGCTGCACCGCTTCATCGAGGGCGAGGCCCTGCCCGGCACCGGCGTGGAACCGGCCGCCTTCTGGTCGGGCTTCGCTTCCCTGTTCCGCGACCTCGCCCCGGTGAACAGGCGCCTGCTGGACCGGCGCGAGGCGCTGCAGGCCAAGATCGATGGCTGGCACATCGCCCGGCGCGGTCAGGATATCGATGCCGACGCCTATGAGGCGTTCCTGCGCGATATCGGTTATCTGGTGCCGGAAGGCGAGGATTTCGCCATCACCACGCAGAATACCGATCCGGAAGTGTCGCAGGTGGCGGGGCCGCAGCTGGTCGTGCCGGTGATGAACACCCGCTTCGCGCTGAACGCCGCCAATGCCCGCTGGGGCAGCCTCTATGACGCGCTCTACGGTACCGACGCGTTGGGCGATGTCGGCACGGCGGGTGCCAAAGGCTACGACCCGGTGCGTGGTGCTGCCGTCATCGCCAAAGGGCGCGACGTGCTGGACCAGGCCGCCCCCCTGGCCAAGGGCAGCCACAAGGACGCCACCGGCTACAGCGTCGCCAACGGCACCCTGACCGTGACCCTGACTGATGGCACCGTGACCGGTCTGGCCGATGCCGGCAAATTCAGGGGCTATAATGGCGATGCCGCTGCCCCCACCAATATCCTGCTGACCCATCACGGCCTGCATCTGGACATCGTCATCGACCATACCCACCCGATCGGCAAGACCGATACGGCCGGTGTCGCCGATATCGTGCTGGAATCGGCCCTGACCGCCATCATGGATTGCGAGGACAGCATCGCCGCCGTCGATGCCGCCGACAAGGTCACCGTCTATCGCAACTGGCTGGGCCTGATGAAGGGCGACCTGACCGCGACGTTCGAAAAGGGCGGCCGTACCCTGGACCGGGCGCTCAACCCCGACCGCACCTACAAGGCGGCCGACGGCATCGGCAGCGTCAGCCTGCATGGCCGCTCGCTGCTGTTCATCCGCAATGTCGGCCATCTGATGACCATCGATGCCGTGACGTTCGCGGATGGGTCCTGGGTGCCGGAAGGCATCCTGGACGGCATCGTCACCAGCCTGATCGCCCTGCACGACCTGCGCCGCACCGGCGGCCTGTCCAACAGCCGGGCCGGCAGCGTCTATATCGTGAAGCCCAAGATGCATGGTCCTGAGGAGGTGGCCTTCGCCAACCATCTGTTCGACCGGATCGAGGATGTGCTGGGCCTTGCCCGCCATACCCTGAAGATCGGCATCATGGATGAGGAACGGCGGACCACGGTCAATCTGAAGGAATGTATCCGCGCCGCCAAGGACCGCGTCTGCTTCATCAACACGGGTTTCCTGGACCGCACCGGCGACGAGATGCACACCTCCATGCAGGCCGGCCCCATGATCCGCAAGGCCGACATGAAGGCGGCGGCCTGGATCGGGGCGTACGAGAACTGGAACGTCGATAACGGTCTGGCCGCCGGCTTCCGCTCCCATGCCCAGATCGGCAAGGGCATGTGGGCCATGCCCGACCGGATGGCGGAGATGCTGAAGGTCAAGATCGGCCATCCCATGGCCGGCGCCACCACTGCTTGGGTCCCCTCACCCACCGCCGCCACGCTGCACGCCCTGCACTATCATCAGATCGATGTGGCGGTCCGCCAGGCGGAACTGTCCACCCGGCCGCGCGCCAGCCTGCGCGCCATCCTGACCATCCCGCTGGCCCGCGGGGTGAACTGGTCGGATGCGGAGGTGAACGAGGAGCTGGAGAACAATGCCCAGGGTATCCTCGGTTATGTCGTGCGCTGGGTCGACCAGGGCATCGGCTGTTCCAAGGTGCCGGACATCCACAATGTCGGCCTGATGGAAGACCGCGCCACCCTGCGCATCTCCAGCCAGCATATCGCCAACTGGCTGCTGCATGGGGTGTGTACCGAAGCCCAGGTGCTGGCGGTGATGAAGCGCATGGCGGCCGTGGTGGACGGACAGAACGCGGGCGATCCGCTCTACCGGCCGATGGCGGCGGATTTCGACGGCTCCATCGCCTTTCAGGCGGCATGCGATCTGGTGTTCAAGGGGGTGGAGCAGCCCAGTGGCTATACCGAGCCGCTGCTGCACAAGCATCGCCGGGCGTTGAAGGCGCGGGGCTAGGACCGGTACAGGCTGACTGGAAACGCTTTCCTTCGTCATCCCGGTGACAAGCCTGGCCCCGGGGGCCACAGGATCGAACCTCGACGCTGTCTTGCTCAAGGCTGCTGAAAGGTCGGGCATTTGGCCCCTGGGTCCCGGCTTTCGCCCATACGCGCTAACTTAACCCGTTGCACCCTTCCTGCCTCCCCCGCGAAAGCGGGGGTCCAGGAGCCAAAGGCACTGAAGCGTTGGTTCTTGTGGCCCCTGGGTCCCCGCTTTCGCGGGGAAAGCACCTTATTCCAATCGGCTAAGTTAGCGCCTATGGGCTTGTCACCGGGATGACGGAAAGGGCAGCGTTTCCAATCAACGACAAACCGCACTAAGACGGCTCGCCCTGTCCCTCGCCCTGATTTCCGGCTATGATCTTCGGATATCAGGGCGAGGGAGACTTGTCCGTGAACGATGATCCAACCTGCTTGGCCAAGCATGGTACTGCATCACATGATAATGATGAGGCGTTGGCTAACCAGTCACTGAAGCCGGGCGCCATCCTGGCGGCGTTGCGCCGGTCGCCACTGGTGGGCGCGGAACTCGACCTTTCCCGGCCGTGGAACGAGGGGCGGAAGATCGATCTATGATACAGATTTCGCCGAGTGAATCGGAATCGGTACCGCCGATCCAACTTCCTGTCCGTTGAAGCACATGCGCCACCAAGCAATTCCGATCAGCCAATGGCCCAAGGGGCTTTGCTTCGACCTTGCCAGGATTTCCATGAATGTCGATGAGCTGGCACAGAGGCTGAATGTGCCGGTTGAAACGGCAAATGATGACCTCGATTATTTCAAGGCCATCATTGTCGATACGGCATTTGGTCCCATCGCCTTTCAGCAATATCGCGGCATGCCGGATCGTTCCACCCTGGTCATCTGTATGGAAGCTCAGGCCGACACGCGGAAATTGCTCCACGATATCGCATCAATCTTCGGTATTCCGGCTGAGCGGTTTGTCTGGACCTGCCTTTCGGATCAACCTTCGCCGAGATAGCGCTCCTCAAAACTCCACCAACGCCGTCTTCACCTTCAAATTCGCCATATAGGCCTCGCGCCCCAGATCCTTGCCGATGCCCGACCGCTTGAACCCACCTGTCGGCAGCATGAAGTCGTTGGAACGGCCATAGCGGTTGACCCAGACCGTCCCCGCCTCCAGCCCGCGCACAGCGCGCAAGGCACGGGCGACGTCGCCCGTATGCACCCCGGCCGCCAGACCGTATTCGGTGTCATTGGCCAGCATGAAGGCCTGTTCCTCATCGGTGAAGGTCTGCACCGTCAGGACGGGCCCGAAAATCTCCTCCCGCACCGCCTCGGCATTGCCGTCCAGCCCCGCCAGGATGGTGGGCTGGAAATAGGACCCGTCCTGCGGCCCCGCCGCCCTGCCCCCGCCCGTCACCAGTTGCGCCCCGCCGGCAACGGTGCGGCCGACGATGCCGGCGATGCGGTCGAGCTGCGGATGGGAGATGATGGGCGACAGGCTGGAACGGGCGTCCCAGGTGGGGGCCGCATGCAGGGCCTGGAACCGTTTGGTGATCAAATCCACCACCCGGTCAGCGACGCTGTCCTGCACGATCAGACGGGAACCGGCCACACAGACCTGCCCGGCATTCAAGGTGATGGCGCGGGCGACGATCGCGGCGGTCTTGTCCAGGTCGGGGCAGTCGGCGAAGACCAGCTGCGGACTCTTGCCACCCAGTTCCAGGGTCACCGGCTTCGGTCCCGTTTCCGCACACGCCGTCATGATGGCGGCCCCGGTGCGGGTGGAACCGGTGAAGGTGACCTTGGCGACCAGCGGATGGCGGCACAGCGTGTCGCCCACCGACCGCCCATCGCCCTGCACGATGTTGAAGATGCCGGGCGGCAGCCCCGCCTCGATCGCCAGCTCCGCCACGCGCACGATGGAAAAGGGCGTCATTTCCGACGGTTTCAGCACGATGGAATTGCCCGCCGCCACGGCGGGGGCGATCTTCCACACCGCCATGACGATGGGCAGGTTCCAGGGCGCCACGGCCGCCACCACGCCATAGGGCTCGGTGATGGTCAGACCCAGCTTGTCCGGCGTGGTGGCCGCCACCTCGCCCCCCACCTTGTCGGCGAATTCGGCATAGAAACGGATGCATTCGGCGGCATAGGAAATGTCCCAAGCCTTGCACTCCGCAATGGTGCGTGTCGACCCCACCGCCTCCAGCACCGCCAGCTCCTCCATATGCGCATCCAGCAGATCGGCCCAGCGGCGCAGCACCCGCATGCGCTGGCGCGGATCGGCTTTGGCCCAGCCGCTGCCTTTATAGGCGCGCTGCGCATCCCGCACCGCCTCATCCACCTGGGCGTGGCCTGCGCTGTCCAGCGTGGCATATTCGCGTCCATCCGACGGGCGGCGGACGGCGATTTCCGCCCCCACACCGGCGACGCGGCGCCCGGCGATGAAGTTGGAACCGGCGGGCAGGATCAGGCTGTCGGGATCAAAGGCGCTCAAGGGATGACACTCCGGCTGGCATTCCATTGGTGTCATGAATAGGCCCGCCGGCACGGCATTTGGTCGGGATCAGCCCGAACCGACACGCCACAATCTTCCGAATTAACCCGCATCCCGGCAGCGAATGCCATGCCACCGGGTCTATCATCGCCGCATGATACCTGGGTTTGCCCCCACGGCAGTTCATGCCGCCGCAAACCCAAGCCTGGAAGGGAAACCACATGGAAAAGGCCACCCGGCCCGCTGTGACGCTGCGCGCGATGAGCGAAGCCGATCTGGAGGCAGCCCACGCCCTGTCGCGCGAACTGAACTGGCCGCACCGTCTGGAGGATTGGCAGTTCTTCCTGGAATTCGGCCAGGGCGTGGTGGCGGAGCGTGACGGGGCGGTGGTCGGCACCGCCATGTGCTGGCTGTTCGGGGAGAAGGCCGGCACGCTGGGCATGGTCATCGTCTCGCCCGACGCCCAGGGCCTGGGCATCGGGCGCAAGCTGATGGCGGCCGTCATGGACATCCTGGGCAACCGCACCATGATGCTGCACGCCACCGAAGAAGGGCTGTCGCTCTACCAGTCGCTGGGCTTCGTCGCGGTGGGCGAGGTGTTCCAGCACCAGGGCACGGCCTTTTCCGTGCCCCTGCCGGAATTATTGCCGGATGAGCGGGTGCGGCCCATGGGCCTGCGCGATATGGAAATCATCACCGACCTGGATGCCCGCGCCACCGGCATGGACCGCCGCCGCCTGATCGACACCATGGACAAGAGTGCCCTGGGCGTCATGCTGACCCGCGATCATGAGGTGGCGGGCTTCGCCCTGTTCCGCAAATTCGGGCGCGGCTATGTCGTCGGCCCCACCGTGGCGCCGGACATCGGCGGGGCCAAGGCCCTGATCTCCCACTGGCTGGGCGCGAACGCGGGCATGTTCTGCCGCGTGGATGTGACGGAGGCCAGCGGCCTGTCCCCCTGGCTGGACGAGCTGGGCCTGCAGCGTGTGGGCCGCGTCACCCGCATGATCCGCGGCACGCCCGTGCCCGTCGATGCCGAATTCCACACCTTCTCCCTTGTCACCCAGGCCTTGGGCTGAACCGAACCATGACGACCCTGACCCTTTCCGATCCCGGCCTGTTCCGCCAGTCCGCCTTCATCGCCGGTGAATGGCGCCAGGCCGCCGGCATGGCCATGCTGGAGGTGGACAATCCCGCCGACGGTTCCATCCTGGGCAGCGTGCCCGCCTGCGACGCGGCGGACACCGAGGCCGCCATCAAGGCCGCCCACGCCGCCTGGCCGGCCTGGCGGGCGCTTACCGCCGGCGCCCGTGCCGACCTGCTGGAACGCTGGCACGCGCTGATCCTGGCGCATACCGACGATCTGGCCCGCATCATGACGGCCGAACAGGGCAAGCCCCTGGCCGAGGCCGCCGGTGAGATCCGCTACGCCGCCAGCTTCGTGAAATGGTTCGCGGCCGAAGGAAGACGCGTTTACGGTGGCGGCGTGCCGGCACCGGAGGCCGACCGCCGCATCCTGACCTGGAAGGAACCGGTGGGCGTCTCGGCGATCATCACGCCGTGGAACTTCCCCGCCGCCATGATCACCCGCAAATGCGCCCCGGCCCTGGCCGCCGGCTGCCCCGTGGTGATCAAGCCGTCGGATCTGACGCCCTACAGCGCCCTGGCCCTGGCCGTGCTGGCCGAACGCGCCGGCATCCCGGCCGGCGTGTTCAACGTCGTCACCGGCCCGCCCACGGGCATCGGGGCGGCGCTCACCCGATCGCCCCTGGTGCGCAAACTGTCCTTCACCGGCTCCACCCGCGTGGGATCGCTGCTGATGGCGCAGAGTGCCGACAGCGTGAAGCGCCTGTCGCTGGAACTGGGCGGCAATGCACCGCTGATCGTGTTCGACGATGCCGACCTGGATGTGGCAGTCGCCGCCACCATGGCCAGCAAGTTCCGCAATGCCGGCCAGACCTGCGTCTGCGCCAACCGCATCCTGGTCCAGGACGGGGTGTACGAGAAATTCGCCGACAAGCTGGCCGCCGCCGTCACCGCCCTGCGCGTGGGCCGCGGCGATGTCGCCGGTGCCACCATCGGCCCCCTGATCAACGACGCCGCCGTCGCCAAGGTGCAGTCCCATATCGACGACGCCCTGTCCAAGGGGGCCAAAATCCTCGCCCGCGCCGATGACAATGGCCTGGCCGGCCGCTTCGCCGCCCCCACCATCCTGACCGGCATGACCCCGTCCATGCGCGTGGCAGCGGAGGAGACGTTCGGCCCCGTCGCCCCCCTGTTCCGCTTCAAGGACGAGCGCGAGGCGCTGTCCATCGCCAACGACACGCCCTTCGGCCTGGCGGCGTACTTCTACACCGAGAACCTGCACCGCGCCTTCCGCGCGGCGGAAGGGCTGGAGGCCGGAATGGTGGCGCTGAACACCGGGTCGATCGCCATGGAGATGGCGCCCTTCGGCGGCATCAAGCAATCCGGCCTGGGCCGCGAGGGCGGGCCCACCGGTATCGAGGAATATCTGGAAACCAAGGCCTTCCACATCGGCGGCCTGAAACTGCACGAGGCAGGCTGAAACCGGGTGTGATGCGCCATGCGCATCGCGATCGGTTCGGCGGCGACTGCCGCCGCGCGGCACGTGCCGCGTAGCCAAGCCGCCGGATGGCGGCGCCGGCGACTGAGGAAAGGTGTAAAATGAAAAGCTACAAGATCGCCGTGATCCCCGGCGACGGCATCGGCAACGAGGTGATGCCCGAGGGCATCCGCGTCCTGGAAAAGGCCGCCAGCCTGTTCGGCTTTACCATCGAGCAGCAATGGCATGATTTCGCCCATTGCGACTATTACCTGAAACATGGCCGCATGATGCCGGAGGACTGGAAGGCGCAGATCGGCAAACCTGACGCCATCTTCTTCGGCGCCGTCGGCTGGCCCGCCAAGGTGCCCGACCATATCTCGCTGTGGCAGTCGCTTCTGCAGTTCCGGCGCGAGTATGACCAGTATGTCAACCTGCGCCCCGTGCGCCTGATGCCGGGCGTGCCCTGCCCCCTGGCCGGGCGCCAGCCGGGCGACATCGATTTCTGGATCGTGCGCGAGAATACCGAGGGCGAATATTCGTCGGTCGGCGGCACCATGTTCCCCGGCACCGACCGGGAGGTGGTGATCCAGGAAACGGTGATGACCCGCCATGGCGTCGACCGGGTGTTGAAATACGCGTTCGATCTGGCCAACCGCCGCCCCAACCGCCACCTGACCTCGGCCACCAAGTCCAACGGCATCGCCATCACCATGCCCTACTGGGACAGCCGGGTCGAAGCGATGGCAGCGCACTACCCCGACGTGCGCTGGGACAAGTACCATATCGACATCCTGACGGCGCAGTTCGTGCTGAACCCCGACCGGTTCGACGTGGTGGTGGGCTCCAACCTGTTCGGCGACATCCTGTCTGACCTGGGGCCCGCCTGCACCGGCACCATCGGCATCGCGCCGTCGGGCAATATCAATCCCGACCGCACCGGCCCGTCCCTGTTCGAACCCGTCCATGGCTCCGCGCCCGACATTGCCGGCCAGGGCCTCGCCAACCCGGTGGGCCAGATCTGGTCGGCGGCCATGATGCTGGAACATCTGGGAGAGGTGGAGGCAGCATCCGCCATCGTCACCGCCATCGAGCGCACGCTCGCCGAACCGGGCCTGCGCACCCGCGACCTGAAGGGCACGGCCGACACCACCACTTGCGGCAAGGCGGTGGCGGCGGCGTTGGGGTGAGGGGGTGAGGGGGGCTGCAGCCTCTGTGAAAGTCTGTGCAGTGAGGTTTTTTGCCACTCTCCACCGTCACCCCGGCGAAAGCCGGGGCCCAGTGTCAAGGCGCGGTCAGCGCGGATATGAGTCCATATCGCGGCAGACGCCGCTCTGCGCCTGGGCCCCGGCTTTCGCCCATGGGCGCTAAGTTAAGCGTTTGAGCAGACCAATTCCATCCTCACTACCGTCACCCCGGCGAAGGCCGGGGTGATGGTGGAAGCACGTGACAGCAACAGAGCCCCAGTTTCTAGGACAAAATTCCCCGTCAACCTCGACTTCCGCACCAAATCCGTGATGGGATTAATTTCCCTACCCTGTCCGGAGCGCCGCGCCGATGTCTTCCCTCTCCCAAAATCCCTACGACCAGGACCACGCCACCCTGACGCCGAAGGAACAGTCGGAGGCTTGGTGGCGCGGTTCTTCCGACCGGTTCGTGAAGCCGTTCACGGAGTATGTGCGCTTCACCTCCTGCAACCATCTGATGGCAGGATATAATTCCCGCAAGCTGGATGAGGCCACCTGGGCCAAGATCGCCTTCCACCTCGCGGCAGGCGTGCCGATCATCAAGATCGCGGAACATTACAAGCTGTCGCGCTCCACCATCTGGCGGGCTTTGGGCCGGTCGCACAATCTGCGCCGCCGCGTGGCGGAGGAAAGCGCCCTGATGCGGCGGGAGGCCGACAGCCGTTTCGTGGCCATGCGCGAACTGGTGGTCGACACGCTCTACCGCGCCGTGGCCGACGGCAACATGCGCGCCACGCTGTGGGCCGCCGACCGGCTGGGCCTGCGCGTGGAACTGCTGCAACAGGCGGAAAAGCCACCCAAACCCGGGGCAAGCCCGTCAAATGCAAGGTGCGGGCGTCGGTCCGGCCGGAACCTTATGAACCCGGCCCCTCCTGGCGGCTGGAACGCGGCACATACCGGATCTACCGCCGCGCCGCCCCGCGCGTGCTGACCTGGATACTCCATAACAGCCTGATGGCGTCGATGGCGCTGCCGGCCTCACCGCCGCCCGCTGGGCAGTGCGTTCCCGCTGGATGGCCTAGGGCGACAAGCCGCCCATGGACCTGTGCGACAGGGGCGAAATCACGTCGCGCAATGTTTCACAGACCCGCCGCAAGCGGGGGGAGGATGATGGGTATTGAGGCATGGTGCGGTCCTGGGGGCACCTCCGTCGCCACCCATTCTACCGTCACCCATGCTGCGGCCGGGCCCCAAGTGACAAGCGCTTCGCTCTACGACCTGGGCCCCGGCCGCAGCATGGGTGACGGTGGATATTGTCAGAAACCTCACGACCATGACTTTCGCGGGGGCTTGTCATCGGGAGCGGCACCCACGGCATAAACTGCCGCGCCGCGCCCCCAAATCCCACCGCCCCCGCCGATCCGTCGCCGACAACAGCGCCAACCGCGCCCCTGCCGGGCCTAGCATGATGTCCAGACCTTCCTTCCAGGACCAGGCAGATGCTGAAGCGCAACCGTTCCATCCTCGATATCGACCGGGATCACCTGATCCACCCCGTCACGTCCTTCCATGGGCACGAGGCGCGGGGCGCCACCCTGCTGGAAAGCGGCAAGGGCATGTGGCTCAAGGATATCGACGGGAACGAGGTGTTGGACGCCTTCGCCGGCCTGTGGTGCGTCAATGTCGGCTATGGTCAGGACAGCATCGTGGAGGTGGCGGCCGAACAGATGCGCCGCCTGCCCTACGCCACCGGCTATTTCCATTTCGGCAGCGAACCGGCGGTGAAGCTGGCGGAAAAGCTGGTGGACCTGTCCCCGGCCAGCCTGACCCGCGTCTATTTCACCCTGGGCGGGTCCGACGCGGTGGATTCTGCCGTGCGCTACATCACCCATTACTGGAACGCCGTGGGCAAGCCCACGAAGAAGCACTGCATCGCCCTGGAACGCGGCTATCACGGCTCCTCCACCGTGGGTGCCGGCCTGACGGCCCTGGCCAATTTCCACCGCCTCTTCGACCTGCCCCGCTCCTGGCAGCATCATATCCCCTCGCCCTACCCCTATCGTTCCGATGTCGGCCGCGACCCCGCCGCCATCATCGCCCGCTCGGTGACGCAGCTGCGGGCCAAGGTCGATGAACTGGGCGGCCCCGACAATGTCGCCGCCTTCTTCTGCGAACCGATCCAGGGCTCCGGCGGCGTCATCGTCCCGCCCTTGGGCTGGCTGAAGGCGATGCGCGAGGCCTGCCGGGGAATGGATATTCTGTTCGTGGCGGACGAGGTCATCACCGGTTTCGGCCGCACCGGCCCGATGTTCGCGTGCGAGGATGACGGGGTCGACCCCGACCTGATGACGGTGGCCAAAGGCCTGACCGCCGGCTATGCCCCCATGGGTGCCCTCTTGATGTCCGAACAGGTCTATCAGGGCATCGCGTCGGCCGCGAAGGGCGGCGATGTGGTCGGCCACGGCTTCACCTATTCCGGCCACCCGGTCAGTGCGGCCGTGGGGCTGGAGGTGATCCGGCTTTATACCGAAGGCGGCATTCTGGCCAATGGCCAGGCCCGCGCCGGTGATTTCGTCGCCGGTCTGGAGTCCCTGGCCGATCACCCGATGGTGGGCGACGTGCGCGGCCGCGGCCTGCTGGGGGCCATCGAACTAGTGTCCGACAAGGCCACCAAGGCCCGCTTCGACGCATCGCTGGGCCTGTCCGACCGGCTGTTCCGGCAGGGCTACGCCAATGGCGTGATCTTCCGCGCCTTCGGCGACAATATCATCGGCCTGGCGCCGGCCCTTTGTTGTGACGCTTCCGAAATGGCGTTGATTTTCCAGCGCATCCGGCAAACTCTCGATGACCTGCTGGAGGCTCCGGACGTCCGGGCCGCCCTGGCGTGATCTTCAATTCCTCGTCTCGTCCTTTGGCGGAATAAGGTGGTCGACTATGATACCGGGACCCAAGTTGGATCGGATCGACCTGAAGATCCTGGCGCAGCTCCAGCAGGCCGGCCGCATCACCAATGTCGAGCTGGCGGACGCCGTCGGCCTGTCGCCCAGCCCCTGCCTGACCCGCGTCAAGCGGCTGGAAAAGGCCGGCTACATCACCGGCTATGGCGCCCATATCAACCTGGCCAAGCTGGGTGAATTCCTCACCGTCTTCACCCAGGTCACCCTGACCGAACATCGCAGCGGCGACTTCTCCCGGTTCGAGACGCGCATCCGCAAGATCGACGAGATCGTGGAATGCCATCTGGTCAGCGGCGGCTACGACTATCTGCTGAAATTCGTCACCCAGGGCGTGGCCCATTACCAGACCATCATCGAGGGCATGCTGGAGGGCGATTTCGGCATCGAGAAATATTTCAGCTACGTCGTCATCAAATCGCCTTTCATCAAGCACCATTACCCGATCCAGACGCTGTTCGGGGAGGGGTGAGGGATCATGTGGGCACCCTCGTTTCCGTCTCTCCAACCGTCATCCCGGCGAAAGCCGGGACCCAGGGGCCGTGTGCCCGACCAGTCGGCGGCGTCGATCGACGCGGCTGAAAGGGGAGATGCTTGTGGCCCCTGGGTCCCGGCTTTCGCCGGGATGACGAAGAGGGGGGAGTGATAGTTCCATGGAAGACCTCCTCCCCGCCCTCACCGCCCTGCGCCGTGACATCCACGCCCATCCCGAACTGGGCTTCAAGGAACACCGCACATCCGCCCTCGTCGCCGCCACCCTGCGCGAGATCGGGCTGGAGGTGCATGAAGGCATCGGCAGCACCGGCGTCGTCGGAACCTTGCGCGCCGGCTCGTCCGACCGCACCATCGGCCTGCGCGCCGACATGGACGCGCTGGCCATCCATGAGGCCACCGGCCTGCCCCATGCCAGCACAAATCCGGGCATCTTCCATGGCTGCGGCCATGACGGCCACACCACCATGCTGCTGGGTGCGGCCCGCCATCTGGCCCGCACCCGCCGGTTCGACGGCACGGTGCATTTCATCTTCCAGCCGGCGGAGGAAGGGCTGGGCGGGGCCCGCGAAATGGTCAGGGACGGCCTGTTTACCCGCTTCCCCTGCGCCCGTGTCTTCGCCCTGCATAACTGGCCGGGCCTGCCCGCCCACCATGTCGCCACCCGCCCCGGCCCGATCATGGCCGCCGCCGACAAGTTCGAAATCACCGTCCATGGCAAGGGCGGCCACGCCGCCATGCCGCATGTCAGCCCCGACGCCATCCTGGCCGCCTCGGAAATGGTGGGGCAGCTCAACACCATCGTCGCCCGCCGCATCGCCCCCACCGCCACTGCCGTCCTGTCGGTGACCCGCATCCAGGGCGGCCACGCCCATAATGTCATCCCTGCATCCGTCACCCTGGGCGGCACCGTTCGCACCTTCGACCCAACGGTGCAGGACCGGATCGAGGTATCGCTGCGCCAGGTGGTCGAAGGGATTGCCTTGGCCCACGGCGTCACCGCCGACATCATCTATGACCGCTACTATCCCGCCACCATCAACGATGCCGAAGCCGCCGCCGAAGCTCTCGCCGTAGCGGCCAAGGTCTCCCCCCACGCCTTCACCGCGCCGGACCCTGCCTTCACGTCGGAGGATTTCGCCTTCATGCTGAATGCCGCCAAGGGTGCCTATCTCTGGCTGGGTCAGGGCGACACCAGCCCGCTCCACCATCCCCAATATGATTTCAACGACGCCATCATCCCCACAGGCATCCGCCTGCATGCCGGTCTGGTGGAGGCGCTGCTGGCCGCATGATGTCTGGATTTGCCGTTTCTACGTCATTCAGGACATGGGCATTCAGGAGTAGTTTTCTCCCAACGCCCCCTTACGGGCAATTGGGAGTTTTCAGATGAGCACGCAGAATTCCAAGGGTACCGCTCTGGTCACCGGCGCCTCGGCCGGCATCGGCGCCACCTATGCCGACCGTCTGGCCAAGCGCGGCCATGATCTGATCCTGGTCGCCCGCGATGGCAATCGCCTGGCAGCATTGGCTGCCCGCCTGCAGGCGGAATATGGGGTGAAGGTCGATGTCCTGCCCGCCGACCTGGGCAGCAAGACCGGTGTCGATGCCGTCGCCGCCCGCCTGACCACCGACCCCGCCATCAACCTGCTGGTCAACAATGCCGGCCTCGGCCCCAGCGGCCCGGCGCTCGCCAGCGCCCCCGACGCCTATGACGCGATGCTGGCCCTGAACGTCGCCGCCCTTCAGCACCTGACCCTGACCGCCGCCCAGGCCTTCGCCGCCAAGGCTTCCGGCACCATCGTCAACATCGCCTCGGCCGTGGCCCTGCTGCCGGAAAAGTTCAACGGCCCCTATGTCGCCACCAAGGCCTTCACCCTGGCCCTGACCCAGAGCCTGGCCGCCGAACTGGCCGGCAAGGGCGTGACGTTCCAGGCCGTCCTGCCCGGCTATACCCGTACCGAGATTTTCGAACGGGCCGGCATCGATCCCGCCATCCTGCCGCCGGACATGGTGATGGAAGTCGGCGATCTGGTCGATGCCGCCCTGTCCGGTCTGGACAAGGGGGAGCTGGTGACCATCCCCTCCCTGCCCGACCCCGCCGATTGGCAGGCTTTCGAAGCCGCCCGCTTCAAGATCGCCCCCAACGCCTCCCACTCCAAGCCGGCGGCACGGTACGGGGTTTAATTCGGAGACCGATGAAAGCTGTTTTCCAGTCAAGGGAAAATCGCTTCGGCGGCGACTGCCGCCACGCCGCCCATGCGGCGTGAAGCCAAGCCGCGGATGCGGCGCCGGCGCTTGAGGAGCTGAAAAGTTGGAGCGTATTTCAGGTGCCCGGAAATACGCTCCAAATCAGGGGGCCACGGCGAAGTAGAGAACGCTGTTGGCCCCCGGCCTTTCCCCGTTCCGCTCGACCGGTGGCGTATCGGCCCAGCGGCCCTTGCCCAGCCGCGAAAGGTCGCCATATCCACCGACAAGGCGGAAGCTGTCGATGGTGAAGGGCTGCCCTTCCCCGCCCAGCGGGGTCTGGGCGTCGGCGATATGGAAATGCAGGTGCGGCCCCGTGCTGTCACCGGTAAAGCCCAACTGCCCGATCACCTGCCCGCGCCTGACCTTGTCGCCGACCTTGACCCTGACGCTGCCCGGCTTCAGATGCTCATAGAAGGCGAAGCGGCCAGGGGCGATTTCCAGGACCACATGGTTGCCGGCGGCATCCGCCTTGGAATGCTTGCCATTGGCATCGATGCTGGCCATTTCCGCCATCCCGTCGCGCATGGCCACCACCCTGGCATCGGCCACGGCCAGGACATCGTCGCCATATCCCAAGGCGTCCCCCGGCCTGTCGGGATCACCCCTGGTGATGGCCCCATCCTCGCCCACCTTGACGAAATCGATGGCGAAGCGGCCGGGTATCCGCTGCCGCCCGCCCTCCTCATAGAAGACCCGCCGATGCCCGCGCGGCCATTCCGCGCTATGGATGGCCACCCACGGCCCACCCGCCAGCGGCGGCCCGATCATGATCGGCTGGTCCTTGGAAAGGTTCACCCCGCCATCGGCCAGCCGCAGTTCCTTGCCATCCGGCCCCAGGGCCCGCACTTCATGGCGCAGGTTGGCAGTATCGCCAGCGGGAATATCCAGATAGATGACCGGCGTCCCGTCGGCCCGTGCGGTCACTGCCTTGACCAGCTGGTCCTTGTCCAGCGTGGCCAGAACCCGCCCCTGCCCGTCGCTGACCACCAGCCCCGTCAGGGTGATCAGCGTCTGGCGGACCAGCAGCTCATACCGCCAGACGGTGCCGTCGCCGCTGCGATCCAGCGCCGGCGGCTGGACCAGGGACAAGCCCGGCTCCTGCGCCCCCACCCCACCCGTCAATGCCAGGGCCGTCAGGCCCAGCCATACCGCCTTCATCATTCCTGCCTCCCGTTTTGGCGGTGATGATAGCGAAGGGTGGCCCCATCCGGGGCGCCAATCGGCGGAATGCGGAAGGGGCCGCCTCAGGCCGTGCCCATGATCCGTTCATTGTCGGCGGCGCGGCGCAGAACCTGCGGCGGCTGACCATAGGTGCGCAGGAAGGCCCGGCGCATGCGCTCGCGATCGGCGAACCCCGTCTCCCGCGCGATCACCTCCATGGGGTGTCTGCCTTCCTCCATCATCGCGCGCGCCGCCTCCAGCCGCAGATGTTCCACCGCCTTGGCCGGCGACTGTCCCGTCTCCAGCCGGAAGACGCGGCTGAACTGGCGGGGGGACAGGCGGGCGGCATCGGCCAGCTCCTCCACCGACAATTCGTTGCGCAGGTTCTCCCTGGCATAGGTCAGGGCCTTGCGCACACGGTCGGACTTGGGCTCCAGCTCCAGCAGGGTGGAGAATTGCGATTGCCCGCCCGGCCGGCGCAGATAGACCACCATGGCGCGGGCCACCGACCTTGCCAGGTCACGGCCCAGATCCTCCTCCACCAGCGCCAGGGCCAGATCGATGCCGGCACTCATCCCGGCCGAGGTCCAGATATTGCCGTCCTGCACGAAGATCCGGTCCTCCTCCATCCGCACGCCGGGATAGCGCTGGGCCAGGCTGCGGGCATGGCCCCAATGGGTGGTGGCGCGTTTACCCTCCAGCAGCCCCGCCTCCGCCAGCACGAAGGCGCCCGTGCAGATGCCCGCCACCCGCCGCGATCCCGTCACCGCGCCCCGCAGATAATCCAGCAGGGCCGGCGGCGCCGGCTTCACGGTCAGCGATCCGGTGGTGATGGTCGTGTCGTGGAAAACATCGCCCATCGGGGCCGTATCGATGCTGAAGCCCAGCGAATTGCGCACGGGGCCGCCGGCTTTCGACAGGATATGGATGTCGTAAAGCGGCTTGCCGGCGATGACATTGGCCACCTCGAACACCGACAGGGCCGCCATGCCCATCACCTGGAACCCGTCAAAGACCAGGAAACCGATACTGCGCATGGCGCACACTTCATGAAAGCCTCGAAACCGGACATAGGTGGGCATTGGCAGCCACTGCTGTCAATGCCCACCCGTCCCCCTTCACACAGCCGTCGCGAAATCGGTGGAAACCGACAGGTCCCGCCATTCGGCCACCAGGGCCGCGTCGCTTTCATGCTTGGCCAGGATGGCCGCCACCGTATCGCTGCCCAGCGGCAGGCGGACCGGCGGGTTCGGGGCCTCGACAAAGCCGATCACCACCTGGGCCAGCTTGTTCGGATCGCCCGGCTGCTTGTGGCTGACCTGGGCCGCGAAGTCGCGGACGGCGCCGGAGGTCTCGTCATAATCGGCGATGCGCACGGGGCTGACGGTCAGAGAGGTGGCGTCCAGAAAGTCGGTGCGGAAATAGCCGGGCTCGATCGCCGTGGCATGGATGCCCAGCGGTGCCAGTTCGGCGGCCAGCGCCTCCGTCAGCCCCTCCACCGCGAACTTGGTGGAGCAATAGACCCCGAACCCCGCCCCGCTGCGATACCCGCCGACGGACGAGAAGTTCAGGATATGGCCCGACCGCTGGCGGCGCATATGGGGCAGCACGGCGCGGGTCACGGCCAGCAGGCCGAAGACATTGGTGCGGTACAGCGCCTCGATCTCAGCCGCCGTCGCCTCCTCCACCGCCCCCAGCAGGCCGTAGCCGGCATTGTTGACCAGCACGTCGATGCGCCCGAACCGTTCCACCGCCGCCTTGGCCGCTTCATGGGCCTGGGCCTCCTGCGTCACGTCCAGGGCCACGGCCAGCAGGTTGGGATGGGTGCCCAGCCGTTCGGTGACGGCTTCGGGCTTGCGGGCGGTGGCCACGACATTGTCGCCCTTGGCCAGGGCCTTCTCGGCGATGAGGGCGCCAAAACCGCGGGAAGCGCCAGTGATGAACCAGGTACGCATGGGATTTCTCCATCTTCGATCTTGCATCGGGCCGGTCGATCCGGCGCCTGGAGAGATGTTTACGCCCGTGCGGCTGTTGAGATAATCGACTGGATATTCCGCAAGCTGGTGAGTATTTTTCATCAATGGCAAACGTAACCGCCGCCGATCTTTCATCCTTCCTGGCCATCGCCCGCCACCGCAGCTTCCGCCGCGCGGCGGATGAAATGGGCTGCACGCCCTCGGCGCTGAGCCATGCCCTGCGGCAGCTGGAGGAAAGGCTGGACCTGCGTCTGGTCAACCGCACGACCCGGTCGGTGGCCCTGACCGAAGCCGGGGAGCGGCTGTTCGCCCGTGTCGGCCCCGCCTTCCGCGATATCGACGACGCGCTGGATGACCTTAATAGCCTGCGGGGTGTCGTGTCCGGACGGTTGCGGATCAACGCGCCCCGCGTCTCGGCCCGGCTGCATCTGCTGCCGGTCGTCACCCGTTTTCTGGGCCGATATCCCGGCGTGCAGGTGGAGATCGTGGTGGACAACGCCCTGGTCGATACCGTGTCGGAAGGTTTCGATGCCGGCGTGCGGTTCGGGGAGACCATCGCCAAGGACATGATCGCCGTCCCATTGGGTCCACGCCAGCGTACGGCCATCGTGGCGTCCCCCGGCTTCTTCGACAATCATCCCCGGCCGGTGACGCCCGAACAGCTGCGGAACCTGCCCTGCATCAACCTGCGCTTCGGCAGCGGCCGGCTTTATGCCTGGGAGTTCGAACGCGGCGGGATCGAGCTGTCGGTGGCGGTGGAGGGGCCGCTGACCCTGGACGATACCGACCTGATCGTCGATGCGGCCCTGGCCGGGGCCGGCATCGGCTTCGCGTTCGAGGAACAGGTGAAGGACCATGTCGCCGACGGGCGGCTGGTGCGGGTGCTGGAGGATTGGTGCCCCTATTACAGCGGCGTCTATCTCTACTACCCCTCGCGCCGCCAGATGCCGGCCGCCCTCCGCGCCTTCGTGGATTTCGTGCAGGCCGACAATGGCAGGCGAAGCCCGGCTTGACAGCAGGCCCGCCGCAGCCGATTAGCTTGCAAAACAGTTCCTTAATGCGCCCGCGCGCCTGAGGGATTTCGGAGGAAGCGAGATTGACGCAGCAATCCATGTCCCGCCGGGACGTGCGCACCCTGGCCCTGGCCGCTCTGGGCGGGGCGCTGGAATTCTACGATTTCATCATCTTCGTCTATTTCGCCGCCACCATCGGGCAGCTGTTCTTCCCGCCGGAGCTGCCGGACTGGATGAAGCAATTGCAGACTTTCGGCATCTTCGCCGCCGGTTATCTGGCCCGTCCCCTGGGTGGCATCGTCATGGCACATTTCGGTGACCGGCTGGGCCGCAAGCGCATGTTCACGCTGTCCATCCTGATGATGGCCATCTCCACCCTGGGCATGGGCCTGCTGCCCACCTACGCCCAGGTCGGGATCATCGCGCCGGTGGCGCTGCTGGGCCTGCGCGTCATCCAGGGGGCCGCCATCGGCGGTGAGGTGCCGGGCGCCTGGGTGTTCGTGGCCGAACATGTGCCACCCAACCGCATCGGGCTGGCCTGCGGTACCGTAACCTGCGGGCTGACGGTCGGCATCCTGCTGGGCTCGCTGGCTGCCACCGGCCTGAACACCTTGTTCACCCAGGATGTGATCCTGGACCATGCCTGGCGCCTGCCCTTCCTGCTGGGCGGCGTGTTCGGCTTCATCTCCGTCTATCTGCGCCGCTGGCTGGCGGAGACGCCGGTGTTCAAGGCCATGCAGGAACGCAAGACCCTGACGGCGGAACTGCCGCTACGCGTGGTGGCGCGCGATCATCTGCGTGGCGTGGCCGTGTCCATGGCGCTGACCGGCCTGCTGTCGTCGGGCATCATCGTACTGATCCTGATGACGCCGGCGATCCTGCAGAAGGCCTACGGCTTCGACGCCGCCACCGCACTCAGCGCCAACAGCGTCTCCACCATCTTCCTGTCCATCGGCTGCATCCTGGCCGGGCTGATCATCGATCGGATCGGCGGGGCGAAGTTCTTCATGTTCTTCAGCCCGATGCTGGCCATTTCCGCCTTCACCATGTTCCTGGTGCTGCGGGTGGACCCGTCCTGGCTGCTGCCGCTGTCGGCCCTGGTCGGCCTGTCGGTGGGCACCATCGGCGCCGTGCCGCATGCCATGGTGCATGTCTTCCCGGCTTCCGTACGGTTCAGCGGTCTGTCCGCTTCCTACAACCTCGCCTATGCCGTGTTCGGTGGCCTGACGCCCATCGCCGTGACCATGATGCTGCAGGTCAGCCCGCTGGCCCCGGCCTTCTATGTGCTGATCTTCAGCATCGTGGGCGTCATCACCGGCTTCGCCTTGCGCGGGCGGGCGGTGGCTTAACCGCCGGCCCGCCAGCCGCGCAGCAGCAGGGCATTGGCCACGACGCAGACGCTGGATGCCGCCATGGCCGCTCCCGCCAGCATCGGGTTCAGCAGCCCAGCCATGGCCAGCGGCACGCCCACGATATTGTAGATGAACGCCCAGAACAGGTTCTGCCGGATCTTGGCCACGGTGCGCCGTGATACGGCAATGGCATCGGCCACCAGCGACGGGTCGCCCCGCATCAGGGTCACCCCGGCCGCACGCATGGCCACGTCAGTCCCCGTCCCCATGGCGATGCCGATATCGGCGGCGGCCAGGGCCGGGGCATCGTTGATGCCGTCACCGACCATGGCCACCATCCGCCCGCCGGATTTCAGCCTGGCCAGCGCGTCGCCCTTGTCCTGGGGCAGCAGTTCGGCCAGCACCTCATCCACGCCCAACACGGCCGCCGTGGACGCCGCCGCTCCGGCATTGTCGCCCGTCAGCATTATGGTCCGCACGCCCAGCCTGCGCAGCCGGGCGATGGCGGCAGCAGCCGTATCCTTCACCCGGTCGCCGAAAGCGATCAGGCCCAGCGCCACCCCATCGGCCGCCAGATAGGACAGGGTCCGCCCCTGCGCCGTCAGGCCACGGGCCACGGTATCCAGCATGGTGACATCGACCCCGCGATCGGCCATCAGCCTGGCATTGCCCAGCAGCAGGGCACGGCCGTCCATCTCGCCCGCCACCCCCATCCCCGGCAGGGCACGGATGGCGGATGCGGCGGGCACGCCCGGCATGGCGTCCAGCACGGCGGCGGCCAGCGGGTGACTGCTGCCGGCCTGCAGCGCGGCAGCCAGCCGCAGGATCGTATCGCGGTCATTGCCCGATGCCGCTTGCACGGCGGCGATGGCCGGCTTGCCGTCGGTCAGGGTACCGGTCTTGTCGAAGGCGACCACGCCGATATCGCGCGCCCGCTCCAGTGCCTCGGCATCGCGGATCAGGATGCCGGCACGGGCGGCGACACCCGTCCCCACCATCAGTGCTGTCGGTGTAGCCAGCCCCAGGGCGCAGGGGCAGGCGATGACCAGGACGGAGACGGCATTGATCAACGCCACCTCCAACCCCGCCCCCGCCAGCAGCCAGCCGGCCAGGGTCAGCAGCGCCAGGACCAGGATGACCGGCACGAACACCGCCGACACCTTGTCCACCAGCCGCTGCACGGGTGCCTTGGCGGCCCCCGCCTCCTCCACCATGCGGATGATGCGGGAAAGCGTGCTGTCGGCGCCCAGCGCGCCGGCCGTCACGGCAATGAACCCGTCCAGGTTCATCGCCCCGCCGGTGACGCGCGCACCCACCGCCTTGGACACTGGCAGGCTCTCGCCCGTCAGCATGCTTTCATCCAGATGGGTGGCGCCTTCCAGGATGGTGCCATCCACCGGCACTTGCTCCCCCGGCCGCACCAACGCCACGTCGCCACGCTTCAACTGCGCGATGGGCAGGGTGACCTCCGCCCCGTCACGGCGCACACGCGCCACCCGCGGGCGCAGCGCCATCAGCGCCTCGATCGCGGCACCCGTCTTGCGCTTGGCCCGTGCCTCCAGCCAGCGGCCCAGCAGCAGCATGGCGATGATCACCGATGCCGCCTCATAATAAAGATGCGGGTCATGGCCGGGATGGGCATCCGCCCACATCCAGCCCGACAGACCCCAGGCGGCCAGGGTCCCCAGCACCACCAGCACATCCATGCTGGCCGCCTTGTGCTTCAAGGCGTTCCAGGCACCGGCATAGAAGGGCCAGCCCAGGCCGAACTGTACGAGGCTGCCCAACAGGAACTGCGCCCAGGCCGGCAACGCCGGTCCACCCAGCATGGGCAACAGCAGGGGCAGCGACAGGGTGATGGCCAGCGCCGCCCGCGCCCCCTCCCCCGGCATGGCGTCCGTCGGAGCCTTCATCGCGGCGTGATCATGGCCATGATCATGCGCCTCGGCGGTCAGCACCTGCTCTTCCGGAGCCACACCATAACCGGCGGCCGTGACGGCGGCGGCCAGGTCGGCGTCGCTGACATCGGCGGCATCGATCAGGGCCGTCGCGGTGGCCTGGGAAATCTTCACCTCGATCACGCCCGGTACGGCGCGCAGGGCCTTTTCCACCTTGCCGACACAGCCCGCACAGCGCAGGCCGGTCAACCTCAGGCGCTTGGGTTCCACCTGTGGCGTGAATCCGGCCTCGGCAATGGCCGCCACCACAGCGGCCGGCATCTTGGCATCGACATCGGCCGCCGGTGTCACCAACACCCGCTCCGCCGGCAGATTGACGGTTACCGAGGCCACGCCAGGCAATTTCCCCACAGCCTTTTCAACCCGCCCCGCGCAGGAGGCGCAACGCATGCCCTTCACGGGCAAAGACAGGATCGCGGACGACATCCCAAACCCCTTCCGGCGCCAAAGCCGGTCTCTGGATAACGTCCCCCCTTTCTGAACCTTCCCACGATGGTAAGGTCAAGGGTCTATTTTCAGGGTCGGTTCCGGTCGGGTGCGGGGAAATGGACCTGTCCATCCTGTCCCCCTGGGCGCACTATCCCGATCCATATCGTCGGCCTGTGCCAGGAGCCCATCCCATGGAAATGAAATCCCGCGCCGCCGCCGTCACCCGGGGTTCCCTGGTGCTGATATCGGCGCTGGTTGCCCTGCCCGTGGCGGCGGCGGAGAAATCCTGGACCCTGGCGGGCGGCTCGCTGGAAGTGTCAACGCCCTGCGCCCGGCAGGTGGATATCGTCCCCGCCTCCTCGGCACGGGAAATCAGCGTCAGCGCAATTGCCGACCATCAGGAAGAGATCGACGCCCTGTTGGTCACCGGCGGTGGTGACCGGGTAACGGTGACCAAACAGGGCGAGCGCTGCCCTTTCTCCCGCAGCCGCAAGCAGGAAACAATGCGCCTGACCATCACCATGCCGGCCGGCGGGGATCTGTCGGTGCGCGAGGGCGGCAGCGGTGATTACCGGGTTACGGTGCCGGTGGACCGGCTGGACCTGCGCCTGTCGGGTTCCGGCGGGCTGAAGGCGGACCGCGTGGCCGGGCCGCTGGATGCCTCCCTGTCCGGCTCCGGCGGGGCCGACGTGCGCGAGATGGCGGGCAAATCGGCCTCCGTTCACATTTCAGGCAGTGCCGACGTCAAGATCGGTGGCACCATCGGCTCCCTTGAGATCGACCTCTCCGGTTCAGGCGGCGTTGCTGTGGCCGCTGCCGGTGCCGCGGATCTGGAGACCAGCGGGTCCGGTTCCATCCGGGCCGACAGCATGGACGGCGCCCTGTCGTTCGAGGCGTCAGGGTCGGGCGGGCTGAAGGTCGGGTCTATCCAGGCACCCAGCGTGAAGATCCGCACCTCGGGCGATGGCGGCGTCTCCATCAACAATGGCCGCATCGGCAGCCTGCAGGTCACCTCCCATGGCAGCGCCGACGCCCGCATCGATGCCAGTGCTGACAGGGCCGAGCTGTCGACCAGTGGCAGCGGCACCATCGATGTGCGCCAGGTATCGGGCACGGTGTCGCAGAAGCAGACGGGCAGCGGCCGCATCCGTGTCCACGGTTCCTGACGCCGGCTTGCATCCGGGCCGACAGGCGCTTTAGGGTGGTGGGGATGATCGATCCCTGCGACCTTGGCGCCGTCCCCATGCTGGCGGCCTTCCGTCAGCGCACGCTGTCACCGCTGGAGGTGATGCGCAGCGTATTGGACCGTATGCAGGCCGCCGAACCGCTGCTGGCCGCCACCTGGGCACCGGAGCCGGAAGCGGCTCTGACCGCCGCACGGGCATCCGAGGCGCGCTGGTTCGCCGGCCGGCCACTGGGCCCGCTGGACGGGGTGCCCGTCACCATCAAGGAACTGATCGCCACCAAGGGGTACCCGAAGCCGCTGGGCACGGCCGCCACCGAACTGGTGCCTTCGGTCGAGGATGCACCCCCAGCGGCGCGGATGCGGGAGGCGGGTGCGATCATCTTCGCCCGAACCACCGTGCCCGATTACGGCATGCTGTCATCCGGACTGTCCAGTTTCCACCGCCTGTCGCGCAATCCCTGGGACGTCACCAGGAATCCCGGCGGGTCCAGTGCCGGGGCGGCGGCAGCGGCGGCGGCCGGATACGGCCCCCTGCATGTCGGCACCGATATCGGCGGGTCGGTGCGGCTGCCCGCCGGCTGGTGCGGCATCTATGCGCTGAAGCCCAGCAATGGCCGCGTGCCCATAGACCCGCCCTATTACGGCCGCATCGCCGGGCCGATGACGCGTTCCGTGGCCGACAGCGCCCTGATGATGGCGGTTTTGTCCCGGCCGGACGAACGTGACCACATGTCCCTGCCGCCGGCCGACCTGCCCTGGCAGGATCTGGCGATCGACATGCGGGGCCTGCGCATCGGGTTGATGCTGGAGGCCGGGTGCGGCCTGGCCGTGGACCCGGCGATCACCCAGGCCGTGCAGGCGGCAGCACAGGCGTTCAGCGATGCCGGCGCCATTGTGGAACCGGTGGGACCGGTGATCAGCCGCCAGATGCTGGACGGGCTGGACCGGTTCTGGCGCACGCGGTTCCTCTATGAGATGGAAAAACTGCCGCCGGAACGCCAGGAACGCATCCTGCCCTATATCCGTGATTGGGTGGCGGCGGCGCGGGACTACAGCGCCATGGATGTCTATACGGGCCAGGACCAGATGCTGGCGATGAAGCAGGCGGCGCGGGACGTGTTCGACGGCTTCGACTTCATCCTGTCGCCCACCTCCCCCGTCCCCACCTATCCGGCGGAGTGGGCAAGCCCCCTGAACGACCCGGCACGGCCGTTCGAACATATCGGCTTCACCGTGGCCTGGAACATGTCGGACCATCCGGCGGCCTCCATCAATTGCGGCTATATGCCCGACGGCATGCCCATCGGGTTGCAGATTGTCGGACGGCGCTTCGACGATGTCGGCGTCCTGCGCCTGTCACGCTTCCATGAGACCATCCGTCCGGCCCAGCGCCCCTGGCCCACGCCCTGGCGACAGGATTGATGCGATGAGCCTACGTCCCGGCCCCCGCAACAGCATCACCGATATTGACGGGCTGCTGGTCGGCCACGCCACGGATGAGAGGATCGGGTCCGGCGTCACCGTGATCCGCTGTGCCGGACAATGGGTGGCCGCCGTGGATATACGCGGCGGCGGCCCCGGCGTGCGTGAGACGGAGACCCTGTCGCCGGAAAACATCGTGGGCGGCATCCATGCCATCGCCCTGTCCGGCGGGTCGGTCTTCGGGCTGGCAGCGGCAGACGGGGTGATGGGATATCTGTCGGAACGGCAGGTGGGCATGCGCCTGCGTCCCGGCGGCCGGGCCATCCCCATCGTGCCCGGTGCGGTGCTGCATGACCTGAACAATCAAGGCGACAAGGATTGGGGGGAGCTCTCCCCCTATCGCGACCTGGGTGCCAGGGCCGTGGCGGCGGCGGGAACCGATTTCGCCCTGGGCTCCGTCGGGGCCGGGCGTGGTGCCATGGCGGGATATGTGAAGGGCGGCATCGGCACGGCGTCGCTGGATCTGGGGGACGGGCTGGTCGTGGCGGCGCTGGTGGCGGTCAACCCCGTGGGCTCAGTCTATATGCCTGACGGCCGGACCTTCTGGGCCTGGCCCTATGAGATCGATGGGGAGTTCGGTGGCCACCGCCCCGCACCCCACACCCCGCCCGTCAGCGATCCCACGCCCGACCATACGCGCCTGCGCGACCTGGGTCGGTTGCAGCCCGGTGCCAATACCACCCTGGCCGTGGTCGCCACCAACGCCGCCATCGACAAGCTGGAGGCCAAGCGCATCGCCATCATGGCCCAGGACGGTCTGGCCCGCGCCATAAGGCCGGTCCATACGCCGTTCGATGGCGATCTGGTGTTCGCCATCGGCAGCGGTGCCGTGGCACTGGGCGATGAGCGCACACGGCAATGGCAGACCGCCCGCATCGGTGCCGCCGCCGCCGATGTGCTGGCCCGCGCCATCGCCCGCGGGGTGTATCACGCGTCGGGCAATGACGGCGTCGCCGCCAGCAATTGCGCTGTATAGGGATGGTCGGGTGCCGACAGCACCCGCGCCGTCGGCCCCTGTTCCACGATGCGGCCCTGGCGGATCACCAGCACCCGGTCGGTCACCGCCCGCATGACCGACAGATCGTGCGACACGAACAGATAGGCCAGCCCCAGTTCCGCCGACAGCCATGCCAGCAAATCCAGTATGTCGGCCCGGATCGACACGTCCAGCGCCGACACCGCCTCGTCCAGCACCACCAGTCTGGGTTCCACGATCAGGGCGCGGGCCAAGGCGATGCGCTGACGCTGTCCGCCGGAGAACTGGTGCGGATAGCGGTCGGCATCCTCCACCGACAGGCCGACCAACGACAGGACCCGCTCCACCCGCCGCCGCCGCTCCGCCGCCATCAAGGGCTCATCCAGCAGATACAAGGGTTCTGCCACAATCCTCGCCACGGTCTGGCGCGGATTGAAGCTGCCGGCCGGGTCCTGGAACACCGCCTGCACCTGCCGGCGTAGCGCACGCAGTTCATCGCCACGGCTATCCTGAACCGACCGGCCGTTCAGCAACACAACACCCGCCTGCGGCCGGTCCAGGCCCAGGACGCAGCGCAGCAGGGTGGATTTGCCCGACCCGCTTTCCCCCACCACACCCAGCGTTTCGCCGGGCGCGATGGTGAAGCTGACATCGGCGACGGCCCGCACCGGCTCCCCCCGGCGCCACAACCCCCGGCGCTGGCCGGGATAGGTGCGCGACAGTCCCGTCACCGACAGGACGGGCGGGGCCACGGTATCGACCGCATGATCGCGCAGCGGCCGGTGGCGGGCGCGGGCCAGCAGGCTTTGCATATAAGGTGCCTGCGGCCGGGTCAGCAGCGCCTGGGCCTCGCCCTGTTCGACAAGCATTCCATCTTTCAGCACGGCGATACGGTTGGCCACCTGACCCACCAGCCCCAGATCGTGGCTGACCAGCAGCAAACCCATCCCTTCCTCCCGCACCAACCGCACGATCAGGTCCATGATCTGCGCCTGGCTGGTCACATCCAGCGCCGTGGTGGGCTCATCGGCGATCAGCAGCCTGGGCTCGCCGGCAATGGCGATGGCGATCCCCACCCGCTGCCGCTGCCCGCCCGAAAGCTGATGCGGGAAGCGGTGTGGGGAAATCTCGGCCGGGTCCAACCCGACACGGGCCAATAGCCCCTCCGCTGTCTTCCACGCCGCCGACCCACGCACGGCTTCGGCCACCTGCGCGCCGATGGACATGATCGGGTTCAGTGCCGACAGAGGTTCCTGGAAGATCATGCCCGCCACACGGCCGCGCAAGGCATCCCCCTCCCGCGCTGTCAGACCGGCCCAGCCCCGCCCATCCAGCAGAACCTGTCCGGACAGGCCGGCATTGTCGGGCAGCAGGCCCATGGCGGCCAGGGCGGCGGTGGATTTACCCGATCCGGATTCCCCGATCAGGCCGACGATCTCGCCGGCACGAACATCCAACGTCAGGCCGGACAGGGCCGTTCGGTCGCCGTAACGGACACCGAATTCCTGAAAGGACAGGATGCTCATGCCGCCTCTCCCCGCCGGAAATGCCGGCCCAGCCCGTCACCGGTCAAGGTCAGGCCGAACACCGCCAGCAGGATGGCGGCCCCCGGTGCGATGGCCAGCCAGGGGGTCGTACCGATCAGGGTCTGCGCATCGGCCAGCATGCGGCCCCAACTCGGCGCTGGCGGCTGTACACCCAGGCCGACATAGGACAGGCCGGCCTCAGCCAACAGGGCCAGGGAGAACTGGGTGGTGGCCTGCACCGATAAAGGTCCGGATAGGTTGGGCAGGATATGTTCGGCGGAAATGCGCGCCCGTCCCTTGCCGGCCAGCCGCGCGGCGGCCACGAAATCCAGGGCCCATAGCCGCCGTGCCTCCCCCCGTGTCAGGCGGGCGAAGACGGGGATGTTCAGGATGGCGATGGCCAGTACGGCGTTCGATGCCCCCGGTCCCAATGTCGCCGCCAGCAGGATGGCCATCATCAGCCAGGGAAAGGCGAAGACCAGATCGCCCGTGCGCATCAGAACCTCATCCACCCAGCCGCCCCGCGCCGCCGCCAGCAGGCCCAGCGGCACGCCGATCAGCAAGGCACCGCCCACGCCCAGCAGGGAGACGGAAAGCGACGTCGTCGCACCGGCCAGGATCATCGACAGAAGGTCCCGGCCCAGATGATCGGTGCCGAACGGATGCGCCCCCGATGGCGCCAGCAACCGGTTGGCCACATCGACCATGGTCACGTCATAGGGCGTCCAGACCAGCGACAACAAACCCGCCGCCACGAACAGCCCGGTCAGCAGCAATCCGGCCACCAAGGTGCCATTGCCCCGGATCATGCCGCCCCTCCGTCGCGCAGGCGCGGATCGACCAGCGCATAGGCCATGTCGACCAGAAGGGAGGCGAAGACCGTGCAGCCGACCAGCAGCACCACGACCGACTGCACGACGATCAAATCGCGCTGGGCGATGGCCTGCAACACCAGCCGCCCCAGACCCGGCAGGTAGAACACATTCTCCACGATGGCCGCCCCCGCCAGCAGGAACGGCACCTGCAGCCCCAGCACCGTCAGCACCGGTCCCAGCGCGTTGGGCAGGGCATGGCGGCGGATGGCCTGTGCACGGCCCAGCCCCTTGGCCCGCGCCGTGCGGATGAAATCCTTATGCAGCACGTCGATCAGGCTGCCGCGCGCCACGCGGGCCAGGATGGCCGATTGCGGCAAGGCCAGTGCCAGCACGGGCAGCACCAGCGCCGACAGGCCGGCACCGATCCCGGCATCCCATCCCGGAAAACCGCCGCCCGCGAACCAGCCCAGGCCCAGGGCGAAGACCAGTACCAGCAGGATGGCCAGCCAGAAACCCGGCACGGCGATGCCCACCCGCATGGTCCAGGACAGCACCGCATCCAGCCATCCCCCCTGCCGCACCGCCGCCAGATACCCGGCCGGCAGGCCGATGGCGACGGACAGCAGCGTGGCCAGCAGGGTCAGCGGCAGCGATAGCGACAGCCGCTCCCCGATCAGGTCGGCCACGGGCACGCGATAGGTATAGGAAATGCCGAAATCACCGTGCAGCAGCCCGCCCACCCAATCCAGATAGCGGACCAGGACAGGGCCGTCCAAACCCAGCTCCCGATGCAGGTTTCCGATGGCTTCCGGGCTGGCGTTCAGGCCCATCATGAAGGCGGCGGGGTCGCCCGGCACCACCTGCACCAGGATGAAGATCACTAGACTGGCCGCCAGCAGCGTGCCCGCCAGCACCGACAGCCGCGCCAGCATGTAGGGTGCGCCGAACCAGGCCGTGGCGCCCCCCAGCAGCACGACCAAGGCGGCCGTCGGCAGCCAGCGCGTCCAGCCGGCATCGCCGCCATCCTTTGCCCGTCCCCCACCACCCTCACCGCCACCCGCCCCGAAATGCGCGGTGGCATAGTTCAGCATCTGGTTGGGACTGTTGTTCCACAGGTCGGCCAGATCCCGGTCCTGCACACCCAGATGCGGATACTGGTAAAGGAAGCCGTTGACGGCATCCCCGGCCAGCTGTTGCTGAAGGTCGCCCAGGATGCGATGGCGGGTGCCGGCATCGGGGGCCGCCTTCAGATCGGACAGCAGCGCGCGGTAGGCCGGGCTTTCATAGCCGAAATAATAGCCGGTGCGGCCATAGATGGCGTAATCGAACGGCTCGATATGGCTGACGATGGTCAGGTCGAAATCGTGGCGCTTATAGACCTCGTCCAGCCAGGCGGCCCATTCGATGTTCCGGATGCGCACGCGGATGCCCACGGCGGCCAGCTGTGCCGCCACGATCTCCCCACCCCGCCTTGCATAGCTGGGGGGCGGCAGCTTCAAGGTCAGATCCAGACCCTTGGCATATCCGGCCTCGGCCAGCAGGCGGCGGGCGGCGGTGATGTCGTACGGGTAAAGGCCCGTCAGGTCCTTGTAATCCGGATTCTGCGGTGGGAAATGGCTGCCGATGGGCGTGCCATGGCCATGGACCGATCCGTCGATGATCGCCTGCCGGTCCAGGGCATGAGCGATGGCCCGGCGCACACGGATATCGGCCAGGGGGCCGGTGCGCTGGTTCATGGCCAGGATCACCTCCCCTTCCGACGGGGTGATGGCCAGTTTCAGACGGGGATCGGCGGCCAGCCGGTCCAACACCTCCGGCGCCGGGAAATCCGGGAACAGGTCCAGGTCGCCGGCCTTCATGGCGGCATAGGCGGCGTTGGGATCGGCGATGAAGCGGAAGACCAGCCGCGACAGCCGGGCCGGCCTTCCCCAATAACCATCGAACCGGTCCAGCACCACCGCATCACCCCGCCGCCAATCGGCAAAACGGAACGGCCCGGTCCCAACCGGTTGGGTTGCCAGAGCGTCGGCAGCACCGCGCGACACGATGACCGCGTCTGCCAGGCCCATCAGCGTCAGGAAGCCGGAATCCCGTTCCGCCAGTTCCAAACGCACCTGCAAAGGCCCCGTCGCCGTGACGGACCGGATGGCACCGCGCAAAGCCTGGACCTGGGCATTGCTGGAGTTCGGCCCGATGGCACGCGACAGGCTGAACACCACATCATCGGCCGTCAGCGGGGCGCCATCATGGAAGCGGATGCCGGGACGCAGGTCGAAGACATAGGTGCAGCCATCCGCCGACAGGGTCCAGCCGCTGGCCAGCAGGGGCTGGACCGACCCGTCGGGGCCCAAGCGCACCAGCCCCTCGAAAAGGGTGGCATAGACCACCTCGTCCGTGGCATTGGCGGCCCCGCTTGTCGGGTCCAGATTGGGTGGTTCCAGCTGCAGGCCGATGCGCAGCGTGTCGCGCGGGGCAGCGGCAGCGGCCGGGACCAGCAGCAGGACCAGCACGGCCAGAAGACAGTTCAGCAGCCTCATGCCACCGCCCGCATTTCGGCCTGTTCAGCCAGTTGCGGCAGGTCCAGGCGGCGATAAAGCGCGGCCAGCGCCCGGTTCAGCGGCACATTGCCGGGATCGGTGGCGCGGCGCAGTTCCAGGGCCTGCTGCGCCTCGATCCAGGCACCGGCCTTGATCTGCGCATCCAGAAGGAATTGCGCGAACAGGTCGCGCTGCGCGTGGCTGCCGCCCAACCGGGCCAGCCGCGGCACGGCGTCGGACAATAACGGCAGGGCCGCCTCCGCATCGCCGCGCGCCAGGGCGACCAGCCCCCGTGCCAGCGGCAGGGCCGCGTCGTGCCAGGTGGCCCGGCTATGGGGCGGACCGTTTTCCGCCGCGCGGGCGATGGCGGCCAGCAGGCCGTCGGCCTCCGCCCGCCCGGCCCTTGCCAATCCATAGGCGTACTGGACCGACAGGAAGGGTTGCACCACGTCCCCGGCCCGCGCCGCCAGATAGGCGGCAAGCCCGGCCCAGCGATCCCCCACCCCGTACCCGGCCAGCTCCAGCCGGGCCAGCAGTGACACCGCCCCCACCTGATCCTGGGAATAATCCCTGGCGTGGGCCCAGACCTGGGTGTCGTAGACCTCCAGCACCCGGTCCGCATCGCCCCGGCCCAGGTGCAACAAAGCCAGGTGCCACCAGAGATGGGTGACCATGAAACTGTTCAGCCCCTGCCAGCCCGGCGACCATGCGGTCAGCGCCGCCAGACCTTCGCCGATCCGGCCTTGCGTCAGCCAGACATGGGCCAGCGCATGCTGGGCCCAGGGATCGGTGGGCACGAGAGCCAGACCGGCACGCGCCGCCGCCGCCGCCGCGTCCAGCAGATGCAACTGTTCATAGGCGAACGCCAGGCAGCCGCCAAGATAGGGCAGGTGCGGGTCCGTTGCCTCCACGATTTGTGCCGCGCGCAGCATGGCGGGGAAGTCACCATGGTTGAACTGGTGGTAATGCAGCAGCTTCAGCGTGGTCAGGTCGCGTGGATGATCGGCCAGGATGGCGGACAGGATGGCGACCGTCGCCTCGATATCATCATCGATCCAGGCGGACAGCGCATTGGCCAGCCGCACCTCCCTTTCGTTGGCACAGGCCAGCCGCAGCCGTGCGGCCGCCAGATGTGGGCGGGCGGCCTCCGCCGCCCCCGTCGCCTCGGCCAGCAGGTTCAGGAACCCGGCATAGACATGCACCAGGGCCGGTGCATCGGGCGCCTCGGCGGCCTCCAGGATGTTCAGCGCCCGCGCCTCGTACGCGATCATGCCGCCCACGAAATCATTGATGGCAGACAATGCCCCTTCCGGTACCGTCACGGAATTGCCCAGCAGGTCCTTGGCCATCACGCACCCATGTTGCGGTCCAGGAAGTCGGCAACGTCCGCGTCGGACCCGGCCGACGGCAGGTTAGTTGATCAACGCCGCCGGGGGAATGGGGGGCGTGCGGCTGGGGGCGCCTTAAAAGTTAGGATACCGAACAAAAATCCGCATCCATCCGGACAGCACCGCATCCGGGGCCAGCGCCACGCACCCCAATGCCGCCGGGTCCGGCCGTGCCAAGGCGTTCGCCCCATGGCTGACCGGTTCCACGGCCAGGATATCGTGGCCGGCGGGGGCGAAGATGCGCAGCCAGCGCAAGGCACCGCCGGCCTGTACCCGGATGGCCGGCGCATCGGGCCCGATGATCTCGGCCACCCCATCCCATCCATCGAAATCATGGTTGAGCGGATGTTCCGCGACCAGCCGCCCGTCGCGGCAATCCCATGCCCCTCCCGGCACCCGCCGGTCGGGCAGGCCATGATCCCCGTTCAGCCACGCCCCCTCCGCGCGGAAGCGCAGAATCGTGGATGGACAGCACGGGAAATAGGGGTGCAGGCCGATACCCGCGGGCATCACTCCACCTGCGCGGTTGCGCAGGTTCAGTTCGACGCGCAGCCCGTCCGGACCGATCCGGAAATGCTGGCGGGCCTGGAAGTCGAACGGCCAGAATGGATCGGCCGCATGGTCCAGGACCAGCATGGCATGATCCGTCCCCCATTCCGCCACCTGCCAGGGCCGTTGCCAGCCCAGCCCGTGCACCGCATGCGGTTCCGGGGGGAAGTTGGGCCATAGGGCGATATCCCGCCCTTGCCAGGAAAACCGCCCATCGATGATACGGTTGGCGAAGGGCAGCAGTGGAAAGCACGCCGTCTCCCGCACCTCTGCCACCGCCGGCGCGGACCGCAGCACCGGCTGGCCATCATGGTACAGGCCCAGCACCGATCCACCCATCTCCGGTGCCAGAACCAGGGACCAGCCGCCGCCCTGCAGCCTCACCCCCTTATCGCCGCGTGACGCCGGCACCGCCATCGATGGCGTAATGCGCGCCGGTGATCCATCCGGCCTCATCCGACAGCAGGAAGGCGGCCAGCGCCGCCACCTCGTCGGCCCGTCCCCAGCGGCCCAGCGGATGGCGGGCGACATTGGCGCGGATCGCCGCATCGGCGTCCGGCAGGGCGTTGAAACTGTCCACCATGGGCGGCGTGGCCACCGAGGCGGGGCGGATGCTGTTGATGCGGATGCCGTCGGGCGCCAGTTCCACGGCCAGGGTCTTGACCAGATTGTCGATGGCCGCCTTGGAAGCGGCATAGATACCCTGTCCCGGCGTGGCGAATTCCGCATTCACCGACGACATGAACAACACCGATCCCGACCGCCGCTGCCGCATGGCGGGCAGGAACCGGCCGGCCAGCCGCAAGGCACCATGGACATTGATATTCATGATGCGCTGGACATCACCCATGGGCGTGTCCAGCACCGGCCCCTTGAAGGTGGTGGCCGCGCAATGGACCAGGATGTCGGGCACGCCCAGGCTTTCCAGCACCCTGTCGCCCGCCGCCATGACCGCCCCGTCGTCCCCCACGTCGCAGGTCAATCCCAACCCCGCCGGACCGGGCCGCAGGTCCAGCCCCGCCACCTTGGCCCCTTCGGCGGCCAGAGCCTGGGCGATGGCCAGGCCGATGCCGCTGCCGGCCCCGGTGATCACCGCGATCTTGTCCTTGAACCGCATCTCACTCCCCCTTCCCGCCCCGGCCGCACAGCCAGAGGATCGCCAGGAAACCCAGCGCATAGACCACGGCCATCAGCGCGAACATCGGCCGGTAGGATATCTGCCCCACCAGCTGCCCGATCAGCCAGGTGGTGCCGATCCCGGCCACGCCGCTGGCGATGCCGGACAGGGCCATCACCTTGCTGATCGACCGGCTGGTGAACAGGTCGGTGGGCAGGGCCGTTAGGTTCACCTGCCAGAACATGTGCAGCAGGGCCACGGCGGCGGCGAAGGCCAGGCTGACCCCGACCGGCGGGCCCCAGGCGTTGCCCGCCCCGACGGGTGCCAGGATGCAGACGGCCCCCAGCACCCACAGCTTCGCCGTGCGTGGCCGCAATCCGTACCGGGCCAGCAACCCGCTGGCACTGCCGCCGACCAGGCAGCCGATGCCCGCCGCCAGATAGACGATCCAGGCCTTCGCCCCCATCTCCAGCGTCGACAGGCCGCGTTCATCGACCAGATATTTGGGAAACCAGTTCAGATAGAAATACCAGACGGGCCAGGTCAGCGTGATGCCCAGGGCGATGCCCCAGACCTGCCGCGTCCGCAATGCGTCCCACCAGGTGGGAAGGTCGATGGCGCCCTGTCCCGCCTTGGCCGCCCCGCCCGTTGGCAACGGTGCCGCGGCCCCACCCTTCACGCAACCCAGCCAGGCCGCGGTCCAGAGCAGGCCGATGCCGCCGGTGATCAGGAAGGCGGGGCGCCAGCCCGTGGCCGCCGCCAGCCCGGTGATCAGCGGTGGTGACAGGGCGGCGCCGAACATGGCGGCGGCCGTATAGATGCCGATGCCCAATGCCCGCTGTGACGGCGGAAAATAGATCGCCACCAGTACCGGGGCGGCGATGAAATTCCCCACCTCCGCCAGACCCAGAGCGAAGCGGGTGGCCGCCAGCTGGTGCGTATCCTGCGCCAGGCCCGACAGGCAGCTGGCCACGGACCACCAGGTCACGAAGAACGCCATGGCCCAGCGCGCACCACCCCGGTCCACCATCCAGCCGGAGACGAGATTGCCCGCCATATAGGCCACCATGAAGGCGGAAACAACGAAGGCATAGCCCTTGTCATCCATCGCCAGCTCATGCTGGATCGGCTGGGCCAGCAGCGCCAGGATCTGCCGGTCGATATAGTTGAGGAATGTCGATGCGGACAGCAGCGCCACCACCACCCAGCGATTGGGGGCCGGCGGCATACGTCCATCAAGGGCGTCTTCGCGCACGGGCAAAAGCCTTCCTGTTCCGTCCCTGAAACGGCCTTTCTGCGAAGGCCTGGGGTCAGGCTAGGTTAATGTAGATATTATAGCAACAAAAATCTGCGATGCAGCGCCAGCACTAGGCGTCCGACATATATGATGCTAATATAGCAAAAATTTACCCAGGAGGCGATATGCCAAGCGTACAAGCCGATGCCATCCGCACTGTAGAGGCGATCTATCTGCGCATTCCTCGCGCCCAGTCGCCGCATATGGGCCGGCAGCCGCCGGTGAATGAGCGGGGCTATATCGTCGATGACGATAACGGCACCATCTATCCGGCGGACGACCGCACCGTGATCCTGAGGATCACCACGGAAGGGGGGCGGGTCGGCTGGGGTGAGACTTATGGCATCGCCGCCGGCACTGTGGTTGGCGAACTGGTCAAGGACCTGATCCAGCCAGTGCTGCGCGGCCGCGACCCGCTGGATGTGCAGGTGATCTGGCAGAGCCTGTACAACATGATGCGGGTGCGGGGCTACACGTCCGGCTTCTGGCTGGACGCGCTGGCCGCGGTCGATATCGCGCTGTGGGACCTGTGCGGCAAGATCCTGGGCCGGCCGGTGCACAAGCTGCTGGGCGGGCAGCAGCGGGACCGCATCCCCGCCTATATCACCAACATCGCCGGCAGCGACAATGCGGCAAGGCTGGACAGCGTGCGGGCCCTGTATGACAAGGGTTTCCGGGCGTTCAAGGTGCATGCCGCCACCAGCTTCGACTATGTCGCCCTGCTGCGCGACCTGCGGGCAAATTTTCCCGACATCACGCTGATGCTGGACCTGCACTGGGTCCATACCTCGGCGGAGGCCTTGTCGATCATCCGCAAGATTGAACCCTACGACATCGCCTTCGTGGAAGCCCCTTGCCGGTACGAGGATCTGGACGGCCTGGCCCGCGTGGCCCAAGGGTCCAGCATCCCCATCGCGGGTGGGGAGGAATGGCGCACCGTGCATGACGCGCATCTGCGCCTGAAATCGGGCGCCCTGACCATCATCCAGCCGGAGATGGGCCGCTGCGGCATCACCCAGTTCATGCGCATGGCCGCCCTGGCCGATGTCCATCATGCCCGTACCATGCCGCACGCCACCATCGGCTTCGGCATCTTCATGGCCGCCAGCCTGCAGGCATCGGCCGCCATCCATGATCTGCCCTGGCATGAATTCCAGAACAGCGTTCTGCCGCGCCACCTGCCTTTGTTCGAAACGGCGATGAAGTGCGAGGCCGGCTTCTATCACGTGCCCGACGCGCCCGGCCTGGGTATCGAGCCGCGCGAGGAACTGTGGCGCCATGTCGTCGCCTGAGGCGCTGCCCGTCACTTGCGACGTGGGCGAGGGGCCGCATTGGCACCCCGCCCATGACCGCTGGTCCTGGATCGATGGCGGCGGCGGGGGCATGCACCTCTGGGACGGAACCCGCCTGCGCAGCATCGATCCGGGCGTGCCGCTGGCCCTGGCCGTGCCCAAGGCTGCCGGTGGCTGGCTGCTGGCCACGCACGACCGGATCGCGGATTTCACCGAAGGCGGCCGGCCGATCCCCCGCCCCACCCCGCCGCTGGACGGCGCCCGCTTCAATGACGGCAAGTGCGACCGGCTTGGGCGGCTGTGGATCGGCAGCATGGGGCTCGCCGGCGCACCGGGGCTGGGCACGCTCTATCGGGTGGATGGGGACATCATGCACATGGACAGGGGATTCGATGTTTGCAACGGCATCGGCTTCAGCCCCGATGACCGCTGGTTCTACCTGACCGACACCGGGCAGCGGTTGATTTACCGCTACGCGTTCGACCTGAAAACCGGCCGCCTGGGTCCGCGCGAAATGCTGTTCCGCTTCCCCGTTTCCATGGGCAAGCCCGACGGTTTGGCCGTCGATGTCCAGGGCCGCATCTGGTCGGCCCTGTGGGACGGGGCGGCCATCGCCTGCCTGTCACCGGACGGGCAGCTGCTGGACCTGCTGCCTGTGCTGGTCCCCCGGCCCACCAGCCTAGCCTTCGCCCCCGGCTGCATGCTGGTCACCACCGCCAGGCGGGGGTTGAGCGATGCACAGCTGCGCGACACACCGCTGTCGGGGCGACCGTTGGTCTTCAAGACGGCGGTCGAGGGCTTGGCGGTATCGGTGTTTGGTTGGTGACAAAAAACCGCCGGCACCGGGAGAAACCGGTGCCGGCGGGTGGAGGGAAGGAAGCAGGTCAGAACTTGCCGCGCAGGGCGACCGAATAGGTCCGGCCGTTCAGCGCATAGAGCTTGGTGGCATCCTCCACCCCGCCGAACTGCCGCACCCGGCTGTCCAGCAGGTTGGAGATCTGCATATCGACGCTGAGTTCGGGCGTGAACTGCCAGCGGGTGGACAGTGACAGGTCCTGGGTCGTGTCGAAGAACACGCCGTCGCCGCCGGCCGCGATACTGTCCATGAACGTATCGCGCCAGTTATAGGCCAGCCGCACCCCATAATCGCCCTTCTCATAGAACAGGATCAGATTGACATTGTTCTTTGACAGGCCGGGGATCGGCAGCTGTTCGCCGGTACGCGGGCTGATGAAGGGCGTGGAACTGTCGATATAGCTGTAATTCGCCACCATGCCGAACCCGTCGAAGGGGGCAGGCAGGAAGTCGAAATTGTCCTGGAAATTGACCTCGATGCCATTGATGTCGCCGCCCGTGCCATTGACCGGGCGCCGCACCAGGTACTGGTAATTGTCGAACGTCTCGAACGCGCCCTTGGACACGATGAAGGTGGCCAGATCCTTGCGGAACAGGCCCAGGGACAACAGCGAGGCCGGCTTGAAGTAATATTCCAGCGACAGGTCAACCTGTTTGGCCCGGAACGGGTCCAGCTGCGGATTGCCCGCCGTGCCGGTCGGGATGGCGCCCACGGCCAGTGACGCGATCGGGTCCAGGGTCACGCCGGGATTCTGGTCGGCCGAATTGGGCCGCGCCATCACCTTGGCAGCGCCTAAGCGCAGTACGACATCCTCCATCAGCTCCGCGTTCAGCGTCACGCTGGGCAGGAAATCATCATATTTCTTGCCATAGGTGGTGGGCAGGAAGGTGCTGGCGCTGCCGGCCGTGGTGCGGAACCCTTCGGCCGTGAAATCGGTATGGACATAGCGCATGCCGGCATTGCCGCGCACCGGCATGCCAAGGAATTCCGTATCGATATCGGCCTGGGCATAGCCGGCCCAATCCTTCTCCGCCGTCTCGAACGATGACAGCGGCGCGTGCACGCGCGGGGTGCAGGTGGTGCCCGTCACCTGGCAGGCGAGCGTCTTGGAACCACCGAACAGCACGGGCGAGATATAGGCCAGCGGCGTGTACCCGCTGGCCCCCTTCAGGATGTCCAGCGTCTTGATCTCGAAACTGTCGGGCACGGTGTCGGCGGAGACATTGATGCCCAGCTGCGTCTGCCACTTGTCGATGGCCACATCGGTCTTGGAAAAGCGCAGGCCGGTCTTCAGGGCCGACAGGAATGACGTGTCCAGGCTGTAGCTGGCATCCAACCGCGCCGCCTTGTTCTCCGACACGGCCTGATCGGCATTGTCGAAGGCGTTGGTGAAGCGGAACAGGCTGGGGTCGGTCATGTTCAGCCCGGCCACGGACCATTGCGGCACATCGACATCGCGGAACTCGAACGTCACCGGGTAATTGCTCTTGGTCGATGCGCGCAGGAAGGTCTGCAACCCGTACTGTTTGGAGCGTGAATAGGACAGGTCGCCCGTCACCTCCAGGCTTTCCCCCGACCAGCGGCCGCCCAGGCCCGACGACAGGGTGGTGCCGTCATTGGTGTAATATTCGGTATTGCCCTGCACCACCGTGTTCAGCGTACCGGCGATCACCGTCTCGGTGGGCGAGAAGGTCAGCGACGTATAGGCGCTGCCGCTGGTCGACAGGTTGGTGGACAGCCAATAGCGGTCGCGCGTGATGTCCTGCTTGGAATAGAGCGTGTCGAACCAGAATTCCGTGCTGTCCGTGGGTCGCCATTGCAGCGAGCCGTTGACGCCCAGGCGCTTGCGGTTGTCGTCGATCTGGGTGTCGCGGATATCGGCCAGGTAATATCCCGGCGTGCCGTCGCCATTGGGATCGCGGGAAATGGCGGTGCCGCCCGTGCCCAGCCGGTTGGCCGTGGCCCCGCTGTCGAACGCCGCCGTCAACGGCAGGTATCCTGAAAAGGAGAAGGCGCTTTCGTCGCGGATGGTGCGGTCGGAATAGGAGACGTTCAGCAACGCGCCGAAATCATCGCTGAACTTGTGCGACAGCAGCAGCGAGCCGCGATAATTGCCCCGCGACTTGCGGTCGTTCACCATGCCTTCCACGGAGAACGCCGTCACATCATCCTTGGCGCTCAACGGCTTGGCGGAGATGATATTGACCGTGCCGCCCAGCGCACCTTCGACATCGGATGCCGAGGCCAGCTTGGTCACATCCAGGCGCTGGATGATCTCCGACGGCAGCTGCGCCAGCAAGCCGTAGCTGCCGGTGCCCAGCGTGTCGATGCCCGACCCGCCGCGGCCGGCGGCGTCGATGATGTCGCGGCCATTGATCAGGGTCAGGTTCTGGGTCAGGCCGCGGATGGACACCTGCGTGCCCTCGCCCAGGGAGCGCTTGATCTGCACGCCGGACACCCGCTGCAGGGATTCCGCGACATTCACGTCGGGCAACTTGCCGATATCCTCCGCCACGATGGCATCGACGAATTGCGGGGAGTTGCGCTTCACGTCCACGCCCTTGGCCAGGCCCTGGCGGTAGGAGGTGACGACGATCTCCTCCAGCGCTGCCGGCGCGTCCTGGGCCAGGGCGCTGCCGCCGGCCATCATCGCCGCGGCCATGACCGCGACGCTCGTGCCCGTTTTGAGAACCCGCACACTCATATGTTTCTCCTCCCTTGTCGCCGATTGACCGCGCGAACGCGGACCCGGGCTTCCCTTGTTGAGGTGGAAATTATCCCGGCACGGCGGAAGCGTCAAGCTTAGTGTTTATATTATAGCAACATTTTAAGTGCGACGTTCCTGTGGCCTTCCCATCAGGATGTCAGAAATCATGACAAATTCAGGCATTTCAAAGCAATATTGGACCAGGTCGAAAGGGCGGCTTTGGCCGCACCTCCAAACGATATGTTGCTATGAATGAGATAAATCGACGTGTGATGGGCAGCGGACTCATTCAGCCATGTCTTTTCAGGATTGATGCTTTCATAGCAGCACCTAATCCAACGAGGCGCAGGCAAGCGTCAGGGCTCGCCGCCCTGTCCGCGACCATCATCCATCGTTCCTGACAAGGGGAACGCTCAGTCCCGGATTTCCTGCGCCGCCTGGCGCAGCGCCTCGACGATCAGGTCGGTATTGGCTTCCGGGATCCAGCCGGACACACCGACCGCCGCCCCGATATTCTCCACCGTCACGGCGATCGTATGCCGATCCAGATCCGGGCCAACCGCCACCCGCGAGTACCCCTGGGCCCGCACCTGCGCCAGGGCCGCCAGCAAGGCCGGCAGGCCGCCAGGGAAGGAGGGGATCTCCTCCTTGTCCGCATAGAGCCCGGCCACATATTCATCATCATACTGGGCCAGGAGGGCCATACCGATGCCGCTGGAACTGGCGGGCAGCAGGCCGATGCGGCCCAGGCCCTGCGCCGTCTCCACCGTCGGCGGGGCGTGGAACAGGTAGCTGACATTGTCCCGCCATAGCACGCCCAGCGCCACGGTATGGCCGAAACGGCGCAGCTTCTCCAGCACCGGCAAGGCATTGCGGATCAGGCCCGACGCGAACAGGCTCTGCGCCGCCAGCACATGCATGCCGGGGCCCGACGTGTATTTGCGGTTCGCTGTCTGCCGCGCGATGCCCAGATAGGCCAGGGTCTTCAGCAGGCGGTTAACGCGTGTGGCATCGAACCCCAGCTGGCGCGCCAGTTCCCGATTGCCCACCGGCGCCGGGGACGCGGCCAGTGCCTGCAGGGTAGCGATGCCGTCGATCAGGCTCTGGTTAGGTTGCGCGTTTGGCTTGACCTTCATGGGACCACCGGCGTGCGGGAGAGGAGCGGATACCGGCCTCCCACACATGTGCGCCGGCGGGGCGGAACTTAGCACAGGAAGGACGGCCATGTCGCTAAATGTACAACAGGATGTCATGCCCGCACCGCCAAGACCGCTCCGCGTGTGTGATGCATGCATGTGATGGAATCCGTGCGTCGCGATCATTAACCTTGATGCGATCCTTCACTGGACGTGTAATAAAAAACCCCACATAACATACAAAAATTCCCCACCTCCATTATATTTTTACTTAAAATTATTGCAAATATATCAAGAATAGAATCCAATAAGGTGTAATATTGGCGCTGGCGCTGGATTTTGGCCTGCGCCTGCTGCGGCAGCAGATATTTGGCGTTCTGGGTGCCCGTTTCGAAACGCGCGAGAACATCCGCGCCGTGTCGCACATGATGGATTCGGACTTGCGCGGTTTCCAGGCGCATTCATCTGGCACGCACATGGAATTTCTCGGTTCCATTTCGACGCTGCGCGAATTCGCCTCGGGCCAGATCATGATCAGCCTGTACGACGTGCCGTTCATCGCCATCTATCTGGGGCTGATCATCTATATCGGCGGACCGCTGGCGGCGATCCCGGTGGTCGGCATGCTGTTCCTGTGCGTCACGGCGCTGCCGGAACTGCGCCACGCCCACACCGCCCTGACCCGCATCACCCAGGTGGAGGACCGGCGCCTCAGTTTCATCATCAGCCTGCTGACGGGCATCCAGTCGGTGAAGGCCATGGCCCTGGAACAGCCGCTTCTGCGCCGGTACGAACGGCTGCAGGAGGATCGGCTGACCGAACACAAGCAGGCCGAACTGTCCGGCCAGCACTTGGCGGAGTTGGGGCAGTTCACGGTGCAGATCGCCGGCCTGCTGACCGTCGGGTTCGGCAGCCTGATGGTCCTGGACGGCGCGCTGTCCGTCGGCGGCCTGTCGGCCTGCATGCTGCTGGTCGGCCGGGCGCTGGCCCCGATGCAGAGCATCATGCAGTTCTGGTCGCGCCTGCAATCGGCTTCCATCGCCCGCCGGCAGCTGTCGCAGATCTATGAGATGCCGCTGGCCGCCCGTGGTGCCGGTACGCAGGATGCCACGGCGACCGAACCGCAGCTCGCCCTGGAAGGCATACATTTCGGTTTCGAAAATGGAAATGATCTGCTGGACGGCATCGACCTTGATGTGCGCCGGAGCGAGATCGTGGCCCTGGTCGGTGCCAATGGCAGCGGCAAGAGCACATTGCTCTCCATCGTCGCCGGCTTCTACACCCCGTCGCAGGGAAGGTTGCTGCTGGACGGGCGGGAATTGACGGATTACGAGCCCGAAAGCCTCCGCCACGCCATCGCCCTGCTGCCGCAGCATGAAATTCTGTTCCGCGGTACCATCACCGAGAACATCACCATGTTCCGCCCGGAACTGGAGGAAGCGGCGATGATGGCGGCGGAACGGGTCGGTCTTCTGGACCTGATCCATGCATTGCCGCATGGTTTTTCCACCTATGTTGGCGACGGCGCCACGGAGCCCCTGCCCCGCGGTCTGGCGCAGCGGATCGCGGTGGCCCGCGCCCTGATGAACCGCCCCCGCATCATCCTGTTCGATGATGCCAATTCCGCCGTCGATGACGATGGCGACCGCAGCCTGTTCGCCCTGTTGAACGAGGTACGGTCGGAAAGCCTGGTCATCCTGGTCAGCCACCGCCCGGCCGTCCTGAAGCTGGCGGACCGCATCTACAGCCTGTCCGACGGCAAACTCGATCTCACGCAGGAGTTCCAGGCATGACCTTGTCGCTGGAAGCCGGAGATACCCGGTCACCTTCCCCCGCGCATGATGATGGCCTGAAGCTGGCATCGCCGGCCATCGTCAACAGCATGCTGGCCCGCTATGAGCGCGTCGCCGTGCTGCTGCGCCATCTGGGCTGGCCCGTCACCCCCCGCCAGGTGCTGGAGGCATTGCCGCCGGCGCCCGGACCGGATGCCGCCACCGACCTGCGCGACGTGCTGGGCCGCCTGGGCTTTTCAGCCATGGTGCAGGCCGGCGACCGTTTCAGCCTGAAGACGCTGGAACGGCTGTACGAGATGCGCCGCGACCGGCGCCTGCCGCTGATGTATCTGCCGGCCGCCGGCGGCGGCGCGCCGCTGCTGGTGGAACCGCGCGACCATCATCTGACCGTGATCCGCCCGCAGGAAGGCGGCACCGCCTATCGCACCGAACAGCGTGAAGGGCTGGAAGCCGGGTTCGTCATCGTGCTGGCACCACCGGTCACCGGTGCCATGGGCGGCGACAAGCAGCCCTGGCTGCGCTCCCGCCTGGGCGAAGGCATGCCGCTGGTCATGGTTTCCATGCTGCTGACCCTGCTGGCCAACATCCTGGCGCTGGCCAATCCGCTGTTCGTGATGCAGGTCTATGACAAGGTCATCGCCGCCAACCAGCCCGACCTGCTGGTCATGCTGGGGATCGGTGCCATCGGCGCCGGCGCCATGGAGCTGGCCGTGCGCCGCGCGCGCAGCCGTACCATGGGCCATGCCGGCGCGCGGCTGGGCTATCTGGTGGGCAATGCCGTGCTGGGCCGCCTGCTGAACCTGCCCAGCTCCATGACGGAACGCGTGTCCATCGCGGCACAGCTGGCCCGGGTGCGCGATATCGACCGGGTGCGCGACCTGCTGACCGGGCCGCTGGCCCAGGCCTGCATGGACCTGCCCTTCATGTTCCTGTTCATCGCCGCCATCTTCGTGATGGGCGGCTGGCTGGGTCTGGTGCCGCTGGTCGCCGTCGGCATCTATGCGCTGGTGGCGGTGATCGCCAACGCCATCATCCAGCGCCGTGTCACCCGCTCCGCCATGGCCAATGCCCGGCGCCAGGAACTGGCGCTGGAGATCATCGAGCGGATGAAGGCCATCCGCATCCTGGGCGACCTGGATATCTGGCGCCAGCGGTACGAGAATGTCGTGCGCGAGGCGGCCACCGCCAATCTCAGCCATTCCCAGGGTGCCGCCACCGTCGCCACCGTTTCGGTGATGATGGGCACGCTGACGGCGCTGGCCACACTGTTGACCGGCATCCATTTCGTGATGGAAGGCACGCTGACCACGGGCGGCCTGATCGCGTCGATGATGCTGATCTGGCGCATGCTGGGCCCGTTGCAGGCCGCCTTCACCGCCAGCGCCCGCCTCACCCAGATCCGCTCCTCCATGAAGCAGATCGAGACGCTGATGGCCACGGCACCGGAACGGTCCGAAGCAGCGCGCCCCAACCGCGGTGGAGAGATCGAAGGCCGCGTCACTTTCAGCCGCGTCACCTTCCGTTATGGCCGCGAGTCCGAGCCGGTGCTGGGCAACATCTCGTTCGAGGTGGCCCCGCGTGAGGTGATCGCCCTGGTCGGCCGCTGCGGCGGCGGCAAGTCGACGCTGCTGAAGCTGGTCAGCGGGCTTTACACGGCCCAGGGCGGGTCGGTGCGCATCGACGGGCGCGACATCCGCCAGTTCGATCCCGTGCAGTTGCGCCGTTCCATCGCCTTCGTCACCCAGGTGCCGCAATTCTTCCAGGGCACCCTGGCCGACAATCTGCGCCTGGCCGCCCCCACGGCCAGCGACAATGAGCTGATGGACGCGCTGGACCGTGCCGGCGCCCTGGACGCCGTGCGCCGGCTGAAGGGCGGGCTGGAGACCCGCTTCGACCTGCATGAGAAGCCGCTGCCCACCGCCGTGCAGGCCCGTCTGTCGCTGGCCCGTGCCTATCTACGCAATGCACCGCTGGTGCTGCTGGACGAGCCGATCAGCGGCTTCGATTTCGAGGGCGAGTTCGCCTTCATGTCGGCCATCGAGGCGCTGCGCCAGCAGGCTACCGTGTTCTTCGCCACCCATCGCCGCAGCCATCTCGGGATCGCCGACAAGGTGCTGATCCTGGAGAACGGCACCACCCGCTATTTCGGTACCGCCGACAAGGTCCGCGACCGTATTCCGAAGGGGATGATCTGATGCGCACCGCCCAAATCCTGTCCTTGCCCACCGCTGCCGCCCGCGCCCCCTTCGCCACGGACGAGATGGTCGAGGATCCCGGCGTCGGCCCCCTGACCCGCGCCGCCATCCTGCTGGCCGGCGTCAGCGTCGTGGCCTTCATCGGCTGGGCATCGCTGACGCCCGTGCAGGAGGTTGCCGTTTCCTTCGGGGAGATCGTGCCCGCCGGTGCCGTGCAGACCGTGCAGCATCTGGAGGGCGGCATCGTCGCCGAGATGCTGGTCCGCCAGGGTGAGCTGGTGGAGGCCGGTCGGCCGCTGCTGCGTTTCCAGGGTGCGGCCACCCAGTCCAGCCGCGACCAGATGCTGGTCCGCCAGCAGGCGCTGAAGGCCCAGGCGGAACGGCTGTCGGCCTTCGCCGACGGACGGGAGCCCGATTTCTCCGCCTTCAACGAGAATCCCGATCTGGTGACGGAGAATATCCGCCTGCTGGCCAGCCAGGTGGAGGCACGCGACAACCAGCGCAAGATCCTGGCCGACCAGGCCCAGGAACTGCGCTCCATGCTGTTCTCCAGCAAGGAGCAGTTGGCCAGCGTCAACACCAATCTGGGCTTTGCCGAAAGCAAGGTGGCGCTGCGCGCCGATCTGGTGGAAAAGGGCCTGAATTCCAAGCTGCTGCTGATCGAGGCGGAGCGCGAGCGTGCCGCCGCCATGTCGGAGCGCCAGCGGCTGGAGGGCGTGATCGCCGGGACCCGCAGCAACCTGAACGGCAACGCCTCGCGTCTGGCCGAACTGGACAGCCGCCTGAAGCAGGAGGCGCTGGACAAGCTGGGCGTGGTGAATGCCGAGCTGGGCGAGCTGGAAAAGATGCTGGACGGGCAGGAGGACCGGGTCGAACGGCTGGTCTCCATCGCCCCCATGCGCGGCATCGTCCAGGAACTGCCGGTGAAGACCGTCGGCGGCGTTGTCGCACCGGGCGGAATCGTTGCCCGGCTGGTGCCCGTGGATGACGAACTGGTGGCTGATGTGCGCGTTTCCCCGCGCGATATCGGCTTCGTCAAGGTCGGCCAGCCCGTGAAGGTGAAGATCCAGGCCTTCGATTACACCCGCTTCGGCCGGGTGGAGGGCAAGCTGGAAAGCGTGTCGCCGACCACATTCCTGGATGAACAGAAGCAGCCCTATTACCAGGCGCGCGTCCGCCTCGCCTCCAACCATGTCGGCAACCAGGACCTGCACCATGTGCTGGTCCCCGGCATGACGGTGCAGGCCGACATCACCACCGGCGAGAAGTCGCTGATCCAATATCTGCTGAAGCCGGTCTACACGACGATCGACGGCGCGTTCCGCGAACGCTGATCCCCGTCCCGATCCCCTCCCCGCTTCAGCTTCACGCCCATACTCCCATTTGGTTGGAGATCCCCCATGGCCAAGCCCACCGACGACAAGACCGCCGCCCCCGCCGCTGCTCCGTCCAAGCCGGTGCCGACGCAGCCCATCGTGCGCGAGAGTGTCGCCGATACGCCCGACCGGCCGCTGAAGGCGCTGGAGCGTCCCGTCGCCGAGACCGCGCGCCAGACGCAGCAGAGCCCGGGATATCTGGCCACGGTGCATAATGGAAGCCAGCAGGAAGGCGGCGTCGGGGAAAGCTTCGCCCAGGGCATTTTCATCTCCTCATCCACGACGCCCCCGCCCGGCATCGCCAGCTTGACAGGCGGCAACACCAATATCGGCGGGTTCCAGCAGAACTTCGCCCCCGGCACGCAGGTTGTCACGGAGGAGACGGTCGACGTCATCGCGGAAGGCGGTGGCGGTGGCGCTGTGCAGGTCGCCGATGCGGCGGCAGGTTCCTCCTCCGCAGCGGCCGCCCGTGAAGTCGCGGTGGCTGAAGGTCCCTTCGCCACCCCGTCGGCTCCACAGACCACGGCTGTCCCTGAAGGTGCGGAACCGGCATCGGCCGACCCAACCGGCACCAGCAGCGCGGCACCTGTCGAAGCCCGGTCGACGGATACGGGCACCGGTGACGAGACCGGCACGGGAACGGGAACCGGTACCGGCGGTGGCTCCACGGGTGGCGAGACCGGCACAGGTTCGGGAACCGGCACTGGCGGCGGCTCCACGGGTGGCGAGACCGGCACAGGTTCGGGAACAGGTACCGGCGGCGGCTCCACGGGTGGCGAGACCGGCTCAGGCACGGGCACCGGCACCGGCGGCGGCTCCACGGGCAGCGAGACCGGCACGGGTTCGGGAACCGGCACTGGCGGCGGCTCCACGGGCGGTGAGACCGGCACAGGCACGGGCACCGGCACCGGCGGCGGCTCCACGGGCGGTGAGACCGGCACGGGCACGGGAACCGGCACTGGCAGCGGCTCCACGGGGGGCGAGACCGGCACGGGCACGGGAACCGGCACCGGCGGTGGCTCCACGGGCGGTGAAACCGGCACAGGCACGGGCACCGGCCTTTTTGCCCGGCTGCACCAGGATGGGGTTGGGATGGCCGGCCTAGCAGAAGGTCATGCTGGTGCCATCGGCGCTGACCACACCGCAGATCATCGTGAAATAATCCAGCATCTCGATATCGGCGCGGGTGAAGCGGCGGTTCAGTTCCGTCACCACCAGATCCGGCCGGGGCGTGGCATCGGTGCGGCTGGGCAGGAAGGCCGACACATCCAGCAGATGGTTCAGCGTCACCGACAACAGGGCGGCACGGGCACCGTGACCCGCCACATCCACCATGTAGAAGGCCACCGACCCGTCCGGCAGCGCCAGATAATTATACATGTCACCCGACACCACGGCCGACGGCAGCAGGCAGGAGGCGAATCGCAGGTTCCCCACCTCCCTGTAGGCATCGGGCAGCAGGCAGCGCTGGGCCAGGGCCGCCGCCTCCATATCCTCCTGCAATTTGACATTGGTCAGGCGCAGTTGCTCATTGGCTTCGGTCAGCAGGCGGTTCTTGCGCTGCAGGCGGTCATGCAGGCTGAGGATGCGCTTCACCACCTCCAGCCTTGCCTTCAGGATCGGCGGGCTGATCGGTTTCAGCAGGAAATCATCGGCGCCGGCATCCGTGGCGGCCATGAAATCATCCTGCTGCTGGCGGGCAGTCAGCAGGATGAAGTGGATATAATGGGGCAGTTTCATGCGCCGGATGGCGCGGCACAGTTCCACCCCGGTGATGCCCGGCATCTCCCAGTCGCTGATGATCAGGTCCACCTCCTTGCCGCTCTGGATGACCGCCAGGGCGGCGGTCCCATCTTCGGCCTGGGTGACCTGGAAATCGTGCTGACGGATCAGGGCCGTCAGCAGCTTGCGCATCAACTCATCGTCATCGACAACCAGGACGTGGGTCTGTCTTTCCATGGTCACGTACCAGTATGTTCCAGCGGGTGCAGTGGATCGTTAGACGGATCACTGGTGGAACTTCCACCATCATGCCCGAATGGATCGGCCGTGTGTAGCCCATCCGACATCAGGCCACCATCAAGCCCGCCCGTATCCGCACCACCCATGTCCGGCATCGGCGCCGACATCATGGTGGACAGGGCATGGCCGCCATTATCGACATCATAATGCAGGTTCTGATGGCCGGCCGGCAGCGACACACCGGCCTGGTCGTAAAGGTCGATGCTGATATTGCGCACCCCGCCATCGCCGCCGGGATCCAGGCTGAGGCTGCGCAGCACCGATTGATAGACCGAGGCATCGGCATTGCCCGACAGGACCAGCGTGTGGGTGCCATTGTCGAAGCCGCCGCCCAGCAGTTCGATATTGGTGCTGGCGATCATCACCTTGCCATCCACCGTGGTTTCCAGATGCAGGCCGGCGAAGGACAAATCGTCGCCCTGGTGGAAGTCCAGCGGATCCAGGGCGATGATGGCCTTGGTCACCGTCTGTCCGCCCAGCAGCGACAGATCCATGCCCGTCGCCACCAGCATTTCGCCCGACAGGGCACCGGTATCGGCGCTGAGGGCCACGGACAGATTGGCCGAGGTGCTGGCGTGGCTGCCGTCCGCCGCTTCCACCGTATTGGCGGTGACGGTCAGGTTGACCGTCACCGCTGCTGCCATCGGGGGCCAGCAGTTTCAGGTTGGTCAACTCAGCCGCCGTCAGGCTCCAGGAACCATTATGATTGTCGGTACCGGCCGACAGCAGGGCACCGGCCGGCACGCCGGCGATGGTGATGTGCAGGCTTTCCGACCCGTCCAGATCGGTCAGTGCCGACTGGATGTTCAGCGGGATGCCATGGCCCGACACGCCCACCGCCGCCGCGACCTGCAGGCTGGGCGTATCCGCCACCGGCAGGACATTGACATGCACCTGGGCGCTGACGGAACTGTTGATGCCGGCGACGCTGGTGACCCTGGCGGTGACGCTGAGGTCGAAATCCACGTCGCTGTTGGCCGGTGGCGTCAGTTTCAGGCCCGTCAGCTGGGCGGCCGTCAGGGTCCAGCTGCCATTGCCGTTGTTGGTGCCGGCCGACAGGGTGGCCCCCGTCGGCACGCCCGCCACGGTGACGGACAGGACCCCGCCCACGCCCAGGGCATCGGTGGCGATGCGCAGATCCAGCGGCACCGCCATATCCTCCCGCGTGGTGACGTCCAGGGCGGCCAGATGGATGGCCGCCGCCGCCGGCTGCACTTGCAATGTCACGGAAGAGCTGGCCTGGGCGATGGAGCCGGTGCTGGCCTCCTCTGCCCGCGCCGTGACCGACAGGTTCAGGTTGCCGGTGGCCACCCCTTCCGGCAGCTTCAGGGTCAGGCCGGACAGCTGCGCGGCGGTGACCGACTAGGTGCCGTTGCCATTGTTGGTGCCGGCCGACAGGATGGCGCCCGCCGGCAAATTGCCGATGGTCACCGTCAGCGTCTCCGACCCGTCGGTATCGACCAGGGCGGAATTCAGGTTCAGCGCCACCGTTGCCCCCTGCGCCACCGACAGGGTCGGTGGGCCTACCGTCAGGGTGGGGGTGTTGGCCACGGCGGCCACGGCGACCGTCAGGTTGCCGCTGGCCGTCACGGCGGTGGCCGTACCGTCCTTGGCCGTGGCGGCCACACCCAGTGTCAGGTTGCCGGAATAAGTGGCCGGCGGCGTGATGGTCAGGCCCGACAGATCGCCAGAGGTCAGCGACCAGACACCACCACCCAGGTTGGTGCCATGGTTCAGCACGGCACCGGTGGGCACGCCGGTGATCTGCACACCGGTGATGCTTTCCGACCCGTCCGTATCACCCAGGACGACGCCGACATTCAGCGCGATGGCCGTGCCCTCGTTGCCGCTGGCCTTGGCGAGCGTCAGGATGGGCGTGTCGGTGACGGGTGCGACGGTAACGGAGACGTTCTGGAGCTTGGTGTTGTAATTGCCCTCGAACTCCGACGCGACGCTGCCGACCTGGAAATTGATCGTGCCGCTGAAATTGGCGGGCGGGTTCAGCTTCAGGCCCACGGTCTCCGCCGCGGTCACCGTCCAGGTACCCGTGCCGGCATTGTAGCGCCCGGCAGACAGGGTGGCCCCGGCCGGCAGGCCCTTGACCACGAAGGACAGGGCTTCCGACCCGTCCAGATCGCCCAGGGCACCGCCCAGCGTCAGGGCGATGGCCTGATCCTCCACCCCGGCGGGGGCGGAGAAGGTGACGGTGGGCAGGTCGGCCACACCCTCCACATTGACATTCAGCAGGCCGATCTGGGTGGTGATGCCCAGGATCTTGACGGAGATGCCAAGCTGGAAATCGCTGCTGTCTTTGGTCGGCGGCGTGATCTTCAGCGTGGACAGCAGGCTCTGGCCCACGGTCCAGGTGCCGTCGCCATTCTTGGTGCCGGCCGACAGGGTGGCCCCCGCCGGCACGCCGCCTATGGTGACGGACACAGCACCCAGCAGGTTCAGGCTGACCAGGCTGGTGCCGATGGTGATGGAGGTATCCTCCAAACCATTGATGGCCGGCAGCAGCAGGCCGGTCAGCACCTGGCCGATCTGTGCCGCCACCGTGACGTTCAACGTCTGCGAGATGGAATTGGTGGAACCGTCGGCGGTGCTCGACTGCGCCGTCACGGTGATGGGCAGGGTGCCGTTGAAGTTCAGCGCCGGCGTGATGGTCAACCCGGCCAACTGGCTGGGCAGAACCGTCCAGGACCCGTCGCCATTATTGACGCCGGCCGACAGATGCGCGCCGGAAATGACCAAGGGGATGGCGGCGTGGTAGACGCCAGCCGCGGCCGACACGGCCAGCGTCGGCAGGTTGGCCACGGGCGTCATGTCCACGGCCAGCGTACCGTTGACGGTCAGCGCGTTGCTGCCTGCACCGACACCGAAGGAGACGGAGAGGTTGAAATCCTGGCTGTAATTGGCGGGCGGCGTCAGCTTCAGCCCGGTCAGGTCGGCCAGGGACAACAGATAGGACCCGTTGGCCTGCACCGTGCCGTGGTTCAGCGTGGCGCCCACGGGCAGGCCGTAACCAGCACCGTGTTCACTTCTCCGGTCAGGGCCACCGTGGACAGGCCGGACAGCAGGTTCAGCGACACGGGCTGCCCCTCGACACCCACCTGGGTGCCCAGGCTGACCGACAGGTTGGCCTGGCCCAGATTGGGCAGGCCCAGTGCCGGGGTCACGGTGACAGCCAGGGTCCCGCTGGCGCTGGCCTGGCTGCCGCTCAAGGTTTCCGTGGCGATGGCCTGCACGCCCAGGTTCAGGGTGCCGCTGTAATTATGGGCCGGCGTGATGGTCAGGCCCGTCAGATCACTGGATGACAGCGACCAGGTGGTGCTGCCATCCGCCGCGACGGCGGCGATGGCGCCATGGTTCAGCACGGCACCGGCCGGCACGCCGGTGATGGTCACCGACAGCCGCTCCGACCCGTCCAGATCGGTCAGCACCGGCGCCACCACCAGCGGAATGGCGGCGTTGGCTACACCCAGCGCCGGGGTCGTCACCAGCACCGGCGTATCGGCGACACCGGTCACGCTGACCGGCAGGGACAATGCGGTGGTGGCCGTCGATCCACCCATGCCTTCGGTGGCGGACGCGGTGACGGTCAGGTTGAAACTGCCGCTGTAATTGGCCGGCGGCGTCACCGTCAGGCCCGACAGCTGGCCGGCCGTCAACACATAGCCCACGCCGGGGACCAGTGTGCCCGCCGACAGGGTGGCACCGACCGGCAGGCCCGACACGGTGTAGGTCAGGGTCTCCGACCCGTCCAGATCGCGCAGCTGGCCCATGATGTTCAGGGCGATGGGCTGATCCTCCAGACCCGAGGCCGGCAGCACGGCCAGGGCCGGTGCATCCGCCACGGGGGCGACCGTGACCGACAGGTTGCCGCTAACCGTGCGAAGGTGCTGTCCACCCCGGCCGTGGCCGTGACGGTCAGGTTCAGGCTGCCGCTGAAATCGGCGGGCGGGGTCAGTTTCAGGCCCGACAGCTGGGCGCTGGTCAGGGTCCAGCTGCCATCATGGTTGTTGGTGCCGGCCGACAGGCTGGCCCCAACGGGCACCCCGCTGACGGTAACCGACAGCACTTCGCCAACAGCCGCCCCCACAAGGTTGGCGGCGACGGAAAGGCCGATGGGCTGATCCTCAAGACCGATCGCCGGCAGGACCACAAGGGTGGGCAGGTCGGCGACGGGTGCCACGGTGACAGCCAGATGGCCCGACGTGCTGACCGAGGTGCCTGCGACAGAGGCGGTTGCGGTGACGGTGAGGTCGATGATGCCGCTGTAATCGGCGGGCGGTGTCAGCTTCAGCCCCGACAGCTGCGCCCCGGTGAGGGTCCAGGTGCCGTCATGATTGTTGGTACCGGCCGACAGGCTGGCGCCGGCGGGGACGCCGGAGACGGTGACCGATAGGATTTCCCCGGCGGCGGGGCTGTGCAGGCCTGCGGCGATGGAAAGGGCGATGGCCTGATCCTCGGCACCCGTCGCGGGGGCCAGGGTCAGGACGGGGGCATCGGCGACCGGCGCCACGGTGACGGCAAGGCTGCCGCTGGTGGCGACGGAGGTGTCGGCAACACTGGCCGTCACCGTGACGGAGAGGTTGATGGTGCCGCTGTAATCGCTGGGCGGTGTCAGGGTAAGGCCCGACAGCTGGGCACTGGTCAGGGTCCAGGTGCCATTGCCGTTGTTGGTGCCGGCGGACAGGTTGGCGCCGACGGGGACGCCGGAGACGGTGACCGACAGCACTTCGCCCGAAGCCGGGGTGGTGAGGGATGCGGCGATGGACAATGCCACCGGCTGGTCTTCAAGCCCCGTCGCAGGTGCCAGGGTCAAGGTGGGGGCATCGGCGATCGGCGCCACGGTGACCGCCAGGTTGCCGCTGTTGCTGACGCTGTTGCCGCCGACGCTGGCCGTTGCCGTGACGGAGAGGTTGATGGTGCCGGCCGACAGGCTGGCTCCGGCAGGGATGCCCGCGATGGTAACCGACAGGGTCTCGCCAGAGACGCTTCCGCCGGACCCGACGGCAATCGACAGCGACACGGCCTGGTCCTCAAGACCTGCAGCCGAATAAACAGTCAACCATGGCGCGGATGGCCCCGTCTCGCTGCCCGTGGAGCCGCCGCCGGTGCCGGGCCGGTGGGCGATGGCGGCTTTCCCGTCGGCCTGATGGCGCATGAGGAATATTCCGCCGTCACGGTGCCGCTGACCCCCGGATCGCGGGTCATCCTCTATTCCGACGGCATGACGGAATGTACCAATCCCGAAGGCGTCCAGTACGGGGAGGAACGGCTGCACGCCCTGTTTGATCAGGCGCGGGACTGGCCGTTGAACACCCTGGAACCCATTCTTTATGAGACCCTGACCACATGGCAGGGGGGGCGGCGCTTCGAGGATGATGTGAGCGTGCTGGCCTTTGAAGTTGTGACGAGACATCGAGGGAAATGATGATCGAACTCCGACATGCTGGCTCTGTCCCGGTGGTCACCGTTTCCGTGCCCCGCATCGACGCGGCCGTGGCGGTGCGCTTCAGGCAGCAGTTCCTGGAAATGGTGCCATCCGGTGCCGATGGCATCGTCATCGACATATCCCCGGTCGTGTTCATCGACAGCTCCGGCCTGGGGGCCCTGATCTCCATCATCAAGGCGCTGGGGCTGAAACAGCGGCCTTCCATCTGCGGCCTGCAGAAATCGGTGCAGACCATGTTCTCGCTGACCCGCATGGACAAGGTCTTCGCCATCCATCCAGACGTAGATAGTGCGATACCAAACCTTGGCTGAAGGGCCTCTGGCCATGTCCGACGAGCCTGCTTTCAGTTTCTCTTTGCCGGCCCATCTTGACCAAGTGGGCCGGCTGACCAGTTGGCTGCGCAGTATCACATCCACACACCTGCGGGAGGATGAATTCATCCTCCTGGAAATCGGCATCGTGGAAATCGTCAATAACATCATTGAACACGGGTTCGGGCAGACGCCGCCCGGCATATTGGATGTGACCTGCGAACTGAAGGGCTCGCAAGTGACCTTGCGGATTATCGATACCGGGGAAGCCATCCCCGACGGGTTGCAGGAACGCTACGACAATCTATCGGAGGAGGCGTCGTTGGACGCCACCTCCGGCCGCGGGCTGGGCATCATCAAGAAATGCTTCAAGCGCGTCGTTTTCCAGCATATGGGCGGGCATAACAATGTCACCGCCGTCTATGACCTGGACATGGTTCGCGCCTGAAAAACGTCATGTCACGTAACAATGATCGCCAGATGCGAAAAAGGCCCGCAACAAGGCTGAAGCGGGCCCATATTCGTTACGCTGGATAATTGTTCAATTGTCCAGATAGCGTCCCCGCACCGTCATGATCCCCGCCGACAGGCCGGCGGCCAGAACCACGGGCACCATGGCCATGGCCACCCCGGCCGGTCCCCAACCCTGGCCCAGCAGATGGCCCGCCACCAGCGGCCCGGCGATGGACCCCACGCGCCCCACGGCGATGGCGGCACCGGTGGCCAGCCCGCGCACCGCACCTGGATAATAAAGCGGGATCACGCCATAGAGCGAATATTGCGCGCCCAGCAGGAAGAACCCGGCCAGACCGGCCAGCACCAGCACCGGCACCAGGCTTTCCGCCCCCGCCAGCCCGAACATGGCCAGCGCCAGACAGGGGTAGGCCGCCATGATGGGGATGCGGGGGCCCAGCCGGTCGACCAGGGTACCGATGCCCCAGGCGCCGACGACGCTGCCGGCATTGAAGGCGAAGGCGGCACCAGCCCCACCGACCCCGCCCAGCCCCTTGGCCGCCACCAGCGACGGCAGCCAGTTCAGCATCAGATACAGCACCAGCAGCGTCATGCCGAAGGTGAACCAGGCCAGCAGCGTCACCAGCAGCCGTCCTTCCCCGAAAAGGGCCTGCACCGCACCCGGCCGCGCCCCGCCCGCATTCACAGCGGAACGGATGTCGGGCATCAGCCAGAACATGGCCGGCAGCAGCAGGATGGGCAGCACGCCGCCCACCAGGAAGATCGAATGCCAGCCGTAATCCTCCAGGAATCCCGCCGCGAACAAGGCGGCCAGCGCCCCACCCGCCGGCATGCCGGAGAACATCAGGGTGATGGTGCGGGTACGCCGTTCCGGCGGGGCGATCTCCAATGCCACGGCCACCAGGCTGGGCATGGCGGCCCCCATGCCAGCCCCGGCCAGGAACCGGTATGCCCCCAGGGAGACGGGACCGGCAGCCACCAGCGTGGCCAGCGTGAACAGGCCGAAAATGGCCACGCAGACCATCAGCAGCCCCTTGCGGCCCATCCGGTCGGCCAGCCAGCCGCCGGTGACGGCACCACAGACCAAGCCCGCCATGCCGGCCCCGAACACCAACCCCGCCTGACCGGGTGACAGGCCCAGCTGCGGGATCAGATAGGGGGCGGCGACGCCGATGGCCTGGATGTCGAACCCTTCCAGCAGCGCGATGAAGAAGCAGAGCAACAGGGTAACGCGGCCGCGCGGCACGGCCTGGGCGGATGCGCCCATGGGTAACCTCCCGTTTCATGCCCCTCGTCACGGGGGCTTGCATGATCTCGGCCGGCATCATACAGATTCTTGTTATCAAGCATAATCATTAAATTGGACAAGGGTTGGAATTGGCGGTTAAAATCCGGCCAGCCTGGTCGCCGTCTGCTTTTCAGCTTTTGATACAGGCCCAACCCGCAGGTCATCACGCTGGAAAGATCATGCATGCGCCATAGATCGCCCCTTGCGGTGCCGGCAAATATGTTATATCTCATAACTAATAGCGGCCGGAACGGCCCCATCCGGGAGGAATTGCGCATGAGCACCCATCTTGATGCCGCCCTGCTGATCGGCGGCACGACCCGCCCGGCTGCCGACGGGCGCAGTTTCACCCGCCGCAACCCGCTGACCGGCGGCGTGGCCAGCACGGCCGCCGCCGCCAGCGTCGCCGACGCCCAGGCCGCCGCCGAAGCCGCCGCAGCCGCCTTCCCCGCCTGGTCGGAGACGGGCCCCAATGCACGCCGCGCCCTGCTGCTGAAGGCCGCCGACGCCCTTGCCGCCCGCATGCCCGACTTCGTGGCGGCGATGGCGCAGGAAACCGGGGCCACGGCCGGCTGGGCAGGGTTCAACGTCACCCTTGCCGCCTCCATGCTGCGCGAGGCGGCGTCGCTGACCACCCAGATCAATGGGGAGGTCATTCCGTCGGACAAGCCCGGCTGCATCGCCATGGCCGTGCGCCAGCCGGTGGGCGTGATCCTGGGCATCGCGCCCTGGAACGCGCCGGTCATCCTGGGCGTGCGCGCCGTTGCCACGGCACTGGCCTGCGGCAATGCCGTGATCCTGAAGGCGTCGGAACTGTGCCCACGCACCCATGCCCTGATCGGCGCGGCACTGGCCGATGCCGGCTTCCCGGCCGGGGTGGTCAATGTCCTGACCAACGCGCCGGAAGATGCCGGCGCCATTGTCGGCGCCCTGATCGACCATCCCGCCGTGCGCCGCATCAATTTCACCGGCTCCACCCGCGTCGGCCGCATCATCGCTGAACGGGCGGGCCGCAATCTGAAGCCCGTGCTGCTGGAACTGGGCGGCAAGGCGCCGTTCGTCGTGCTGGACGATGCTGATCTGGACGAAGCGGTGAAGGCCGCCGCCTTCGGTGCCTTCTTCAATTCCGGCCAGATCTGCATGTCGACCGAACGCATCGTGGTCGATAGCAAGGTCGCCGACGCGTTCGTGGCGAAATTCGCCACCAAGGCCGCCACCCTGGTGGCCGGCGACCCGCGCGAGGGCAAGACGCCGCTGGGCTCCGTCGTCGATCCGCATGCGGTGACCAGCATCCAGGCGCTGATCGATGATGCCGTGTCCAAGGGGGCGAAGCTGTACCAGCCCACCGTCACCACCGGAACGCTGATGTCGGCCACCATTCTGGACCATGTGACGCCGGAAATGCGCATCTATGGCGAGGAAAGCTTCGGCCCCGTCACCACCATCGTCCGGGTGGAGGGCGAGGATGCGGCCATCCGCACCGCCAACGACACCGAATACGGCCTGTCGGCCGCGATCTTCACCCGCGACGCGGCGCGCGGCCTGCGTCTGGCCCGGCGCATCCAGTCCGGCATCTGCCATGTCAACGGCGCCACCGTGCATGACGAGGCGCAGATGCCCTTCGGCGGTGTCAAGGACAGCGGCTATGGCCGCTTCGGCGGCAAGGCCGGCATCGACGCCTTCACCGAACTGCGCTGGATCACGCTGGAAACCCTGCCGGGCCATTTCCCGATCTGATCCCATTTCTCCTTTCAGGAACAAAAGCATGACGACCGATACCGTTGCATTCGATGTCGCCGATGGCATCGCCTGGGTCCGTTTCAACCGCCCGGAAAAGCGCAATTGCATGAGCCCGACCCTGAACCGCCGCATGATGGAGGTTCTGGACGAACTGGAATACCGTGACGATGTCGGCGTGCTGGTCCTGTCGGGCGAGGGCACGGCCTGGTCCGCCGGCATGGACCTGAAGGAATATTTCCGCGAGACGGAGGAAAAGGGCCTGGGCGCCACGCGTCAGGCACAGCGGGAAAGCTATGGCTGGTGGCGCCGCCTGCGCTGGTACCAGAAGCCGACCATCGCCATGGTCAATGGCTGGTGCTTCGGCGGCGGCTATGGCCCGCTCTATTCCTGCGATCTGGCCATCGCGGCGGAAGAGGCCAAGTTCGGCCTGTCGGAAATCAACTGGGGCATCCTGCCGGGCGGTGGGGCCACCAAGGTGGTGGTCGACCTGATCCCCATGCGCGACGCCATGTACCACGCCCTGACCGGTGAGGCCATCGACGGCACGAAGGCCGCCGAATGGCGCCTGGTGAACGAGGCGGTGCCCCTGGCCCAGCTCAAGGACCGGGTGACGGAGATCGCCAAGGTCCTGCTGGCCAAGAACCCCGTGGCCCTGAAGGCCACAAAGGACGCCGTGCGCCGGGTCAAGGAAATGACCTATGACAATGCCGAGGACTTCCTGGTCCGCGCGCAGGAAGCGGCCAATTCCTTCGACAATGACGGCCGCAAGGAAGGTATCCGCCAGTTCATCGACGAGAAGAGCTACAAGCCCGGTTTGGGTGCGTATAAGCGGGGTTAATTTCGTTCCTTCCCCCTGCCCCATCTCGTCATCCCGGCTTTCGCCGGGATGACGAGATGGTTGGATGTATGATGATCTCTCCTCGCCCGAAGAGGAAAGCCATGACCATTCCCTCCCTCCCCGCGCCCGACCCGCTTGCCTTCCAGGCAGCGGCGCAGCCGGACAAGATCGCCATGGTCGATCTGGCCGGCGGCCGGCAGGTCACCTATGCCACCCTGGATGCGGCGGTGAACCGGTGCGCCGCCTGGCTGGCGGTGCGGCTGGGAGATCCGGTGGGCCAGCGCATCGCCATGCTGGGCCGCAATGATGCCGCCATGCCGGTGCTGCATCTGGCGGTGGCGCGGACGGGAGCGATCTATGCGCCGCTGAACTGGCGCCTGACGGTGGCGGAACTGGCCTTCCAGGTGGCCGATGCCGCCCCCGCCCTGCTGCTGACCGATGCGGAGTTCCTGGACACCGCCCGGCAGGCGGTGGATGGAACGGGCACGAGCGTGCTGGAACTGGCCACGGCAGAGGCGGCGTGGAGCGGGATGGAACCGGCTCCGGCCACACCCCAACCCGCCGACGGCCCCTCCACCCTGCTCTACACCTCCGGCACGTCGGGCCGGCCCAAGGGGGCGTTGCTGACCGAGGGCAACCTGTTCGCCACGACGGTCAATTTCAGCCTGATGAACCGGGTGAATGCCGACAGCGTGCTGTTATGCGACATGCCGCTGTTCCATATCGTCGGGCTGGTCACCATGGTGCGCACGACGTTTACGCAGGGCGCCACGCTGCTGCTGTCGCGCGGGTTCGATCCATCGGTGACGCTGGCCCGCCTGTCGGACCCCGGCCTGGGCGTCACCCATTACATGTGTGTGCCGCAGATGGCCCAGACCCTGCGCCAGCACCCGGATTACGATCCTGCCCGCCTGCGCCGGCTGGTGGCCCTGTGTACCGGCGGCGCACCCATGCCCGCCGCGCTGGTCCAGCGCTACAGCGATGACGGCATCACTATCGCTGATGGGTATGGGATGAGCGAGGCAGGCACCGTGCTGGGCATGCCCATCGCCGACCGCGCCCGCATCCTGGCCAAGCCGGGTTCGGCCGGCATCCCCGGTCCCACCCTACGCCTGCGCCTGGTCGATGATGACGGCAACGACGTGCCCGACGGACAGGTGGGGGAAATCTGGATCAGCGGCCCCAACCTGTCGCCCGGATACTGGAACCGCCCGGAATTGCCGACCCTGGCCGATCAGGGCGGTTGGCTGCGCACCGGCGATGCCGCGCGGCGCGATGCGGACGGGTTCTATTATCTGGTCGACCGCAAGAAGGACATGTTCATTTCCGGCGGGGAGAATGTCTATCCGGCGGAGGTGGAGGCCGCCGTGCTGGAACTGGACAGCGTGGCGGAAGTGGCCGTGATCGGCATGCCGGACGAGCGCTGGGGCGAGGTCGGCTGGGCCTATATCGTGCCGCGCGCCGGCCATGGGGTGACCGCCGAAGAGGTCATGGCGCATCTGGACGGGCGCTGCGCCCGGTATAAGCGCCCGCAGCGTGTGGTCATCACCGACAGCCTGCCACGCACCGGTTCGGGCAAGGTGCAGAAACATCTGCTGCGCCAACAGGCATTGGGTGATACGAACCCCTCGAAATCCGGATGACATAACGATAATTTGCACCGGCAAGGTGAATATCTCGGGGTGGAGTGAGCGGCATGGATGAACGGGAACGCAGCGGCATCGATCTTTCGGCGCTGCAAGGGTCGGTGGGCTACCGGCTGCGCCGGGCGCAGATCGCGGCCTTCACCCTGTTCACGCAATTCATGGCCGAATTCGACATCCGCCCCACCCAGTTCGCCATCCTGACGGTGATCCGCGACAATCCCGGCCTCAGCCAGTCGCAGATCAGCGACGCGCTGGGGCTGAAACGCGCCAATCTGGTGCCGCTGCTGGATGGGCTGGAGGGACGCGGGCTGCTGGTCCGTTCCCCCTCCCCCGCCGATCGCCGTTCCTACTGCCTGCACCTGACCGATCACGGCCAGGACCGCATGCGCGACATCCAGGCCCGCCACGATGCCTATGAACAGGAACTGACCGCGCCCCTGGGGCCCGCCGGGCGCGGCGCCATGCTGGCCCTGCTGGACGGGTTCAAGCTGGCGGGCGGCGATGGGGATGGTGAGGGTTAATTCACGACGGGGTGTGATGCCCCGCCATCCCACCATGCCGCCAGCAGCCATTCATAGGGGCCGAAATACTGAGGCGTGGCCGCCGGCCGCTTCAGGCGGTGGTTATAGATCAGGTAATGGTTCTTCAGATAGCGCCAGGGCATGACGTAATAATTATGCATCAGCACCCGGTCCAGGGCACCGGCCGCCGCCTTCACCTGTTCCGGCGTGTCGGCCTCCAGCAACGCCTTCATCAGCGCATCGACCGCCGGTGACTTCACCCCCGCCAGGTTCTCCGACCCCTTCACATCGGCATCCGCACTGTTGAAATTGCGCCAGATTTCCGGGGCCGGATCGCGCGCCTTGCGCAGCGCGATAGAGGTGAAGTCGAAATCGAACTGCCGCAGCTTCTGCCGGTCGCCCGTTGGGTCTGCCACGCGCCGGGTCAGCTGGATGCCGATCTTCGTCAGGTTCAGGTAATAGGCATCCAGCAGCACATTGCCGTTGCCCCCCGTCACCTCCATGGTAAACGGCTCCCCCTTGGCATTGCGCAGCACCCCGTCAACATTCTTCCACCCGGCATCGGCAAACAACTCCATGGCCTTGGCCAGATTGGCGCGCAACCCGCCGGGCGTGTCGGTGCGCGGCTGTTTTGCCATGGGACCGAAAACAGTGGGCGGCAGCTGATCGCGGAACGGCTCCAGCAGCGCCAGTTCATCCGGGCCCGGCCGCCCCCGCGCCGCCAAGGGCGAATTGGCGAAGAACCCGTCCTGGCGCTCGAACTCCCCATCGAAGATCATCTTGTTCAGCCATTCCCAGTCATAGGCCAGGAACAGCGCCTGACGGACGCGGATATCCTGGAATTCCGGGCGGCGCAGGTTCAGGACATAGCCGCTCATCGGCGACAGCGACCCGTTGGGCACCTTCTCCTTGACCAGTTCGCCCTCATCGAACCGCTGGCCGATGAACTGGCAGCACCAGTAGCGCATGCGGGTTTCATTGAAGAAGTCGAAGTCCCCGGCGCGCAACGCCGCCACCTGCGTGTCGACATCCTTGTACAGCTTGTAGATCACCTGATCGAAATTATAGCCGCCGCGCCGCGTGGGAAGGTCCCGGCCCCAGTAATTGGGGTCACGGCGATAGGTGATGGACAGCGGATTGGCCCGATCGATGACATAGGGTCCGCTGGTCACCGGTTCCTCCAGTCGCAGATCGCCAAACGGCGTGCGGGTACCGTCGGCCTTCAGCCCCCATTTCGGTGAAAAGACCGGCAGGCTGCCGGCCACGAAGGACAGATCACGCCCCGGCCGGGTGAACTCGAACCGCACGGTCGGGCCATCCACCAGCACCCGCTTGATCTCCGCGAAGTACGATTTGAAACGCGGGCTGGCCTGTTTTGATGTCAGCGTGTCGAAGGAATATTTGACGTCGCTCGCCGTGACCGGATCGCCATTGCTGAATCGTGCCTTGGGGTTGATGTGGAACTCCACCCAGGTGAAATCCGGTGCGACCCTGATGTCGTCGGCCAGCAAGCCATACTGGGTATTCTCCTCATCCAGGCTGTTGACCGTCAGCGTCTCGAACATCAGTTCCAGGGGCCCAGGCGCCAGCTTGCCCTTCAGGTTGAAGGGGTTGAACTTGTCGTAGCTGCTGTGCTGGGCGATCAGCGACAGGGTGACCGACCCGCCCTTGGGCGCATCGGGGTTCACATAGTCGAAATGGCTGAACCCGGCCGGATATTTCGGCGCCCCGAACTGCGCCACACCATGGGCGGCAAGGGCGGGGGTGGCGAAGGTAAGGGCGGCGAGCAGGGCGAGGCGTTTCATAAGCATCTCGTCACAACGACGCCTGGATCAGGCTTTGCGTATAGGGATGGCGGGGGGAGGCGATGACCTGTTCGGTATCGCCATCCTCCACGATCTCCCCGTCCTTCAGCACATAGACCCGGTGGGCGAGCGCATTGATGACGGACAGGTCGTGGCTGATCAGCACATAGGCCAGATTGTACTTGGCCTGCAGACGGCGCAGCAGGTCCAGCACCTGGTTCTGGATCGACACGTCCAGCGCCGATGTCGGCTCGTCCAGGATCAGCACCGATGGTTCCAGCACGATGGCCCGGGCAATGGCGATGCGCTGGCGCTGCCCGCCGGAAAACTGGTGCGGAAAGGAATGCAGCGCACTTTCCGGCAGCCCTACCTCGTTCAGCACCGCCACGATCCGCGCCCGTCGTTCATCCGCCGACAGATGCGGGAAATGCAGTTCCAACCCTTCACCCACCGTCTGTTCCACGGTGCGCTTGGGCGACAGCGACCCGAACGGGTCCTGGAACACCACCTGCAACCGGGCGCGCAGCTTCCGGCGCTCTGCTTTGCTGCGCGCCGCGATGGGCATGCCATCGAATACGATCTCCCCCGCCTGCGGCCGGATCAGGTTCAGCAAGGCCTGGGCCAGGGTGGACTTGCCCGACCCGCTTTCGCCCACCACCCCGATGGTCTCCCCCGCCCGCAGGCGCAGATCGGCCCCGGCCACCGCCACGAACCGCCCCTTGCCCAGCCAGCCGCGCCAGCCGGGGACCGGCTTGGGGTATTCCACCCGCAAGCCCTTGGCATCCAGCAGGATGGGGGCATCATCGGGCAGCTTTTCCACCTGCCGCACCGGCAGGCTGTTCAGCAGGCGGATCGTGTAGGGATGCTGCGGATCGGTGAAGATCGCCTCCGTCGGCCCCTCCTCCACCTTGCGCCCCCGCTCCATCACCGCCACGCGCTGGGCGAAGCGGCGGACAAGGTGCAGATCGTGGGTGATCAGCAGGATGGCCATGGGCCGCCCCCTGGCCGCCTCCTCCGCCTGCAAATCCAGCAGCAGCTTGACGATGCGCGCCCGCACCGTGGGGTCCAGCGCCGTCGTCGGCTCATCCGCGATCAGCAGCTTCGGCCGGCAGGCCAGCGCCATGGCGATCATGGCCCGCTGCCGCTGCCCGCCGGAAAGTTGGTGCGGGTAGCTGTCGATGCGGCGGTCGGGCTCGCGCACGCCGGTGCGGGCCAGAAGCTGGATGGCCTTGGCCCGCGCTTCGTTGGGCGCCAGTCCCTCATGCAGGGTCAGGGTCTCCACGATCTGGCTGCCGATGGTGAAAAGCGGGTTCAGGGCCGTCATCGGCTCCTGAAAGATCATGGCCACATCGCCGCCGCGGATCCGGCGGATATCCGTATCGGACTTGGACAGCAGTTCCTGGCCCTCCAGGCGGATGCTGCCCGTCACGCTGACATTGGCGATCAGGCGCAGGATGGAGAGCGCCGTCACCGTCTTGCCCGACCCGCTCTCCCCCACCAGCGCCAGCCGTTCCCCGGCCCGTACCTCCATCGACAATCCTTCCACCGCCGGCTTGGCCCCGAAACGGATGGAAACGTCGGTCAGCGACAGCAGCGGTTCCGCCATCACGCATCACCCCGGCCGCGGCTGGTCGTGTCCAGTGCGCCGCGCAGCGCCTCCCCGATGAAGGTCAGCAGCAGCATGGTGCCAACCAGCACGGTGAAGGCCGACAGCGATATCCACCAGGCATCCAAATTCTCCTTGCCCTGCAGCAGCAGCTTGCCCAGCGACGGCGCGTTGTTCACGCCAAGGCCCAGAAAATCCAGGCTGGCCAGCGCCATGATCCCGGCCGACATGCGGAACGGCAGGAAGGTGATCACCGGCGTCAGACTGTTGGGCAATATATGACGGAACATGATCTGCCCACTGGACAGGCCCAGCGCGCGCGCCGCCTTCACATATTCCAGCTGCCGATTGCGCAGGAACTCCGCGCGAACATAGTCCGACACATGCACCCAGCCGAACAGCGTCATCAGCGCGAACAGCAGCAGGAAGCTCTGCTGGAACAGGCTGGCGAAGATGATCAGCAGATACAGTTCCGGCATCGCCCCCCACACCTCGATCAGGCGCTGGGCGAACAGGTCGATCTTGCCGGCGAAATAGCCTTGCACCGCCCCGATCAGGATGCCCAGCGCCGTCCCGAAAAGGGTCAGGGCCAGGGCGAAGGTCACGGAAATGCGGAAACCATAGATGATGCGGGCCAGCACATCGTAACCGACCGGATCGGTGCCCAGCACATTCTCCGCATTCGGCGCACCCGGATGATGGATGGCAGGGGAATAATAGGACAGCGTGTCGAACCGGTAGGCATTCAGCGGGTAGAGCGCGAAATTGCCGCCGCTGTTCAGCCGGTCGCGGATGAACGGGTCCAGATAATCGGTACTGATCGGCAGGTTGCCGCCAAACGTCGCCTCCGGATAATCCCGCACCAGCGGGAAATAGAATTCCCCACCGTAATAGACGACCAGCGGCCGGTTGTTGGACACCAGCTCCGCGCCCAGGCTGAACAGATACAGGCTCGCGAAGATGATCAGGCTGACATAGCCCAGGCGGTGGCGCTTGAAGGCCTGCCACCAGGTCGCCGGTTTGGCGCGAGTGTCCACCGCCACGGGGCGGACGGCACCGCCAAACAACGGGGCGGCATTTGCCGGCGACAGGTTGATGTCGGGCGCGCTCATCGGCTTCAGACCTCCTGGGCGTCGTATTTGATGCGGGGATCGGCCAGCACATAGGCGATGTCGCCCAGCAGCTTGATCACCAGCCCCACCAGCGTGAACAGGTAAAGGGCCCCCAGCACCACCGGGAAATCCCGGCTGACGATGGATTCATAGGAAAGCAGCCCCAGCCCATCGAGAGAGAACAGGCTCTCGATCAGCAGGCTGCCCGTAAAGAAGGCGGAGATGAAGGTGATGGGAAAGGCCGTGATCATCGGCAGCAGCGCGTTGCGGAACACGTGCTTCCACAGGATGGTGCGTTCCGACAATCCTTTGGCCCGCGCGGTCAGCACGTACTGCTTGCCCAGCTCATCCAGGAAGGTGTTCTTCGTCATCAATGTCTTGATGGCGAAGTTGGACACGACCGACGCCGTCACCGGCAATGTGACGTGCCAGAGATAATCCAGCACCTTGCCCGGTGCACTCAGCTGGTCCCAATTCTCCGACACCAGCCCGCGCAAGGGGAAGATGTCCCAGAACGACCCGCCGCCGAACAGCACGATCAGCAGCACGCCCAGCACGAAGCCCGGCACGGCATAGCCCAGCAGCACCGCCACCGTCGTCACCACATCGAACCTGGACCCCGACCGCACCGCCTTGGCCACGCCCAGCGGGATGGAGATCAGGTAGGTCAGGATGAAGGTCCAGGTGCCGAGTGCCACCGACACGCCCAGCTTGGACTGGATCAGGCTGGACACGCTCTCGTTGCGGAAATAGCTGTCGCCCAGGTCGAAGCGCAGGAAATTGCCGACCATCAGGACGTAGCGTTCCAGCGGCGGCTTGTCGAAGCCGTAAAGCGCTGTCAGCTGTTCCACCTGCCCGGCATCGATGCCCTTGCGTCCGCTATAGGTCCAGCCGCCCTCGACCGGCCCGCCCTCCGCCCCGGCGCGGGCCGAGGCATGGTCCATCTCGCCCAGCGCATGTTCCACCGGCCCGCCGGGCACGAACTGTGTCACCAGAAAGGTGAAGGTCAGCACGCCCAGCAAGGTGGGGATCATGATGAACAGGCGCTTGATGATGTAGGGCCACATGGAGGGCAATCCGCTTTGGAGCGTAGCGCGGATTAGCGAAGCGTAATCCGCGGAAACCCCGTTGATGGTGTTCCGCGGATTACGGCTGGCGCCTAATCCGCGCTACGAAGCAGGTTCACGCCGGCGCGTAATCGCCCGAATAGGAACGCGCCTTTTCCAGCAGGCCCGTGCGCTTCCACTGCAAATCCAGGGCACCCGGCGTATAGACCTGCGCCCCGCCGATCTGGGCGGCGATGGCCTGCAACCGGGCGCTTTCCTCGATCAGCAGGATCAGCTGCGCGGTCTTCAGGATGCCCTTGCCCCAGAAATTCGCCCCGCCATTGCTTTCCAGCAGGGCCGGCGGCGGGGCCAGTTCCGGATGATTGTCCAGCCGCTCCTGCACCACGCTCAGCACCGACCTTGTGCGCTCCAGATGGTTGGGGATCTCGCGGGCCAGCAGATGGCGCTGTGCGGCGACATACAGGATCGGGAACGGCTTGTGCGACAGCGACCATGCCGCCAGGTGCGGCGTATGGGCATGGATCAGCGTGTCGCTGTCCAGCCGCTCGTCGGACAGGATATGGTCCTTATGGTCGGAGAATTTGGTGATGGAGATCTTCACCTCCTTGTCCCGCGTCCAGGGCGAAGGGAAGCGCACCGACAGCAGTGTGTCATGCCCCGGAATGCGATGGGCGATGTTGAAGATCAGGCTGGCGGTCAGGGTGCCGCTATCCTTCAGGAATTCAAACGCAAAGGCGCTGTCGGTCTTGGCCTGGGCCACATATTCGGACAGTTCCACATCGGTCAGGGTATTGGTCATGGTCGGTCTCCTTTTGGGAAATGGGGGTTATTCGGCAGCCACCGCGCGGGCGGCGGCATGGGGATGGCCGGGGCGCGGCAGACCCAGATGCTCACGCAGGGTCGCGCCCTCGTAGTCGGTGCGGAAGATGCCGCGGCGCTGCAGCTGCGGGACCACCAGATCGACAAAGTCGCGCAGACTGTCGGGCAGCAGCGGCGGGATCAGGTTGAAGCCGTCGGCGCCACCATTGATGAACCAATCCTCGATCTGGTCGGCCAGCTGCTCCGGCGTGCCCAGCAGCACCCGGTGACCGCGCACGACGTTGAAACGCAGGATCAGCTGCCGGATGGACAGGTTCTCGCGGCGTGCCAGCTTCAACAGCTGCTGCCAGCGGCCCTTGCCATTGGTGGGCTCCGGCAAATCCGGCAACGGCCCGTCCAGGTCGTAACCGGTCAAATCATGGCCGCCCAGTTCGATCGGGCCGGTGAAATTCACCGACGCCTGCAGCGCCTCGAACTTGTCGCGGGCCTCCTGCTCGCTGGAGCCGATGGCGAAGGACAGGCCGGGCGTGATCTTCAGATGATCGGGATGGCGGCCATATTTGGCCATGCGGCCCTTCACATCGCTGTAATAGGCCTGCGCATCCTCCAGCAGCTGGACGGACGCATAGATCATTTCCGCGTACTTGGCGGCGAACTCACGGCCCGTATCGGAATTGCCGGCCTGGACGAAGACGGGATAGCCCTGGATGGGCCGGGCGATGTCCAGCAGGGCATCGACCTTGAAATACTCCCCCGCGTGATGGACGGGGTGTATCGATCCCGCATCGAGAAACACGCCCGTCACCTTGTCGGGATGGTCGAAGGCGCCGTCTTCATAGCTGTCCCAAAGCTGGCGAGCGACGTCGATGAATTCCCCGGCACGGGCATAGCGCGCGGCATGTTCCAGCGGATTATCCACCCCGAACGTCTTGCCCGCCCCTTCGGACAGGGATGAGACGACATTCCAGCCGATGCGCCCGCCCGACAGATGGTCCAGCGACGCCAGCCGGCGGGCCAGATTGAACGGCTCGTTGAAATTGGTGTTGGCGGTGACGACGATGCCGATCTTCTCGGTGATCGCCGCCAGTGCCCCGGCGAGCGTCAGCGGCTCGAACCCTTGGCCCGCCGGGCGCCTTCCGGCACCGCGCACATCGGCACCGCCGCTACCCACGAAATCGGCGAAGAACACCGCGTCCAGCTTGCCCCGCTCCGCCGTCTTCACCTGTTCGGCCCAGTAGGCGAAGGACGGGTTGCCGCCGCCCGGCGATTGCGGCTGCCGCCAGGCGCCCGGATGATGGCCATGCCGGGTCAGGAAGACGTTCAGGACCAGTTGGCGCTTGGGTCCAGCCATGGCGGAAACCTCCGGGCAGGCGCACGTCTCCACACGCCCGCAAGGGACGCCGGTTGCACGCCGCGAAATTGGTGAAATCAGGGATCGGGTCGGGGAATTCCCCGGTGATGGGATAGGAACATATCACAGCGGAGACTGTCAATATATTAGACGTGGCGCTGTGAAATTGGACAATACTGGCAGTGTGAAATCACTCCGCCGCCAGCGCCGCCCGCTTTGCCACCAGCCGTTCGGCCTCGGCCAGCGGGCCATGGACGATCCAGTCCGCAACGTCGAAATCCCGCTCCAGGAAGCCCCAGTCGCGCAGAAAATCCTTCTGCGCCGCCAGCCCCGCCACATATTCCGCCGTCAGGCGCGGACGCAGGCTGGTGGCCAGTTTGGGGAAAGTGGCGGCGGTGATATCCGGCCCCACGCGCCCATCCTCCTCCGCGATGGTGGCGATGGCGGCATCCGGTTTGGCCACGGCCCAGTCCGACGCCTGCAACAGCACCGACAGGTAGCGCACCACCAGGTCCGGATGCTTGTCCAGGAAGTCGCGATGCACGGTCACCGGGCGCGGCGTGCCGTTATTGATGCGGCGCAGCGGATCGGCCTCATCGGTCAGGCGCACCAGTTCGCGCAGGTGCGGCTTGCGGTCGGCCGCCAGCTTGTAACCCGATGCCTGGCGCAGGAACACCGCATCCACCCGGCCGGTGGCCAGGGCCGCCAGTTCCGCCGCCCCCGACGGGCCGGGATTGTCACCCGCCGCCCGGTCGATGACGATATCAACGAACTCCACATCATCGCGGCCCAGCCCGACGATGGACAGGGCATTGGCGAAACCGTGGAAGTTCGCCCCGCGCTGGAAATCGATGCTGATCCCGGCATAGAGCGGCACGCCCAGGCGCTTGCACTTCAACTGCCGCAGGTCTTGGATGCCGCTGTCCGACCGCACCACCACCGACTGGAACTCATCAACCCAGGTGATGCCCAGCACGACACTGTCGGCACCGCGTGCCCGCGCCCAGATCGGCGGGATATTGCCGCCCTCCCGGAACATCGAGGTAATGGAATGGTCGAAATGGCTTTCGCGGACGGCGCGGTCATTGCTGTCACGCAGCGAATGCAGCGTGACCTCGCCCGGATCGAACTCCGCCGCCAGCCATCCATTGCGGATGGCGATGGTGGAGGCGGTGGCCCCGCCGCAGCGGGTGTACCAGATATCGACAGGAGACTTGCTCATCGGAACACTCCTTTATGCGGATGATTGCCGTAGGTCAGGTCGAGCCGCAGGCGAGCCCTGACAAGCGACGGTGCCTGTGAAGTCAGGGCTCGGGGCTTCGCCCTCGACCTTACCTACGGGGCACACCTCAGAACCGGGCGGTGACGGACGCCAGCACGCTGCGCGGCTTGCCATAAAGCTGCGAGCTGTAGCCGCTGGACACCGGCAGGGCGTGGTTCTTGTAGACCTTGTCGGTCAGGTTGTTGACCGACAGGTCGAAGGACAGCGTGTCCTCCTCATTGACCGACCAGCCGACATGGGCATTGAACAGGGCGAAGCCCTTCTGGTTCAGCAGCGGGTCGGGTGCGGTGATCTGCGACGCGATGGTCGGGTAGAAGTAATAGCGCGACCGCCAGTTGCCATCGACGCCATAGGTCAGGCTGCCGCCACCGGGCAAACCGTGGGTATAGCTGGCGATGACGCTGGCCGTGTATTTGGACGTACGCGGCGTGCGCGCCCCCAGGATCGTCGCCGTCTGGCCGAAATCCTCGGTATATTCGCTGTCCAGGATGCCGGCGGAACCCGACAGCTGGAAGCCGGGGAACGGCACGGAATTGAAGCGCAGTTCCACGCCCTTGATCTCCGCCGCACCAGCATTGCGGAACAGCACGGTGGCATTGTTGGGCAGCGGGTCGATCTGCGTCGGCACATTCACGACCAGGTTCTTATAATCGTAATAGAAACCGGTCAGGTCGATGGACAGGCGCCGGTCGAAGAAATTGCTCTTCAGGCCCAGTTCATAGCTGTCGATCTTTTCCGGGTTCAGGGAATAGATCTGGTTGACGCGGATGGCGGCGGGCCGGGCGCCGGTCGCGGCCAGCGGCAGGGACAAGGTACCCGTGCTGGTCGCCGGGATCAGGACATTGCCCGTGGTGGTGTAACCGCCCGGCAGCACGCCATGGGCATAGCGGAAATACGTCCGGAACTGCTCATCGAAGATATATTCCGGCGTCACGTCATAGGTCCAGGACGTGGATTTCTGCGACGCACGCTCTGTGAATACCAGGTCGCGGGGTGCGTAGCTCTGGTAATTCACCTGCGGCAGATTGGCGATGAAGGTCGCCTGGGTGCCGGCGATGTTAGCCGCACTGTACGCCCAGTCGAAGCTGCTGGTCTCCCGCGACCAGCGCACGCCACCCGACAGTTTCAGCGCATCGGTGAACTTGTAACCAAGATTGCCGAAGCCGGCGATGCTCTTGGTTTCCTGGCGATAGGCGCTGTCGGTAAATTGCGGCCCAGCGCCCCAGGCATTGCCGGTCGCGGTGGCGGAACCGGGATTGCCACGTACGTAATAGGCCTGGACCGTGCGGTTATCCAGTACACCCTTGAAGGCATAGAGACCGCCCAGCCAGGTCAGCTTGCTGTCATCGTTGGAGGTGATGCGCAACTCCTCGCTGATTTGCCAGCTGTCATAGTCGGTGTCCGACTGGCTGAACGGAATGCCGTTATTATAGAAGGGGCTGGCAGCCGGGATGGGGGCCGAACCCGACCCAACCTCCTGCTTGTTATCCTCATACGCGGTGATGGAGGTGACGGAGAACCCCTCCCCATCCCAGACGATCTTGGCATTGGTGCCGCGTGCCTTCAGCTTTTCCGGGCTGGTATCGGCCCAATGCGTCTCATCCTCGTCCCCCACCACATAGCCGGTGGTATAGACCGACCGCCAGGCCGGGGTCGTCGTCGTGGTGAAGGTGGAGGGGGCGTAGCGATAGCCTTGCTGCGCGCCGGAGAAATCGCGACCATGCACGTTCAGCTGGATCGACAGATCCTCGGTCGGCTTGAACAGCAGCTGCACGCGGCCGGAGACATCGCTGCCGCCCGGATGATGGCCACCGGTGAAGGTATTCTTCTGCCAGCCGTTCCAATCATTGTAATAGAAGGCGGCACGGGCCGCGACCTTGTCGCCGATCACCGGGCCGCCGACGGCGCCCTCCAGCTGCTTCTCGTTGAAGCTGCCGAAGCCCAGCTTCAGATGGCCATCCTTGTTGAAGGACGGGGCCTTGGAGACGTAATTGACGGCACCGGAATTGGAATTCTTGCCCCACAGCGTGCCCTGCGGGCCGTTCAGCACCTCCACCCGTTCCAGGTCGTACAGCGGGTACCCCTGGTTGGCGATGTCGGCGATATAGACATCGTCGTAATAGATGCCCAGCGGGTTGACCGTGTTGTTGCCGGTATTGTTGGTGCCCAGGCCGCGTACGAACCAGCGGGCGCGCGAGGGGCCGTGCGGCTGCAATGCCTGGGCATTGGGCACGAACTGCAACACGTCATTGGTCGTCTTGATCTGTTCGGCCTTCAGCAAATCCTCGCCGGTCAGCACCGACAAAGCCAGCGGCACGTCCGACGCGCGTTCGCCACGGCGCTGGGCATAGACGATGATGTCCTCGATGATGCCGGCTTCCGCCACTTCCGTGGGGTCGGCGGCCACTTCCGCGACCTGGGCGGCACCGGCGGGCACGTCATTGGCAAAGGCACCGGCGGGAACGGCCACCAGGGCCAGGGCGCTGACGGATTGCAGCAGGCGGCGGGTACGGGTCATTCTCTCTTATCCTTGGAATTCGGTCTTGAAAGGCGCACCCGTCCCATCGGCGCCGATCATCGGGGCGCCCCTGCCATAACGGATGCGGATTATCCGGGGGGTTGTTGTCAGGGGACCGGACCGGCGGCGCGCTCACGGGCGCATGCGGCCGGCGGTCCCGATCAACAGCTGGTCTTTGCCTTCACGGCGATGGCGCTCATCGACATCCATCCTTGTTCGCGGGACCCGCCGCCCCACTGGCGACACCGGCCCGCCATCCCGTCACTTCAGGATGACAGATGCATGTCTAATATATTGGATGATGCGCCGCAATAACATCTTTGTGGAAAATGTGAAAATTTTATCCAGAACAACATTTCAGGAATGTGGATTATGTGAAATCAATGCTCGTCACCGGCGCGGTTGCTGGCGTGCAGCCGGGCATACAGCTCGCCCTTGGCCAGCAGGCTGGCGTGATTGCCCTGTTCCACAATCCGCCCCTGGCGCAGCACGGCGATGATATCGGCATCGCGCACGGTGGCCAGACGGTGGGCGATGATGATGCTGGTCCGGCCCCGGCACAGCACGCGCAGGGCCTTCTGGATCGATTGTTCGGTGAAACTGTCGATATTGGCCGTCGCCTCATCCAGGATCAGGATTTTGGGATCGGCGACCAGGGCGCGGGCGAAGCTGATCAACTGCCGCTGGCCCACCGACAGGTTGCCACCGCGCTGGCCCAGCTGCGTGTCGTACCCATCGGGCAGGCGCATGATGAAATCATGGGCGCTGACCGCGCGGCAGGCCTCCTCCACCCGCTCCCGGCTGACGGTCCCGTCAAGATAACGGATATTGTCCAGGATGCTGCCGGTGAACAGGAACGGGTCCTGCAACACCATGGCGATGGATTTACCCAGCGATGCCTGTGTGACGTCACGCACGTCGCGCCCGCCGATGCGCACTTCCCCATCCCAGACATCGAAGAAACGATGCACCAGGGCGGCGATGGATGACTTGCCGGACCCGGTGGGCCCGACCAGGGCCAATGTCTGGCCCGGCTTCACTTTCAGGTCGATATCATGCAGCACCGGCAATCCCGGTCGGTACCCGAACGTGACATGGCGCAGTTCCACCGATGGCGGCACATCGCCCAGCGGCGTGGCGTCATGCTTGTCCTGGATGGTGAGGGGCACATCCAGCACCTCGAAGATGCGATGGCCCGCCGTCACGGCGCGTTGCAGCACCGTATATTGCAGTGACAGGGTACGGATCGGGTCGAAGAAGCGCTGCACATAGAAGATGTACGCCACCATGACGCCGACATTCAGGTCGCCCGAAAGCACGGCATTGCCGCCCACCACGATGATGATGGCCATGGCCGCCCCGGTCAGCGCATCGACCGTCGGCACCATCAGCTGTCCCGCCCAGGCAGAATCCGTCTGCGCCTTGAAATTATCCTCCGCCTTGCGGCGATAGATACCCAGATTGAACGCTTCCCGCCGATGTTCCTGCACGGTACGGATGCCGGCGATATTCTCCGCCAAGGCCGCATTGACGATGGACGATGTGGCCCGCGCCCGCCTAAACCGCGCCTGTGCCCAGGGCAGCCATAAGGCCCGGATACCAACCAGCACCGGCAGCAGCGCCAGGGTCAGCAAGCCCAGCTTCCAATCCATCCATAACAGTACGGCGGTGATGCCGACCAGCAGGAACAGGTCGCCCAGCGCCGTCACCGACTGTTCCAGGAATTCCTGCAAGGAATTGACGTCACCCTGCAGGCGCGACATCAGCCGCCCCACCTGCATCTGGTCCAGAAAGGACAGCGACACCGCCTGCAGATGCGCGAACATCGCGCGGCGCAGATCGAAGATCACCCGCTGCGCCAGCCGCGCCGACAGCCATTCCTGCAGGAAGCTGAAAACGCCATTCACCGCCAGCAGCAGGGCGAACAGGGCCAGCGCCGTATCCAGCCCCACCGTCCCCTGCCCCACGGCCGCATCCACCGCATGGCGGATGCTGACCGGCAGCGCCACCTGCGCCAGCGTGTAGAGCAGCACCGACCCCAGCGCCACGCCCAGCTGCCGGCGATAAGGGCGCACGAAACTCCAGAAGCGGCGGAAGACCTGGCCATCCAGGCGGGCAAAGCCCTCCTCGTCACCCAGGTCGCGCTCCTCCTGCCCATGACGCCGGGTGATCAGGGTGGAAACACTCATATCGCCGTCTCCAGGGCCAAAGGTGCCGTCTCGTTCTGCAACCGCCACAGCGCGGCGTAGCGGCCGTCCAGCGCCAGCAGCCCCTCATGGCTGCCGCGCTCCACGATGCCGCCCTCGTCCAGCACGATGATCTCATCCGCCCGGCGCAGGCTGGCCAGGCGGTGGGCGATGATGATGGTGGCGGCATTCTCCAGCGCCTGGTCCAAAGCCGCCGACAGCCGTCGCTCCGTCACCGCATCGATGGCCGCCGTGCTGTCATCCAGCACCATCACCGACGGCCGGGCCAGCAGGCCGCGGGCGATGGCCACCCGCTGGCGCTGCCCGCCCGACAGGCCCACCCCGCGCTCCCCCACCGAACTGTCATAGCCTTCGGGCAGAGTGGCAACGAAATCATGGAACTGGGCGGTCTCCGCCGCCTCCCCGATCGCCTCCCGCCCCGCCTCGGGATCGGCATAGGCGATATTGTCGGCGATGGAGATGTCGAACAGGAACACATCCTGCTGCACCACCAACGCCGCCCGGCGCAGCGACGACAGGCTGACATCGCGGATATCCTGCTCATCAATGGTGATGCGACCGCTATCGACGTCGTAGAAACGGGGGATCAGCTTGGCGATGGTGGACTTGCCGCTGCCCGGCGGGCCGACAATGCCCAGGCTGCGGCCCCGCCGCACTGCAAAGCTGATATTCTTCAGCGTCACGGCGGCCGTCGCCCCGCCCGGATAGGCAAACCCGACATTCTCGAACCGCAGCACCCCCTCACCCACCTTCAGATCGGGTGCGTCCGGCCTCTCCACGATGTCGGGCCTTTGGTCCAACACCTCGAACAGCCGCGCGCCCGAAGATGCCGCCCGCGCGCTGGAATTGACCACCATGCCCACCTGCCGCACCGGCTGTTGCAGGATGGTCATGAAAGCGAGGATTTCCGTCAGCCCGCCCACCGACAGCAGCCCCGCCGCCACTCGCTGTCCGCCGATCAGCAGCACGGCGGCCATGGCGCTATAATAGGCCAGGTTCATGATGGTCACCGACCCGGTCCTGAGCGTGATGCGGCGGTTGGACAGCAGCAAGGCGGCTTCCGATGCCTGGTCGAACTTCGCCATCTCGAAATCCGTACCGGCAAAGGCGCGCACCACGCGCACGCCCTGCAAATTCTCTTCCATGGTGCGGGTGATGCGGCCCATCAGCTGCTGCAACCGCACCCAGGACACGCGCAACCGCGCGCCCATCCGCGTCGCCCGCCACACCACGAACGGCACGAAGGACAGGGCCAGCGCCCCCGTCACCGCATCGACATGCAGCAACCGCCAGCTTCCCACCCCGACCAGCAGCAAAAGCACCACCAGCCGCAGCAGCCCCGATTCCAGGAAGGTGCGCACCCCCTCCAGGTCCAGCATGCCGCGCGTGATCAGTTCGCCGGAATGCATGCCGTCATGATAGGCGGCCCCCAGCCCCTGCAATTTCCGGAAAAATTCCAGCCGCAGGTCCAGCCCAACGCGCTGCGCCACATATTCCCCGAAATAACCCTGCAGCCCCGTGGCGATACCGCGCCCCAGCCCGGCGGCCACCGTCAGCAGGGCGATGAACCACAGCGCCGAAACCGCCTGCTCCTGCCCGGCCCCACCGGCGGACAGCAGCCCATGCGCCCGGTCCACCGCCGCCGCCAGCAGCCCCGGCGTCACCAGCCCCAGCACCGCCGACAGCAGGGCGCAGCCCAGCGCCGCCAAGCACCGGCCCGGATGGCGCCAGGCCAGACCGGCCAGCCGCGCCAGCACCCGTGGCATGCCGCGCGCATCCAGCGTGGGCAGGCTTTTCCAGTCATCGGTCGCTTGGGCTGGCGCCATTTTCTGCCGTCCGGGTCGGATTTTTCGATGTCAATATAACCCCATATCAGGCAATATATTGTCATTCAACCGCGCCGGACGCAGGGATGGCATCTGTTATAACGACGGCGTGTCGTACATTATAATTGCATTATGTCTGTTATATTGTCATTCTTCCTCCAGACACCGCCCCGGCCGAATTGGTGAGCCAGGACGGTATCGATGGAGGTTTCGATGGTTGAGTTCCACTGGCGCCTGCCCACGCATGGCGATCGCGCCGACGTCTCCCTGCCGCATGACACGCGCGGCGACTGGGGTCCGCTGAAGGCGGGCAATCAGGCGCCCGGTCTGGTCGGCGGGGAACAGCCCGACGGCATCCCCTATCACGACCATCTGCTGGAAATCGCGCGGGCGGCGGAACTGGCCGGCTTCGATGGTGGTCTGGTGCCGTCCTTTCCCAATACCGACGATCCCTGGGTGATCGGTGCGGCCATCGCGCGCCACACCAAGGCCTTCAAATTCATGATCGCCTTCCAGCCGGCCTGGATCGACCCCGCTTACGCTGCCAAGGCAGCGGCCAGTCTGCAGCGCCTGTCGGGCGGGCGGCTGAATTTCAACATCATCACCGGCGGCGGCGGCCCGTCGCAGCTCTGGTGGGGCGATCGCATCGCCCATGATGACCGCTATACCCGCACCACCGAGTTCCTGGATGTGTTCAAGGGTCTGTGGGAAGGCAAGCCCTTCTCCTATCAGGGAAAATTCTTCCAGCTGGACAATGCCCAGCTGCCCACCCCCCTGGCCGGCCAGGCCTTCCCCAGCCTCTATTTCGCCGGCTCGTCCAATGCCGCACTAGAGGCCCAGGGCAAGCATGCCGATTTCAACCTGACCCATATGGAACCGCTGGAAAACCTGCGCATCAAGTTCGACCGGGTGCGCGAACTGGCGTCGAAGGAAGGCCGCAAGGTCAAACCCGCCGTGCGCTTCAACATCCTGGCGCGGGAGACGGAAGAGGAAGCCTGGGACGAGGTGCGCCGCGCCTGGACCAATGTCGATTGGGACGAACGCGACCGCCAGCTGAAGGCCCGTGGCCGCGGCGACGGCATCGGCTCGCCCCTGCCCCCGCACCTTGTCCCCTCGCGCGACAAGGACCCCAAGGATTTGCAGATCGACGGTTTCTTCTCCGGCCTGGGCGTCCTGGGCGGCCAGGGCACGCCCCTGGGCGTGGTCGGATCGTATGAGACGGCGGCGGCGCGCATCGACACGCTGATCAATCTCGGCGTCGAAGGCTTCATCCTGGCCGGCTCCCCGCATCTGGAGGAAGCCTACCGCATCGGCGAGGAAGTCATCCCCCTGGTGCGCGGGCGCAAGGCGAAGTTCGCCGAGGCGGCGGAGTAATCCGCGTTCCGTCATTCCTATTTCGAACGGAAATATCATGGCGACCACCAAACCCTTCCTGGCCGCCTCGCCCCTGCTGCGCCTGCTCGCCATCTACCGGGAGATGCCGGTGCGCTTCACGGCCACCGCGCTGCTGTACGCCATCGTCAACGGCTCCATGGCCTGGCAGCAATGGCTGATCGGCCACGCGGTGGACGAGGTGCGCAACGGGCAGGTCGTAAAGCTCCTGCCCGACGGCGGGCTGGATTTCGACCGGGCCTGGTTCTGGCTGGCGGCCCTGATCGGGCTGGCCACATTGCGTTCGGCCATACAGTACGGGGCGGGCGTGCTGGCCCTGATCATCGGCCAGGAACTGCTGACGCTGATACGCGAGCGCATCCTGTCCCAGGTGCAGCGCCTGGATCTCACCTATCACTGGCGCCACGGCATCGGTGAGTTGATCACCCGCACCACCCGCGACAGCGACAAGGTCCGCGACGCATTGGTCGGTTTCTGGCGGCAGGTGGTGGAAACGGGCATGGTGCTCGTCTCCTCCGTCGCCATCCTGTTCTGGTACGCGCCCACCCTGGGCATCGTACCGCTGCTGGCCATGCTGACCGGCCTGACCGTGCTGATGCGCCAGGCCGACCGGCTGGTGGCGCTCGACCGCGTGGTGGGTGAGGCGTACGACGCCGTGAACCAGGATTTGTCGGAAGGCATCAACGGCGTGCGCGTGGTCAAGGCCTTCGGGCTGGAGGAAACCCGCATCGGCCGCTTCCAGGCCCAGGTCACCCGCTTCACCGACGCCGCGCGCGACGCCATCGCCTATGCCACCCGCAACATCCCCCTGCCACAGACCATCGTCGCCATCTCCCATGTCTGGGTGCTGGGTTACGGCGCGCTGCTGGTGGGGACGGACCAGTTGACGGTGGGCGGGCTGGTGGCTTCATTGCTGGCCGCCAACACCCTGGTCCTGCGGGTGGAAGGCATCGGCACCGTCATCCAGACCTTCGCCGATGCCCGCGCATCCGCTGGCCGCATCTGGGATTTACTGGATGAGGAACCGGCGATCAAGCCCGGCGACCGCACCCTGGCCGCCGGCCTGCTGGGCATCCGCCTGGAACGGGTGCGGCTGGCCGCCCCTGGTGGTGGTCGCGACATCCTGCGCGACCTGTCGTTGCGGGCCGATCCAGGGGAGATCGTGGCCATCGTCGGCAATACCGGATCGGGCAAAAGCGCTATCCTCAGCCTGCTGCCGCGTCTGGCCGATATCGATGGCGGGTCGATCCTGGTCGGGTCCGACACGCGCGGCTGGGCCGATATCCGCGTGCTGGAAACCGGGTCTTTGCGCCGTCACGTGCATGTCGTGCCGCAGGAAAGCTTCCTGTTCTCCGACAGTCTCGCCGCCAATCTGCGCTTCGCCAAGCCGGAGGCCAGCGACGAGGATTTGCACCACGCTCTGGCTTTGGCGGCGGGTGAGGAAATCCTGGACCATCTGCCCGACGGCTTCGACACGCGTCTGGGCGACCGGGGCGTCACCCTGTCGGGTGGCCAGCGCCAGCGCCTATGCCTGGCCCGCGCGCTGCTGTCCGGTGCCTCCATCCTGGCCCTGGACGACGCCACCAGCGCGCTGGACGCCGCCACCGAACGCCGCGTGCTGGAAAATATCCGGGGCCTGCGCGACGTCACCCTGCTGGTCGTCTCCTCCAAACTCTCGACCATCCTGATGGCCGACCGGGTGCTGCTGCTGGCCGATGGCCGCATCGCCGCCAGCGGCACGCATGAGGAGCTGGCCGCCACCAATCAAGCCTATCGCGATCTGATGGGGATCTGACGATGCCGCCCAACCGCAATCTGAAAGCCCTGTCCGATATCGAGATCGAGGAGCATCTGGCCAAACAGTCGCTGAACCGATCCATGGCCAAACGCCTCCTGCCGCTGCTCGGCCCCGTAAGCCACCGTATTGCGGCGGTCATCGGGATCGAGGCACTGTTGGCCGTGGCCGTGTTCCTGCGGCCCTTCTTCATCGGCTATGTCATCGACCATGGTTTCATCAAGGTCGGCGACCATTGGCAGACGCAAAATCAGGTTATCCTCTGGGCCGCCATCGGCCTGTTCACCACCTGGGCCCTACGCTTCGCCCTGGGCGGCCTGTCGCGCTATCTGGCCAGCACGGCGGCACTCAAGGTGCTGAACGGGTTGCGCATCCAGGTCTTCGCCCATGTCCAGGGGCTCAGCGTCGGTTATTTCGACCGTACCAAGGCCGGCCGCATCATCTCCCGCGTCGACCGCGATGTCGACACGCTGGAACCCCTGCTGATCCAGGGTCCGCCGGAGCTGCTGTCCGCCCTGCTGCGCTGCGGGCTGGCCGGCATCCTGCTCTGGACCATCAGCCACGACCTGTTCCTGTCCCTGGCCGGCATCGTGCCCGTACTGGTCGGCGCCACCATCCTGTTCAAGCGGGTGTCGCAACGCAACTGGGCGCGGGTGGCGGAGGCGCGCAGCCGCTTCACCGCGCATCTGGTGGAAAGCGTGTCGGGTGTGCGCCTGATCCAGCAGATGGTGCGCGAACAGCAGAACTGGGACCGTTACTCCTGGCTGGTAAGGGATTTTTCCTGGGCCCTGGTCAGCGGCAATATCCGCGCCGGTTGGTTCGCCCCCTTCACCGCCGTGCTGACCACGGCCGGCATGGCGGTGATGCTGGTGGTCGGTGCCCGCGGCCTGGCGCTGGGGGAGATCACGGTGGGGCAACTGGCGCAAAGCCTGTTCTTCGTGTTCCAGTTCTTAGGGCCCCTGCAGGAGTTGAACGACCTGTTCGAACGCTATGCCAATGGCTCCGCCTGCGCCCAGCGCATCTTCCTGACCCTGGATACCAAGCCCGACATCGTTGATGCCGACGATGCCGTCGATCTGCCCGCCGTGCGCGGTGATGTCGGCTTCCACAATGTCCGCTTCGCCTATGACCCGCGCCGCCCGGAACCGGTGATCAAGGAACTGGACCTGCATATCAAGGCCGGCGAAGTGCTGGCCATCGTCGGCCCCACCGGCCATGGCAAAAGCACCCTGGTCCAGCTTCTCACCCGCTTCTACGACGCCAATGGCGGGGCGGTGACCATCGACGGCCATGATGTCCGCACCTTGTCACAGCGCAGCCTGCGCCGGCATGTCGGCGTGGTGTTGCAGGACAATGTCCTGTTCGGTGGCACCATCCTGGACAATCTGCGCCTGGCCCGCCCCGGCGCCAGCGACGACGATCTGATCGCCGCTGCCCGCGATCTGGGTGCGGATGAAGTGCTGGAAAGCCTGCCGCACGCCTACCAAACCCAGGTCGGCCCCATGGGCAGCCATCTCAGCCTGGGCCAGCGCCAACTCGTCTGCCTGGTCCGCGCCTATATCGCCGACCCGGCCGTGCTGGTGCTGGACGAGGCGACATCGGCCGTGGATGTCCACACCGAACGCCGCATCCAGCGCGCCTTGCGCCGCCTGTGTGAAGGCCGCACATCGATCATCATCGCCCATCGCCTGGCCACCATCCGCGACGCCGACCGCATCGCCGTGATCCGCCAGGGCCGCGTCGTGGAAATCGGCAGCCACCAGGCCCTGATCGGCGCCGGCGGTGCCTATGCCGGGCTCTACCGGGCGTATGAGGCGAATACACTTGGGCTAGTATCGGGGGCGGTGCCGGTGGGGTGACCATCATTGCACCCGCCGCCGATGTCGGGTACCCCCATGACTGGGATGTGACGGGTTGCGGGGACCGGCCGTGGAACTGATCGTGGAAATGTGGGGCGGCTCGCACCTCTACGGCACGGCCACCCCGCAATCCGATCTGGATTACAAGGGCGTGTTTCTGCCCGCCGTCCGCGACATCCTGCTGCAACGCGTCCCCGCCACCATCAATGAAGGACCGGACAAGGCCCATGGGCAGAAGAACGCCCCCGGCGCCATCGACCGCGACCTGTTCAGCCTGCAGCGCTATCTGGACCTGCTGGCGGAAGGCCAGACCCTGGCGCTGGAGATGCTGTTCGCCCCCGACAGTGCCCTGATCGGCGCGCCGCACCCGCTTTGGCGGGAAATCCAGGCCAACCGCCACCGTTTCCTGTCGCGCAAGGTCGAAGCCGCCCTGCGCTATTGCCAGCGTCAGGCCCACCGTTTCGGTGAGCGTGGCCAGCGCCTTAATGCCGCCCGTCTGGCGCTCGACTGGCTGAACGCGGCGGAGGCGCTCCACGGGCCGGGTGCCGCCCTGGGCACGGCCGACCCGCAGGCGGGTCTGGCCGATACCGGTCCCCATATCGGCTTCGTCGATCTGGACATGCCGGGTGGCAACCGGGTCCGCCATCTAGAGGTCTGCGGCAAGAAACTGTCCTTCCAGGCTGGCATCCGCAATGCGCGCGATGTGGTGGAACGGCTGCTGGCCGATTATGGCCGCCGCAGCCTGGATACCGCCGCCGCCGGCGGCATCGACTGGAAAAGCATGGCGCACGCCGTGCGGATCGGCCGGCAGACGCTGGAACTGCTGACCAGCGGCCACATCACCCTGCCCCTGCCCGACGCCGCCGAAATCCTGTCCATCCGCCAGGGGCTGGTGCCCGTGGACAGGGTGGAGGAAATGGTGGAAGCCCTGATGGCACAGGCGGAAGCGGCGGCCACCGCCTCCCCCCTGCCCGACCAGCCGGACATGGACTATATGGAAACGCTGGTCCTGCGGGCCCACCGCGCCCGCATCTGCGACGGAGCCTGACGAGATGAGCCATGAAGCCATCGATCCCGCCATGCGCGTCCGGGTCCAGGCGGAACTGGACCGGATGGCGGCGGAGAACAGGGTCACCATCCTGTTCGCCATCGAATCCGGCAGCCGGTCCTGGGGCTTCCCATCGCGCGACAGCGATTATGACGTGCGCTTCGTCTATCTGCGCCCCGTCGCCGACTATCTGTCGGTGACGCCGCAGCGTGACGTGATCGAACGGCCCATCGACCCGGTCCTGGATATTGGCGGCTGGGACCTGCGCAAGGCGCTGCAACTGTCCCTGCGCTCCAATGCCGCCCTGCTGGAATGGCTGTCCTCCCCCATCTCCTATCAGCCAGAGGCGCCGTCCGTCACCACCATCCGGCAATTGGTGGCGGATGCCGCCGATCCCAATGCGCTGGCCGGCCATTACCTGCATCTGGGCCGGCGCAGCCTGGAAAAGGTGCGCGAAGGCGGTGATGCCGCCCGGCCCAAGGATTATTGTTATGCCCTGCGCGCCGCCTGCTGCCTAGAATGGCTGGTCAGGCGGCATGCACCACCGCCGATGGACATGCCCTCGTTGCTGGCCGGCCTGACGCCGTCTGACGATGTGCGTTCCCGCGTCGCCGACCTGGTGGCCCGCAAGGCCAATGGCGGGGAACAGGATCGGCAGCCCCACGACCCCGTCTTGGACCGGTTCCTGGCCGAACGGCTGGACCCCACCCCGCCGCCCCTGCCTGCCCGCGACCGGGATGCGGCGGCGGCAGCCATCGACCGGGCCTTCTGCGCCATCGCTCTGGCGCAATCCTGAACGCCTCGCCGCTGATTGTCGCTTGCACAGTGTCGTCTAATATATTAGACGTATAGGCGTTAAATCACCATCCATTCCCGCCTGCACGGCCCTTTCGCCTACGTCGCGCACCCTTGCCGACGTTGCCGGCCCGCCTGTGCCCGCAACAATCCTTGCATCATAAGGAATCCACCATGCCCGACATCCACGCCCAGGCCCCCGTGGCCGATAACAGCACGCTCGACAAGATCTGGTTCACACGCTGCCCCGTGCCCACCGCCACGGGTCTGGCCTACAAGCTGGGCTGGCTGGGGGGAGAGTTCACCAATGACAAGATCGAACTGGAAACCCTGCAGGAAACCGGCCAGCAGCAGCTGCGCCGCCATCATTACGACCATGACCTGCCCTCGCTGATCCGCGAGGGTGGTAATATGTTGGCATTGGGGGCACGGGCCCAAGGGGCGCCGACCCGCCTGATCGGCCTGACCTGGATCGATGAATGGCAATCCATCCTGGTCCGTCCCAACAGCGGCATCACCGAGCCCAAGCATCTGAAGGGCAAGAAGCTGGCCCTGCCCAGCTACAACGCCAACCCCATCCCCGACCATGTGCGCGGCACCTCCATCGCCCGTGGCATGTCGCTGCATGGTTACAAGGGGGCGCTGGCCTTCGCCGGCCTGACCTTCGACGATGTCGAATTCGTGGAGGTCGGGTCGGGCCGCGCCAATGGCCGTGGTGCCGATCTGGCTGGCGGCAATGATCCGCGTGGCGAGGGCGTGCGCGCACTCTGGGCGCTGGACGCGCTGGCGGCCGGCCATGTCGATGCCGTCTATGTGAAAGGTGCGTCCGCCGTCGATGCCGCCAAGCAGTATGGCGTCGTGGTCGGCATCGATCTGGACAAGCTGCCCGAACGCCGGTTCCGGGTGAATAACGGCACCCCGCGCCCGATCACCGTCAACAATCACCTGCTGGAAAAGCATTTCGACCTGGTGGTCCGCTTCCTGGCCCAGACCCTGCGCGCCGCCGATTGGGCCGCCGGCAATCTGGAAGGGGTGAAGGACATCCTTCAGGACGAAACCCGCGGCAGCCGGGATGCGGTGACGGAGGCCTATGGTGCCGACTTCAACAAGAGCCTGCATCCCGACCTGTCCGAGGAACGCCTGACCCTGTTCGACCAGCAGAAGAAGTTCCTCTGGGTCCATGGTTTCCTGGACCATGATTTCGACCTGCATGCCTGGGCCGATCCAAGGCCGCTGGAAGAGGCCCGCAAGCTGTTGAACAGCCGGGGCTGATAGGGATCGGGGCCCGTCGCAGGACGGGCCCCGGTTTCTCTTGTTACCCGCCCCAATTCCGCGCTATCCTGCGGACCGTAATCACTCGAATTCCGGCTTTTTCCACCATGCGTCTCCGCGCGTGGCTATTGGCGTTGCGCAGGACATTCCCTGTGCGACGTCGCATTCAACGGCGTTTCACGATGTTGCGTAGCGTACGCTGCCAGCACCTGTGCAACACCACCGCCACAACCGTTTCACCCGGTTGCGCAGGAACGCCGCACGGAACAGGAAGCCCATCCCCGCGCAACGCCCCCCTCAACCCCGTTTCACGGTGTTGCGTATCAGGCCACGAACCGCCCTTCCGCCACGATCCTGTCCAGCGGCAACCGGTCGCTCAGCACCTCGCGCGCCCGGAACTTCTCCGGCAGTTCCTCCACCGTGCCGCGCTTGCCGATGATGATGGCGACATTGATGGCGTAATCATCCGGCACGCCTAGTGCCTCCTTCGCCGCCCCACGGTTGATGCCGCCCACCGTGCGGCTGTTCCAGCCCAGCAGGCTGGCCTGCAAGGACAGGCTGAAAGCGGCGGCACCGGTATCGAAGGCGTGCGAGGTGCTGTCATGCCATTCTCCATTGCGCTCGAACCGCTTCTCCGACAACACGAAGACGATGGCCGCCGCCTTGGCGGCCCAGGCGCGGTTGGTCTCCGCCAGCAGTTCCAGGAACAGCGGGAAATGCGGCGTGTCGCGCTTGGCATAGACGAAGCGCCAGGGCTGTTGGTTGAAACCGGACGGCGCCCACCGCGCCGCCTCGAACAGGGTCAGCAGGTCGCTGTCGTCGATCGCCTCCCCCGTCAGGGAACGGGCGGACCAGCGGTCGGTGAATTGGGCGGATACGGGATGCGCGCTTTGGCGGCTCGACATGGAAAGGCTCCGGAAGCTCAAGGAAAATGCAGGCACGCGGCTTGCCAAGTCCGGTGCGGCTCTTGTAAACCGCAGGGGCGGGCGTTCGGGCCGAAAGTGCCGCTATATTGGATGGACGTTATAACATACGTTTGTAAAATATAGTGGATGTTTTTGCATCCTGTGCCATGCTGCCTTTACAACCCTTGTGATGCGGAACGGGGCTGCGCCATGGCCAAGGACGAGATGCTGGACGACACGCTGGAAGCGGTGAAGCCCGACACCAGTGCGGATGAGCTGGGCGAACTGATCGGCGCCAACCTGAAGCGTATCCGCACCAAGCGCGGCCTGTCGCTGGAGGCGCTGGCCAAAGCCGCCGGCGTCAGCCGCGCCATGATCGGCCAGATCGAAACCGGCCGGTCCATGCCGACCATCGGCCTGCTGTGGAAGATCACGTCCGCCCTGGATATCCCGTTTTCCACGCTGATGGGCGGCGGGGAGCGGGCCAATCTGCGCGTCATGCGGGCGGCGGATGCCAAGCTGCTGACCTCCAAGGATGGCAGCTTCACCTCGCGCGCCCTGTTCCCGTTCGAGGGCGACCGCAAGACCGAATTCTACGAACTGGTGATGAAGCCGCGCAGCCTGGAAAAGGCCAGCGCCCACGCACCCGGCACCATCGAGAATATCGTGGTCACCAAGGGTCGGATCGAGATCAGCGTCGGCATGGACCATGTGACGCTGGATGCCGGCGATGCCACCTGGTTCAACGCCGACCTGCCCCATTCCTACGCCAATCCCGGCGAGGAAGAGGCGGTTATGTACATGGTCATCACCTATGCCCAGGCGGTTGGGTAAAATCCACCATCCACTATAACATCATTGTGTAAAATATATTGACACGCCGTCGCCGGTGGTGTGAATTTAGCGGACAGTTTCTCCAATATAACAGAAGTCGCGCCGTGGGTCCAGGAGATCCGGGCGGGCTTGGATGGAGTATCCGCGATGACCACCGAATTCTATTGGCGCCTTCCGCCCCAGGGCGATGGCCGCGCCGCCGACCGTCAGGACTGGAACCGGGGCGATTACACGCCCGCCACCGGCCACCGGCATGATTACGCCCGCACCGGCACGCGCCGCGACGGCTTCACCTATTACGACCTGCTGGTCCAGGTGGCCCGCGCGGCGGAACTGGCCGGGTTCGACGGGCTGTCGATCCCGCAGACCGCCGCCGGGGAAGAGCCGCTGATCGTCGCCGGCGCGCTGGCGCGGGAAATCCGCCGGCTGAAGCTGCTGCCCTCCTTCCCGGCACAGTTCATCGCCCCGGTCTATGCCGCCAAGATCGCCACCAGTTTCCAGCGTCTGACCGCCGGCCGGCTGGCCTGGCACCTGCACATCGATGATGGGCAGAACGGCGCCTGGCATGGCCGTTCGCGGTCGCGCGAGGAGCAGGTGGCCCGCACCGGCGAGTTCCTGGACATCGTCAAGGGCTTCTGGAGCGACACGCCCTTCGATTACAAGGGTGCCTATTACGAAGTGGAAAAGGGCGGCTTCGCCGGTCCCCTGGCGGGCCAGCCCCTGCCGGAAATCCACCTGTCGGGGGATACGGAGGGGGAGCTGGAGCTGGCCGCCCGCCATGCCGACATCTACCTGCTGACCCCGGCCCCGCTGGACCAGTTGAAGGCCCGCATCGCCGATATCCGCGCCCGGGCGTCCGGCCGGGAGGTTCGCTTCGGTCTGGCCGCCGATATCATCGCCCGCCATTCGGACGAGGCCGCCTGGACCCATCTACGCCGACAGTGGGAGGCGGCGGGCAGCCGCACCGTGACCCTGACCGGTGAAGAAGCCGACCGCCCCGACTTCGACAGTTTCCGCCAGACCGACGGCCAGTGGGCCGGTTTTGCCGCGCTGCGCGGGGAGGAAGGCGTGGGTCTGGTCGGCGGGTACGAGACCGTGGCCGCCACCCTGGCCGACTATGCCCGCGCCGGCATCGACCGGTTCCTCTTGGGGGCCAACCCGCACCTGGAGGAGGCCTATCGCGTGGGTGAGCATGTCATCCCCCGCGTCCGTGCCCTGCTCGCCGCCGACCGTTCCGCCGCCGCCTGACCCAGATCCGTAGGTCAGGTCGAGCCGAAGGCGAGCCCTGACAGAACAAGCCCCATGCCTTTGCCGTCAGGGCTCGGCTGACGCCTCGACCTGACCTACGCCCC
>NZ_JBLTYX010000020.1:0-122590 GCF_048066115.1 Niveispirillum sp. KHB5.9 | reverse complement strand
GCACGAACCGTACTGCTGCTGGAGGATAGGTTCACCGGCAGCTTCGATGGTGCCGTTGTGCATGCGGTACGCGACCTGCTGTCAGCGCTCGGTTACAGGGTCCATCAGATCGCCGCGCGACCCAACGGCAAGGCCCTGCATGTGCTGGGCATGCTGGACCGGTTCGCGGGTGTGGCGCAGGCGGCGCGCGATTTCCAGGGCCGGTTGCTGGAAACCGGCCTGCCGGTTATCGGGATCGAACCGGTGGCCCTGCTGATGCAGGATCACGAATACCGCCAGGACGCACCACCCCGCGCCGATGGAAGGCGCATCCTGGCGCTGGAGGATTTCCTGGCGGGGGAGATCGCCGCCGGGCGTATCCGGGTGCCGAAAGGGGCAGCGGCGGGTGCCCCCTTCCGCCTGTTCGCGCATTGCACCCAACGGTCATCGACACCCCGTGCGCCCCGTCACTGGCAGGACATCTTCGCCGCCTTCGGCCTGACCCTGGAGGTCCAGGCGACCGGTTGCTGCGGCATGGCCGGCCTGTTCGGGCATGAGCGGGAACATGCCGACCTGTCGGCCCGGCTGTTCGAGATGAGCTGGCGACCAAAACTGGCCGCTATACCGGCCGACCGCGTGCTTGCCACGGGCTTTTCCTGTCGTTGCCAGACCCACCGGATGGCGGGCTTCCGGCCTCGCCATCCGATGGAGGCGCTGCTGGCCCATCTGCTGAACTCCCTTCATCCCTGAGGAACCCGACCATGACTTCTAATCCGACTTCCCTGGTTGCCGAGACCCTGTCCCTGCTGGACCGGTTCGGCGTGGACAAGGACCGCTATCTGGATGGCACCCTGGCCGCCCGCTCACCGGTCAGCGGCGAGGTCCTGGCGCAGGTGCGCGACGCCGATGCCATGGAGGCGGCTGCGGTCATCGATGCTGCCCATCAGGCATTCTTGCAATGGCGGCTGGTGCCGGCCCCCCGGCGGGGGGAATTGCTGCGCCTGCTGGGGGAGGAACTGCGCACCCACAAGCAGGCGCTGGGCCGCCTCGTCTCCATCGAGGCCGGTAAGATCATCTCCGAAGGCCTGGGCGAGGTGCAGGAGATGATCGATATCTGCGACTTCGCCGTAGGTCTGTCGCGTCAGCTGCATGGGCTGACCATCGCCACGGAGCGGGCGGAGCACCGGATGATGGAGACCTGGCACCCGCTGGGTGTCACCGGCATCATCTCCGCCTTCAATTTCCCCGTGGCCGTCTGGGTCTGGAACGCCGCCCTGGCCCTGGTGGCCGGCAATGCGGTGGTGTGGAAGCCGTCGGAGAAGACGCCACTGACGGCGTTGGCCGTGGATGCCCTGTTCGCCCGTGCCGTGGACCGGTTCCGTGCCGATGGCGGGGCGGCGCCGGACGGGCTGTCCGGCTTGCTGATCGGTGGGCGCGAGGTGGGTGGAGTGCTGGTTGATCATCGTCATGTGCCGCTGGTGTCGGCCACCGGGTCGACGGCGATGGGGCGCATCGTCGGCCCCCGGCTGGCCGCGCGCTTTGCCCGCGCCATCCTGGAACTGGGCGGCAACAATGCCGCGATCGTGGCGCCGACGGCCGATCTGGATCTGGCGCTGCGCGGTATCGCCTTCGCGGCGATGGGCACGGCCGGCCAGCGCTGCACCAGCCTGCGCCGCCTTTTTGTGCATGACAGCCTCTATGACAGCTTCGTGCCGCGCCTGAAACAAGCCTATTCGAGCGTGCCGGTGGGCAGCCCGCTGCTGGAGGGCAATCTTGTCGGCCCGCTGATCGACCGGCAGGCATTCCAGGCGCAGCAGGTGGCCCTGGCCGAGGCTTTGGCGGCCGGCGGTATCCTGTGCGGTGGGGATCGCGTGGAGGCAGGCTTCGGTCCTGACGCCTATTATGTCCGCCCGGCCCTGGTCGAGATTGCCGGACAGTGCGGGCCGGTGGAGAAGGAAACCTTCGCGCCGATCCTCTATGTGATGCGCTACAGCGATTTCGACGCGGTCCTGGCCCAGCACAATGCCGTGCCCCAGGGTCTGTCCTCCGCGATCTTCACCAACGATATAAGGGAGGCGGAAACCTTCCTGTCCGTCCGCGGGTCGGATTGCGGCATCGCCAATGTCAATATCGGCCCCTCGGGTGCGGAAATCGGCGGGGCCTTCGGTGGCGAGAAAGATACGGGTGGCGGGCGCGAGTCCGGCTCCGATGCCTGGAAGGCCTATATGCGGCGCGCGACCAATACGGTGAATTACGGCCGCGCCCTGCCGCTGGCCCAGGGGGTGAGGTTCGATATCTGACGCAGTTTCGGATGCACCTGCCAAGTGGAACGTGGGCGCAGCCGTAACGGTCGCCTATGCTGCCGGTCGATGGTTTGACGGACCAGCCGGAGGCCGCCGTTCTTGAGCCAATCGCGAACGACTTCAATCGCCGGAGCCTTCGGCCTTCGAACTGTCTGGTCGGGGTGAGCAGGTGAAGCTGTCGGCTGAACCGGTCGATCCGCGTCCATCATGCAGGGGCTGCCGCGGGTACGCGCACAGCTTGCGCTGAAACGCGATCGCTTTCCCGTCGCTGGCCGCGTATTTCGTGGCGACAACCTGTTCGGGGGCGGGGCCTCCATTGGTCCATTCGATCAGGGCGGAGAACAGGTCGTGGCTGGAACTGGCGACGGGGGGAAGGGGCGTACTGCCGGCCGCCGAATTGAACGCGTCGGGACCGGTGCCGCCACCGCAATGCATCAGGCCGGGCGCCATGAACAGCCGCGCCGCCTCTTCGGCCTGCGCCAAGCCACCCAGTTCCGCTACCTGCCGGTCGTAGAACGCCACCGACTGGCCCGGCGGGACCAGCGTGTCGGCCAAGCCATGATAGATGATGAGCTTTCCGCCGCGCGCCTTGAATGCCTGCAGGCTGCCCTTTGTCGCGTCATTGACGATGTCGCTCAGGGCGGCGTCGATCCTTGGCATGTCACGGTCGAGGTCGAAGCCGCGCCAATCCCAGTCGGCACCGAAAACCCATTTGAACAGGCTGCCGAAGGGCGGCTGTCCCTTGAGCGGGCTTTGCAGGAAGGACCATCCGTATTTCCCTGGCGCCTCGCTGCCTGGCAACCAGCCGAAGAAGACGGGGCGCCCATCCTTGCCGGTCGGTCCGTCATAGAAGGCGCGTGCCGTCGCGACCTCCGCCGGTGTCAGGCACTGGCCATTGTCCGTTCCTTTGCAGCCCAGTTCCGCCGGGTCGAAGCGGCATGCCAGCGGATCGGTGACGAAGGCATCCCCCGCTTGCCCATGCCCGCTTCCATTGCAGCGCGCGATGGCCGCGTCGTTCAGCAGGCGCAGCTTGGCCTCCGATAGGAGGCTTTCAGGCGTGCGATGGGCGGTGGCATAGTTCCATAATACTGCCGCATGGCCCCAGGTGCAGTTGATGACGGGGGCGGCGACCAGGATGCCGTCATAATCCTGCGGATAGTGAAGCGCCTCGATCAGGCCCTGCTGACCACCCGTCGAACAGCCGGTATAATAGGACCGTTCCGCACCCCGACCGTAATAGGCGGCGGCGATGGCCTTGCCCGTCACGGTCATCACATGGGTGGAAAGCCGGCCCCAATCGCGCCATTTGCGCGGCTGTCCGACCAGCGGGTCGCCGTCCAGCGGCGTCGCGGGGGCCGTTCCCGTGTCGGTCGTCACCACGGCATGACCACGCCGCAACCCGCGGGCCATGCCGGCATAGCCGCTCTGCAGCAATCCGGCGAACCCACCATTGCCGTTGCCGTGGAAGATGCCGTTCCATTCCACCGGCAGCCACAGTTCGACGCCGATATCCGAACCTGGCTCTGACCGTACATGGGAGACCACGCGGCAGAAGGAAGGCAGGTCCGATGCGCCGGGAAGGTGCGGAATCGCCGTCCCCCGGGGTATCATCGTCGCGCTGATGATCGTCGTGTCCTGGCGGCGCAGCCGGACGAGCGCTTCGCAGCGGGCCGCGTCCGCCGTCGGGGCGAGCGCCGCCAGCGCCGCGGCGGGGGAGGGCAGGGCGAGCATAACGGCCGCTATGGCTGCCACCATCGGCGCCAGAAGCCGGGAGGGAAGACAGACGGTGAGTTGCATGTTCATGAGCCTTTCCCAGCCGGGCCTGTTCCCCCCCGCCAGGCTATGGCCTGCGCGACGTACCAGGGGATGATTGCGGGGTTTTCGGTCAGGCTGGGATCAATGACCTTCGCCATGGGCCAGCCCTGGAAAAGCCGCTTGACCGGCAGTTCCTGCTTCTTGCCGGAAAGGGTCCGCGGTATCGCTGGTGCGGCGATGAACCGGTCGGGGATGAAGCGCGGCGATAGCGTATCCCGGATGGCCCGGACCATGGCGGCTTCCAGTTCCGGTCCCCAGCCATATCCCTCGCCGGGCACGACGAACATGAGGAGCTTGCTGCCCCCCGCACCGTCCTCAAGGTCGATGACGAGGCTGTCCGCGACGGCGGGAAGGCGTTCCACGGCGGCATAGATGTCCGCGGTGCCCATGCGCAGACCGTGCCGGTTGATCGTCGCGTCGCTGCGCCCGGCGATGATGCAACTCCCGTCGGCCTCCACGCTCAACCAGTCGCCATGCCGCCAGACGCCGTCCCAGACATCGAAATAGGTCGAGCGGTAGCGGGCACCGTCAGCGTCACCCCAGAAGAACAGCGGCATGCTGGGAAAGGGCCGCGTGCAGACCAGTTCCCCGACGTGTCCCCGGATGGCCTGCCCATCCTCGTCCCAGGCTTCGACCGACGCGCCGAGATGGCGGCACTGGAGCCGGCCCGGCGTGGCCGGCATTTCCCGGTTCCCCGACAGGAACGCCGCCGCGATGTCGGTTCCGCCGGAGATATTGCACCACCATATGTCGGATGTGCCAAGGGCGGCGAACTGGCGGGTACCCCAATCCTGGTCATCGGCGGTCAGGGGCGATCCGGTGCTGCCCAGCGCACGGATGGCACCCAGGTTGCCGATCCCCCGCAAGGCCAGCCCGGCCTTGCGGCAACTGGCATAGAAGGCGGCCCCCGCGCCGAACCAGGTCACAAGGTGGCGTGCGGCGAAGGTCCATAGCGGCGTCCATTCCGCTCCACCGGCGGCCCCCCTGGGTGACCCGTCGAAGAGGCAGATGGTGGTGCCGGACAGAAGGCCGCCGACCTGGATGTTCCACATCACCCAGCCCGTGGCGCTGTACCAGTGGAACCGCTCGCCGAAATTGTTGGGTGAATAGCTGGCCCCGAGGTCCAGATGCATGTTCCCGACGCAGGCCGAGAGGATGACGCCGCCATGCCCATGGACGATGGCCTTGGGCAGGCCCGTGGTCCCGCTGGAATAGAGGATCCAGAGCGGATGATCGAAGGGAAGCCATTCCGGTTCGAACATCGCGGCCGCCTGCGCGTCCGCCGGCGGCACGCCGTGGAAATCGATGGCATCCTCGATGGGGGCGACGCCGTGTCCCGTGCCGATCACGAACAGCGCGGTCACGCTGGGCAGGCCGCTGCGGATGGCATCGACGGCGGCGCTGCGGTCCGACCACTTGCCGCCATAGAAGACGCCGTCGATGGCGATCAGCACCTTGGGTTCCGTCTGCCAGAACCGGGCCAGCACAGCCGGCGTGCCCATATCGGGGGAGCATATCGTCCAGATCGCACCCAGGCTGGCGCAGGCCAGCATCGACACCACGGCTTCCGGGATATTGGGCAGATAGGCCGCAACCACGTCGCCCCGCCCGATGCCCCGGCGGCGCAGGTCCAGCGCCAATGTGGCGACCCGTTGCCGCAAGGCCCCCCAGGTCAGTTCGAGGGTCCGCCCGCCCTCATCCCCGGCGATGATGGCGGGCTGGCCAGCGGCATCGGCCATGTCGGCGTGACGGAATACCTGTCTGGCATAGTTCACCTCAGCGCCCCTGAACCATCTGGTATCCGGCATCGACCCTTCCAGGATCGCAACCGGTGGCGTTGGCGATTGCAGTTCATGGTAATCCCAGACGCTGCGCCAGAACGTTGTGAGATCGGTCCGCGACCATTCCCACATCGCCCCATAGTCGGAAAATGCCAGGCCGCGTTCCCGATGCAGCCATCCCCGATACAATCTGATCTGGGGAATGCTGTCTTCAGCCCCGCGATTGACCATGTCGGACTTCCTTGTGACGCGAAAGGAGGGCCAAGTGCCATGGATCGCCCGATTGGCAGGCATCCACGACACCTGGAGTGCTTCCGGACCCGCTCAGAACCGGTGATAGAGCGTGGCGCCATACATGCGGGGCGTGCCGACCGAACCCGATGTATAGGCATTCGCGCCGGGGCGCGTGACCGCCTGGCTGATATAGCGCTTGTCGGCCGCGTTGCGGACCCAGCCGGTCAGAGACCAGGTCTTGTCGAACGTGCCCAGGGCGACAGACAGGTTGATCAGCCCGTAGGCGTCCTGGGTATTGAGCGGATTGTTGTAAATGTCGAAATAGACATTGCTTTGCCACTTGTAGTCGGCGCGCGCCGTGACTTCCAAATTCTCGGAAATCGGGAAGACATATTCACCGGAAAGGTTGAACTGCCATTTCGGCGCCTGGGTCAGCGTATTGCCCTCCAGATTCACAGCACCCGGCGGCAGCGGCTTGCCATCGCTTAGCACGCCCACGCAGGCCGCGGCGGTCGGCACGTTGGGATAGAGCGGGTCGTTGTTGCAGAACTTCCCATATTCGGTATCCAGGCGCGTGGCCGCGCCGGACAGTTTCAGCCCCCGGGTCGGGGCGGCTTCGAACTCCAGCTCGATGCCCTTGATCTTGGCGGCGGATGCGTTCTCGACCTTGGGGAAGCGCACGCCCGTCTGCTCGTTGGTCCGGAAAACGGTCTGCTGCAGGTTCGTGTAATCCGCATAGAACGCGGTCAGCCCCATGCGCAGCCTTTTATCGAAGAACTTGCCCTTCGTTCCGACCTCATAGTTCCAGACATATTCCGGGTTAAAGACATTGACCGGCTGCGTGATGTCGCCCAGCGTGTTGAAACCGCCCGACTTGAAGCCGCGCGACACGCTAGTATAGACGAGCGTGTTTTCCTCCGGCGTATAATCCAGCACGAAGCGTGGCGTGAATGCCTTCCAGGTGTCCTTGTCGCGCAGGAGATAGTGGTTCCCGCCCGACGTGGCGTCCATCTCATAGGTCTTCTTGTCGATCGTGTAGCGCCCGCCCGCCGTCGCGCGGAGATTGTCGGTCAGGTTGTAGCGGAGCTGGACGTAGGAGGCGTAGGAATTCAGCTTCTCGTTGGGGAGGTAGATGAGAAGGTTCTTCACCGTCGCGGAACTGAGATAGAGCGGCTCGCTCGCGTCCCCGTGCATGTAGAACAGGCCGGCCACAAGGTCCGCCCGGTCGCCCAGATCGGTGGTGGCCGTGAATTCCTGCGTCGCCTGCTCGGCATACAGGCCGATGAGATCGAACCGCGAGCCGACGACCGGTGTCAGGTCGACATCCAGGTTGGTCAGGTCGATGTCATGCTTGATATAGCCGGTGGTCGAGGTGATCGACGTGTTCGATCCCAGCTCCATGCGCGCGGTCAGGGTGGCGCGGATATCTTCCACGTCGCGCTGGCCGGGCTCGTTGAAATAGAAGGTCAGGTCCTTCAGGTTGTTGGCCGGATAGGCGTAGCCGGGAACCTCCGCGGGCGTGGGCCGGGCCGGATCGGCGCGCCCCAGCAGAACGTTGAAGGACGGGTCACCGCGGTCGCGCATGTAATCCACCAGCGCATTGACGCTGAACCTCTCCGACGGTTTCACCAGCAATTGGCCGCGCAATTGCGTCATGTCGGCATCGTCGTTGCGGCGGTTCAGGAACGCGTTCTTCGTCCAGCCGTCGGCGCGGTCGTTCTGGAAGGAGATGCGGGCCATGATCTGGTCGGACAGGGGCGCGTTCATGAAGCCCTTGATGCCCAGGCGCGAATAATTGCCCGCGGTGAGGCCGATTTCGCCCTCGGTCTGATCGGTCGGCCCCTTGCTGTAGACATTGATCGCACCGCCGGTGGCGTTGCGGCCCTGGATCGTGCCCTGAGGTCCGCGCAGGACTTCGACCCGTTCGATGTCGAGGAAGGCGGGGTTCATCATGAAATGGTTGAGCAGGGGCACGCCGTCGAGCGACACGGTCACGCCGGACTGGCTGCCGATATCCTGCCCCGCCTGGCCGATGCCGCGCATGGCGATGAACACGTTGGTGGAACGCGTGCCGAACTGCAGGCTGGGCGCCAGTTGGACCAAGTCGCCCACTTCCTTGACGCCCGCCTTCTCCAGCGTCGCACCCGAAACGGCGGTGATGGCGATGGGGATGTTCTGCAGCCCCTCCGCGCGCTTTTCCGCCGTCACGACGATTTCTTCAAGGACGATCTCACGCAGGGCTTCGGTCCCGGAAGCGGCGGTGTTGCCTTGCGTCTGGGCCCACACCTGGCCCGGAACAAGACACCCGCCAAACAGCGCCGTGGCCCCCAGACCCAACGCGCGCACGCGGGTCAGCTGCAAGCTCTTCATGGTCATTCCATCCCCATTGATCCGTTTGATGAAGCCGGGGATCTGCCGCCCCCGGTCTGGGACGATCTTCGCATCTGCCCATCGGCATACAATGACCGGTCTGACGCCTTGATTTGGCAGAAGTGACAGGGCGACGGCCGCCCGTGCCGGTCAGATGATCCGCCGGTCGTTCAGCAGCACCGTGGCGGCGCCGACCTTTGCCGGATCGCCGATATGCGCCGTGCGGTACGCCGACGGCGACATTCCCGCCCAGGCGCAGAAATGCCGGGAAAAGCTTCCGGGTTCGCTGAAGCCCACGGTGAAGCCGATCTCGGTGATGGGCATGTCGCTGGCCAGCAGATAGGCCGCCGCCAGTTCCCCGCGCAGCCGCGTCCGCATATCCTGGAAGTTCTCTCCCTCCAGCGACAGGTCATGGCGCAGCCGCCGTGGCCGCGTGCGCAGGCGCGCGGCCACCACCTCCACCGGCACCGACCAGAGGCCGGCGCGCTGGAAATCGATCAGGACCTGTTGCGTCCGTTCCCGCCAGTTCAGACCACGGTCGAGGATCGCGAACCAGTCGGGCTCGCTCGCGTAATAATCGTCATATTCATTAATGGTATTGTGGACAAGACGCGCGGTCAGGTCGCCCCAATCATAGGATAGCGCATCGACCGGTGCATCGAACTGCACGGGACAGCAGAAAAGCGCGAACCGGTCGAAGCCGTTTTCCTGAACCGGACGGGACCCGCGCACGGAAAGGCCGCGCAGCGCCAGCGGCCGGCCGATCAGCCAGCTGAAAAGCTGATAGATCCAGACGAACCGGACCCAGACCAGGATGTCGCGGTTCACGCCGGCAACCGTCTGGTACTTGCAGATATGCTGCAGGCCGGCACCATGCTCTTCCCTGATGCCGGGCCCGACATCGGCGCACATCGCATCCGTGAAACGGATGCTGACCCGAAGCGCCTCGCCTAACGTGGTGCAATGCAGGAAGGAGAGCAGGCGCTCCGTTTCCAGTGCCAACCGGCAACCCTGGGCGAAGAAGCCCAGATAGACATCGTCGAGCGTGAACTGGATCCGGCGGATCAGCCGGACCAGGGCCTTGCCGTCGATCGCCGCCCGCCTGTTCCCGTAAACCGACGGATCGATGGCCGCCGCCCGCAAAAGCGCCTGAGGGTCGGCCCCCTTCAGCACCGCCCCTTGCAGCAATTGCCGGACCGCCTCGCCATCCAGCCCCATCTTGCCTGTGGATTCTTCTTCCATCCCTGATCGTTCTTGTGTCGGTATTGTCCACAGACTACCGCATACCATTGTCACCGCAAGGGGCCGGTACCTCAAGGGGTGGGTGGACATTGCCGCACCGCCGTCCACGCGTCGCCATGCAGCAGCCCGGTGGGTGCGTTCGCCACCTGCGCGATGAAATGCGCGTAGAATCGTGCGGCCCGTTCAAGCCCCCCCGGCGGGACGCTGTAGAGGTCATCGCCCGTCGTGTGATAGACCTCGCCCGACGCGATCATCTGGGTCTGCGGGATCTCCGGCCACTGGATGAACGCCTTCAATTCACCGGGAAGCGGCTTGTCGATAATCCTTTGCGCGTCCAGCCCGAAACATTCGATCCCTTGGCGCCACAGGTCGATCAGATAGGGAGCTCCGTTGCTGATGGCGATCTGCTTGGGAAGCTCGCCCGATGCCGCGATCATCCTGCGCCCGAAATTGTCATCCTGTTGGTCGACATAGGATCGCATGGTCGCGGTCTGGGCCGGATGCTCGATATTGAGGACAAGGTCGGCCTGGGCCACGTGTCCGGTATCGTGCCGGGCGCGGAAGGCGGCAAGTCCGCTGGCCCCGGCACTGTGATGACCGGCGCTGGCCACGAAGACCAGGGTACGTTCCAGCTTTGGTGCGTTTGCGAAATGCTTGGTCAGCGCCAGCATGATCGCAACGCCGGAAGCATTGTCGTCGGCACCGCCGAACCAGCCGTCGATATGTGCATCGATGATGATGGTGCGCCCGGTCTTGCCCGGCAGTTTGGCCACGACATTGGACACGTCCTTATTCAGTGTTTCGGACCGGGCGGAAAGCCGGGCATTGACACTTCGCCCCACCCGCGCGGCCTCACCCAGCAGGTTCAGCAGGAAAAAGCCGTCCTCCCCGCCAACCGTGAAGCACAGTCCTTGTCCGCAACCATGGCGGTCGCGATCGAAGCTTTTCAGGTTCCCGGCCTGGACCAGGATTTCGACCACGCCCACTGCCCCCGCCCGAATGGCGGCCTCGGTGCGGTGGGCAGGGATGGGCGCATAAAGGCTGGGAGCGGGGAAAGCCAGGATCACCGCGATCTTGCCATGGAGGTCGCGCCCGGCCAGATCCGCGTCCATGCCCATCCCGGCATAGACCAGCGGCGCCGTGACGGTCCCGTTGACCGGCCCGCTCCCCTGCACCATGGCCGATTGCAGTACGACATCCCGGCTTCCCGGACCCATCTCCGCGCCGCCGATCAGCCGGACCTCACCGGCCACGGGCAGGTTGATATCGGTGGCGCGGAAGGGTTCCAGGCTTGTATCCGCATAGCCGGCGGCTCGCAGCCGTGCAGCCACCCATTCCGCCATCTTGTCATAGGCCGGCCGGCCCGTGATGCGCCCCCACAGATATTCTCCCGCCGCCCGGCTTTCATGGGAAAAGCCGACGATGGTGGCGACATCGGCATACAGGGCGGCCCCGTTGAAAAGCGGGTCCATCGGGCCCGGTGCGAAGACCGCCGGACGGGCGGGCAGATCGGTGCGGGCCGTCTGGAACGCGCCCGTTGCCGGATCCGTTTCCGGTTCCGGCAGGCGCAGGCCGAACCAGGCGGCGTCGCCGGACCGCGCCGGCTCCGGACCGTCCAGGGTGCTGCGAGCTGCCGGCTGCCGCTGCGTTTGATGCCCAAGGGCTGGCCCCTGGGCAAGGAATGCGGCCATGAGGAACAGTGCCGCGACATAGGGCAGCGCACGGCCGTGGATGAACCCCTTGGCATCGAACATGAAAGCGCGTCCCTCTCCATGTCTGCGTGCGACCCGGCTCGTGGCCGTTACAAATCCCGCGCGCCGTTGCGGGATCCAGTATAGGAGAGGCGAGGCTTGACAGCCATTTCATTTATTCACAATCTAATTAATGTTTGACCCGAGCATCGGGTCGATATCCCGGGCATTCGCCGCGACGGAGGACCGCCAGTGATCAATCGACGGAAATTTGCGGCCGCCATGGCCGCGATGTCGAGCATGCCCGCCCTTGCTGGGGCCAAGACCGCCGAGCTATCCGGGGGCAGGGTGCAGGCGATCACGCTGCGATCGGAGAACGTTCCAGGCGACGTCGCCGTCAGCATCTATACGCCCCCCTCCTATAATCAGGGGAGGCCGCTGCCGCTGCTGCTCTTCCTGCATGGCGGCAATGGCAGCGACCAGGATTTGCAGCATTTCACGCCCGCCATCGATGCGGCCGTCACCGCCGGCCAGATCCCGCCGCTGGTCATCGCCACGCCAAGCGCGCGTCGATCCCTGTACATGGATTTCCGGGATGGGTCGCAACGCTGGGAAACCTTCATCATGGCGGAATTGCTGCCCCATCTGCGTGGCAGCCTGGCCGTGTCGGCGGAACGGCGGCACAGCTTCATCGGTGGTGTCTCGATGGGGGGGCTGGGCAGCCTTCGGTTGGCCTTCAAGCATCCGGACAGCTTCGCCGCCGTCGCGGCACTGGAACCCGCGATCGAGCCCACCCTGTCCTGGGATGAGATCGGTCCGCGTGTCAGGTTCTGGCGGCCGGAAAAGCTGCTCCAGCCGATGTTCGGCTCGCCGGTCGATCCCGAATACTGGGCGGCGAACAACCCGGCCACCATTGCCAGCCGCGATCCCAAGCGGCTGGTCGATCTGCCCATCTATCTCGATGTTGGCGACCAGGACATGCTGTATCTCCACCAAGGAACGGAATTCCTGCATCGCATCCTTTTCGATGCCGGAATAGGACATGAATATCGGTTGGTCCGCGGGGCCGACCATGTCGGACCATCGCTGGTTCCTCGCGTTCTGGACGCATTGGGCTTCGTCGGCCGGCAGATCGAGCCGCCCGGATGGATCGATGATGGCGTCCGGAAGGCGCGCACGACGTTCGATGACATGAAAAGGGCGATCGGGATGGAGGTGGTGGAACTGGATTCCCGGCGGATCAGGGGAATGTGAAGCCTGCCCATAGCCGATTTCAGGGGCCGATGGCACAAGGTAACGATGCAATCCAGGCGCGGTTCACGATAAGGGGCGCGCGGCATGGGCATCCGGTTGTCGTCGCATTGAAGAGCTTGATACTAAATTTCATCAGGTTTAATAATATAATATTAATTATAAACAGCCGGGGAGGGTGCCGCGTGACCAACAGCTGGCAGCTTTTGCAAGTTGGATTGTTAGCGCTAACTTTATCGGCTCCAGCTGGAGCTGACGTTCCCACGGAACCGCAATCCAGTTCGAACCCCATCATTCGCAACAAGTTTACGGCCGACCCAGCACCGCTCGTTGTCGGCGACAGGCTGTATCTCTATGTCGGGCATGACGAGGCGCAGCGCGACGAAATGTTCAACATGCGGGAGTGGCTTGTTTATTCCACGACCGACATGCGGAACTGGACCGATCACGGCCCCATCATGAAAGTGGCTGACTTCGCCTGGGCGAAGAAGGACGCCTGGGCATCGCAGGCGATCCAGAAGAACGGCAAGTTCTGGCTCTATGCCGCGGTCGAGCATGACGATACGCATCCGGGAAAGGCCATCGCGGTCGCCGTGTCGGACAATCCCACGGGTCCGTTCGTCGATGCCAAGGGTTCGGCACTCATCACCAACGATATGACGCCGAAGGGCACGCATAGTTGGGAAGATATCGACCCGACCGTGTTCACCGACGATGACGGCACGACCTGGATCGCCTGGGGTAACCGTCAGTGCTATATCGCCAAACTCAAGCCCAACATGATCGAGATCGATGGTCCGATCACCGAGATCACGCCGCCGCATTTCGAGGAAGGGCCGTGGTTGCACAAGCGTGGCGATCTCTATTACCTGACCTATGCCTCGCTTGATCGTTCCCAGCACCGCGACGAGCGGGTCTCCTATTCCACAGCCCCCACGATCCGGGGTCCCTGGACCTATCGCGGTGAATTGACCGGGTCGGGCAGATACAGTTTCACCATCCATCCCGGCATCGCCCAGTTCAAGGGCGACTGGTACCTGTTCCTGCATAATGCCGCACTGGCCATCGGCGATCTGAACGGTGCCCTCGGCCGTCGGGCGGTGACGGTCGAGCATCTTCGATATGACGTCAACGGCCTGATGAAGCCCGTGGTTCAGACCGAGGCCGGGGTGTCGGCACCGCCCCAATAAATCCAGAACAACAAGACCGAACAGGAGGGAATGTCATGAGGTCGAATGCCCTTGAAGCACATGCCGTGCGATGCGCGCGGCGCATCTTTGCCCGTATCGCCGCGGTGGCCGCCATCGTCTACCTGTCGCTGCCGGCCCAGGCGCAGAACGACAAGATGACGCCGATCGCGATCCCGGCCCAGCCGGAGGCCATCGAGTTGGGGACGGGGCCACTGCCGGGTGCGACGGTGCCGGAATCCTGGCACAGCCAGTATGGCAGCCATTTCGCGCGCAATGTCACCACCGCCACACTGACGCCCTTTCTGCCCGATCCGGCAAAGGCGACGGGCACGGCGGTTGTCGTCGCACCCGGCGGCGGGTTCCGCACCCTGTCGATGAGCAATGAGGGGTGGGACGTCGCGCGGGCCTTGGCCGACAAGGGTGTGGCCGCCTTCGTGCTGAAATACCGGTTGAACCAGACGCCGCAGGACATGCAGGCGTTTGAACAGGCGATGCGCGAGATGTTTTCAGGGGCTGCACGATTGCCCCGGCCCAATCCGGAACAGATGGTCGCCGGCATCGCTCCGCAGATCGCCGATGCCCGTGCCGCCTTCGCCCTTATCCGACGGCGCGCGGCGGAATGGCGGATTGATCCCGACCGCATCGGCATGATCGGCTTCTCCGCCGGCGCCATGCTGACGATGGCGACCACACTGTCCGGCCAGGATGCCAGACCGGCCTTCATCGCCAATATCTATGGCCCGTTGGCCCCCGTGACGGTACCCGCCGCCGCGCCGCCGCTGTTCGTGGCACTGGCAGCCGACGACCCGCTTTTCAGCAATGACGGGTTCGGTTTGATCGAAAGCTGGAGAGCGGCGAAAAAGCCCGTCGAGTTCCATTTCTATGAACAGGGCGGACACGGCTTCGGGATGTATCGGAAACAGACCACAAGCACCGGATGGTTCGATGCCTTCCAGCGCTGGATGGGCATGCATGGCTATCTTGAACCCAAACGTTGAACACCCATGCACCAAGGGGACGTAGACCGTGCCCCAAAGCATCCCCTATCCAGCATAGGGCCTTCCTGTGAAGGTTTCGTTCTCCATTGTCCAAGCTGATGCGGCAGAAACCATTCAGCCAAGGCGAGCCCGCCATATTCGAATGGATGAGGTCGGATGAGCAAGCTCAGGCTCCCGAACATTCGTGCGCTGCCATTGTTACCCCGAAGCATCCTGGTATTGGAGGAGGGAAAAATGGCAGGGGTCAGCAGACGCACCTTCCTCACAGCGACAAGCGCCGCCTTTGCGGCGGGGGGTGGCACAGGTGCTATCCTGGCTCCCGGCATTGGTTCCGATCAAGTGCTGCCGGGCATGCCCCAAGCAATTGTTTCCCAACCTGTCGACATGGGCGGCTGGGCGGGATTGCGCGCCGCTTTTCGCCTCGTTTCCGACTGGGTCGACATGAACGCCATGCTGATCACGTCGCATCCTGCACCGGTGGCGGAGGTCCAGGCATTGGCGGGTGGGCTAACGCCGGGACTTGCGGACTGAGGTCGATGCCGACATCCGATGCATCGGACCGCGGGGCCGGGACGATCAAATGGCAGATTCGAGAGGTGTGCGGATGGAAGACCACGATGCCACCGATCGGGACTGCCTGGTCATCGGCGGCGGCCCCGCCGGACTGACGGCCGCGATATACCTTGCCCGCTACCACCTTTCCGTGACCGTCATCGACAGCGGGCAGAGCCGCGCCGCATTGATCCCGCTGACGCGCAACCACGCCGGGTTCCCGGAGGGCATATCAGGCGCCGAGTTGCTCTTCCGCATGTGGCGGCAAGCGGATCGCTACGGCGCCGAACATCGAACGGGCACGGTGACGGAGCTGACTCGGACGGCGGAGGGGTTCATGGCGTGGGCCGGCCCCGGTCGGATACGGGCGCGGGCCGTGCTGCTGGCGACCGGCGTGGTCAATCGGCGGCCGGAGGGCATGGACAACGAAGACCATGGAGCCGCCCTGGCGGACGGCCTGGTGCGCTACTGCCCCGTATGCGATGCCTACGAGGTGACCGACCGACGGATCGCGGTGCTGGGCACCGGGGAGCGCGGATGCGCGGAGGCATTGTTCCTGAGGAGCTATTCGGTCGATGTCACGCTCGTGGCTCCTGGCGGAGGACATACGCTGACCGACGGGCAACGGGGACGGTTGACGGAGGCCGGCATCGCCATTGCCGGAACATGCGGCCGGATAAGGCCGCGGGGACAGACGATCGACCTCGATATCGACGATGTCGCAACCAGCTTCGACACGCTCTATCCGGCATTGGGCTCCCACATACGTTCGGAACTGGCCGGCAGCTTGGGTACGGCCCTCTCCGAGGATGGATGTCTGGTGGTCGACGCCCACCAGCGCACCAGCATCCCGGGTCTCTATGCAGCCGGTGACGTCGTGCTGGGCCTGGACCAGATCAGCCAGGCGATGGGAGGTGGCGCCGTCGCCGCAACCACCATCCGCAACGACCTGGCCCGCCGCATGCCGCTTCTGCGGCGGGCTGGACGCGGCTTGCCCGCTTCAACGCTTCCAGATGGAGGATGAAGATGTTCAACCCTGTTTCCAGTTGGAGCCGCCTGATGGCGGCAAGCCTGTCGATGACGGGAACCTGCATGCGTGCGATGGAGACGCTGGGTGCCGCCAACGCGGTGATTGCCACGCGGACCTCGATCATCGAAGCCGCGATGCGATCCCCCCTTACCGGCGACCATGTCGAACTGGCGCAGATGGTGCCGGAGAAGGTCGACGCGTTCTCACGCGCTGGATCGACGATTGTCGCCGCCTGGTGGGAGGCGCAGTCGTTATGGATCGGGCATATGCAACATCTGGGCGGCATGGCTCTGCGCGGGCGTTCCCCAACACCGGGCGAGATGGCCGATCTCGGCAACAGGATGGCGGAACTGACGCTGGACTCCATCGACGCGGCGGCACGGCTGGGCTCGACGGCGCTGGCTCCTGTTCACCGCAAGGCCATGGCCAATGCACGGCGGCTGAAGCGCAAGGCCAGCAGACGCGCTGGGTGAGATCGAACCTGGGCATGATGGATATCCACCCGAGGAGGCAGGAAAGTTGGAAACGATCGCTGGCGTGACGGCATCGATCGCAACCATGGTTGCAGCCGCAATGACCGCAGCCAATCTCGGAGCGCGCGTCACCGGCTGGGGCTTCGTCGTCTTCCTGCTGGGGTCGGTTTGCTGGTCGATCGTGGGGTTGGTGTCGGATCAGGCCGATCTCCTCGCCACGAACGCATTTCTGGCCGTCGTCAATCTGGTCGGCGTGTGGCGCTGGTTGGGGAGGCAACGCACATATGAGGAAGGGGGGCGATCCGCGGAACGCGCCAGCCGCCGCTCGGCCGCACCGACCCTGTTTACCGGCACGGGCATCGCAGGCCTGAAGGTGCGCGACGACAGGGGCATTTTGCTGGGCAAGGCGGTGGAGGCGCTGCTTGAATGCGCATCGGGCCGTGTCAGCTACGTCGTGGTGGCGACAAGCGATGTGGGCGGCCTCAACGAACAGCTCCGTGCGGTTTCGCGGGACCGCGTCGTCTTTGGATGCGAATGCCTGGCTGTCCGGATGAGCGAGGCCGAGTTCACACGCTTGGCAACGCTGGAGCCGGGAGAATGGCCGGTATTGGCGGATAGCGCGACCGCAGTGTCAGCCACGGGAACGGATGCGTCGTGAGAACCGTTTGATCCGAGTGCCGGCAACGGACCGGACGGGCGATAACCGTTGGTGCGCCCCCAGCATTCCCCAACAGGAGTTGATCATGACGACGCCAAGGGAACACCTCATCGACTGGCTGCGCGACGCCTACGCCATGGAGGTGCAGGCGGAGAAGATGCTGAAGACCACGGCGGACCGGCTGGAGGATTATCCCGCCCTGAAAGCGCGTCTCCAGCAACATGTGGCCGAGACCCGCAACCAGGCGGCCCAGGTGGAACTGTGCCTGCACCAGCTTGACGCCGACACCTCGCTGCTCAAGACCGGCATCGGGGCCATCGCGGGCATCGGCCAAGCGATTTCCGGCATCTTCGCTTCCGACGAGGTCGTAAAGGACGCGGTTTACGGTGCCGCCTTCGAGTATTTCGAGATCATCAACTACAAGGCGCTTATCCTGGCGGCGAACGCGGCCGGGGAACCCGGCATCGCCGCAACAATGGAACAGATCCTGGAAGAGGAGTTGGCCATGGCGGGATGGATGGAGGACAATTTGCCCGCCATCATGCGGCAGTACCTGGCCACGGGCGAAAAGCACTGAACGGACGGCTGACGGATGATGGCCGGGTGCCTCCGGCGATCATCCGCGCAAGGCATCTGAGTGTCGGCATGGGCGGCGACCTTTGATCGCAGATGGGGATTGCACGTAGGGTCAGGTTGGTGAATGGCTAAAGCCGTTCACATAGGCCGAAGGTGCATTTCAACCACGGGCAATATCCCGATGGCGCTAGCGGGGCCTTAATCAGGAAGTTTTCTTGCCGTTTCCTCGGTTTGCCAGCCTGATAGCGGTCGACGGGCTACGGCCCACCCGAACTGATCCAAGGGAGGCGAGGAGCATGCGCGCTTCACTCATGCAGACCATCCACCGCTTGCGTCGCGGTTCCATCGAGGTCCAGTTGCCGTCATTGCGCCGGCATGCCGAGGCGATGTCGGGCAGCCGGGAGGCCGCCGAAGCCTATGTGGACGCGGTGATGGACATTGTAACCGCCGAGCATGGTGCGCTTCCACCGGCCTCCAGCGCCAGGGTCGGGCTGTTCAAACTTTACACCCGGCTTTACGCCCATCTCTTCAATCAGGAGCAGCGCGCCGGGACGCGTGCGCGGCAAGTGTTGCTCCTGGTCCTGATGGAAGGTTTTTCCAACGAAGAAGCCGCGGAGGTCCTGAATGTCTCCATGGCTGAGGTGATCACCATCCTGAAGTCGGCGGGCTGTGCGACGCCTGAATTCAATCGCAGCGGAGCGGTTGGCGACCGCCGTCCGACCCGGCCGCTCCATCGGTCCATCCGGATGTCGCCGCTTGCGGCTGCTTGTTGAAATATCCCTTCGGGTTCCGACCATACCAGGGAGGACGCCATGCCACGAGGCGACAAATCCAGCTATACCGACAAGCAGAAGCGCAAGGCCCAGCATATCGAAGATGGGTATGAGGAGCGCGGCGTCAGCCACGAAGAGGCGGAACGCCGGGCCTGGGCGACGGTGAACAAGGAATCCGGTGGCGGCAACAAGTCGGGTTCGGGTCGCGGCAAGCCTGACAACCACTCCTCCTCCCGCAAGGGTGGCCGCAAGTCAGGCTCCAGCCAGAGCCACGGGAAACGCTCGGCCGCGGCAAAGAAGGGTTGGGAAACCCGCCGCAGGAAAGCGCAGGGCTGATCGGGGGGACGATCATTGCCCAGTTGGTGGAGCAAGGAGCCTTCGGTTATTTCTGGCGCGGATTGCGAAGCGTGTTGCCGGCGGAAACCTGCCGGCCCGTGCGGGTGGCCATAACAGCTTCTGCCAGAGTACGGGCTGCGTTCCGGACCTCTTCCTGGATCGTCTTGTCGGCATCCAGTTCCAGATGGTTGGTGGCATAGGTCTTCCAATAGCCGATATAACGGTCCAGCTCCGCCTTCGGGCCGGCCGGTACCAGCTGCATAAAGCGTAGCCAGTCCGACAGGCTGCGCCGCACGTTCTCCGCCCCTTCCACATCACCATGCACGATGACTGAATAGGCGCGACCGGCAAGGTGGCGGGGATAGTCCCAGCCATCAAGTTCCAGCCTCTTGGCAAGGCGTGCATCCTTGCCCTGGGTCCGGGTCGGATCGGGATTGCCACCATCGGCGCAGACCAGCCTGTCCATCATCAGCTTCACCGGCGAGGACACCTGGTACCAGTTCACCGGCGTTACGATCATCACGCCAAGGGCGCGGACCCACATCGGATAGATCTCGTTCATCCAATCTTGCGTCTGGCCCAGCGAATAGTTGGGATAGCAGGAGCAGGGCCAGTGGCAGAGGGGTGCGGTGGTGGAGAAGCAGGCCTTGCAGGGGTGGATATGGCGCCCGTATTCGGCGGTGAGGCGATCAAGCTCCAGCACCTCCACGATGGTGTCGGGAATTTCCTCCAGCACCTTCCGCGCCAGCTGCACCAGGCGATATGATTTCGACATCTCGCCCGGACAGGTATGCTCGCTGCGTGAGGAGCCGCTGACCAGCAGGAAGCGGCTGGGTCCGCCCTGTTGGCCGTGCTGATCCTGTGCCGCGCGGATGGCATCGCGAGCGGCGATCCAATCCACTGACAGCTCGTAGTCGGGATCATGAAATTCTGCACCCGCCTTGCGCGTATGCGGGCTTTTGCGGTGATGGCTGTAGGCATCCCAGGCGGCACTGGCAATGCGGTGCAGCTCATCCGCCAGGGCATCGAAGGCCGGGTCCGGGAACTGGGCCAGGAAGCGGCGCCGGAATTCCGCTTCGTCCAGGTCAGGGCTGGGCGTGCCTTTGCGGGGTTCTGCATGATCGGACATCTGCGCGGGGAGCCAGGGCTTCAATCCAGGAAGGTCACAAGCAGGGCCGTCAGGCCCAGCAACAGCAGGCCGATCGGCATCCAACCATGATGGGCGCGGCTGCGTGGCTCGCCCGAGATTGTCTTGGCCTCCGCATCTCCCGGCACGGGCTCCGATAAGGTCGGGATCGGGGCAGCGGCAGGGCTGCCACCGGCTTCCTCGTCAGTGCCAAGGGGTGCTGCCGCAGGGTCGGGGAAGGCGACCTTGTCTCTCATGGCGCCATGGTCGATATCGATGCGGTGCCTGTCGGCCGTTCCGGCCGGATCATCCGGTGAGGGTGGGAACCGCTCCGCCCGGTTCCCACCCTCGTTCGGCGGGCGGGACGCGCCGGGCCGGGTTTGATCGAGATCGGTCATTGCAGCCTCCTGGTAACTTCGGAATTGGGATTTGCGGAACGGCAACTGGGTCGGGAACTCCAAAAGCTGATGTCCGCCTTGATGACGGGCCTTATTTCCTGCGTGGAACGATGGCGAGTTGTTGAACGACAGCACGGTCGGGCTGGGTCAGCAGGTAATGCACGCCGACAGCGATGTCCTCCGCCCGCAGCATCTTGTGCTCGCGGATCAGATCATGCTGTTTTTCCGCTGGCAGGTCGGGATAGTGGATGTCGGCGCTGGTGAAGCCCGGCTCCACCAGCGACACCTTGATACCCTTCTCGCCCAGTTCCTTCGTCAGCGCCTCCGCGAAGCCCGCGATGCCGGCCTTGATGCCGGCGTAGACGGTGGATTTCGCAGACAGTGAATGGGCGCTGGTGGACCCGATCAGCACCAGATGCCCCTTGTCCCCCATGATCTCGTAAGCCGCATGGCAACTGGTGATATAGGCCGTGAAATCGGTGGCGATGGCATAATCAAGTTCGCGATCCGACATTTCAGACAGGCCGGAGGCTGCGACGGCGGCATTCACCACGGCGATATCAAGATCACCGAGATAGCGGTGCGCTGCCGCGAAGAATTCATCGACCTTGCCCTTCTCCGCCAGGTCCAGTGCGATGCCATCGCCCTTTCCAACCTCCCGGATGCGCGTAAGCGCGTCATCCAGGTGTTCCGGCGTCCGGCCGCAGATGAAGACATTCACTCCATGGCTTGCCAGCAGCACGGCGATGGCGCGGCCGATGCCGGTGGTGCCCCCGGTGATGACAGCGCGCTGGCCTGACAAGGTCGGCTGACGGGTGTGGGCGTCGTTCAGGTTGGTCATCATATGCCTCCCGCCGCGATGGCTTTCGGGAAAAGCGGAAGAGCCGCCGTAGGGGGCGGCGGCTCTCCTCTCACTCGAACCGGTCCGCCCTACTCAGCGGCGGTTCTCCCACCCGCGGCGGGACGCCTCGGCATGGCCGCGGGGGTCACCGAACCAGCCGCCATGGCCGCGACGGCTGTCATCATCGTCACGGTGGCGGCTGCCATAGCGCCGGTCGTCGTCCGACGCGAAGCGACCCTGGTCGTCACGTAAACGGTCGTTCCCCGAGGAGCGACCGCGGCTGCTATAGTTGCGGTCATCGTCCGACGTGAAACGGCCCTGGTCATCGCGGGAGCGATCATTGCCTGAGGAGCGGCCACGGCTGTTGTAGCCGCGATCATCGTCATAGTCATGGCGACGGGACGCTTCGGCGCGGCCGCGCGCATCGCTTTGCCAACCACGCCCGCGGTCATCATCGTCATCCCGACCGTAGCGGCGATCGTCATTCTCGTACCGGTTACCGCGCGAACCGCGGTAATCGTCGTCCGACGCAAAGCGGCCCTGGTCGTCGCGGAAGCGGTCATTGCCCCCGCCATAGCGGCGACCGTCGTCATCGTCGCGGCCGTAGCCATAGGAACGGTCATCCCGGTAGTCGCGGTCACCGTACCCGCCACCGGCGTAGCGGCGGTCGTCATCCCGGTCATACCGGCCGCCGGACGACCCGCTGGTGAAGCGGCCATCATCGTCGCGGGGACGGTCATTCTGGTAGCGTGCCATGGGATATTCCTCCGAGGGGATATCATGTTGCCGGCCGAACATGTCGAGGCGGAGAATGCTCAGCGCCGGCGTTCGTGGTTGCTTGGTCTCCGCCTGTTTCGGGGACGCGCCCTTGCGCGTCGCGATTTTCGGCGCGATCTCTTCAAGGTCGGCCTTCTTGGCGGCGGCGAGGGCGAAGATGCCGCTGTCATCCGCCACCTCCTGCTTGCCGAGAGCTGCCATCAACTGGGCCAGGACAGCCTGCTTTGCATTCCGGCTTTCCTCATCCTGGCGGCCGTAACGCAGATCCGCGAGCAGCACCCGCGCCAAGTCGTGCCGGACCAGTGTTCGCCGCAGTTCCGGCTCCGGCACGTTGGCCTTCTTCAGCACCGGGACGATAAGGCGATCAATCGTGTCGAGATGATCAAGGCAGCGAGCGAATGCATCCGACGCGTCCGCCTCCTTTTCCAGCACGGCTATGAGGGCTTGCTGGTCGTTGCGCAGTTGCTCAAGAGATTGGGGATGGGGCGTTTCCTCTGTGGATGCACCACTTTCGGCGGACGTCGCTGACGCGACGCCCTTGTTTGGCTTCTTGGGATCCATGACGCGACATGCTCCTGTCTGGCGGTCACATAAAATGAACACAAAGAGGACAGTATGGTTCCCAAAAAAGCACAGAAAATTCCAAATTATTTCGTGATTGAGTGTGGAATATTATTTGAAACTGGTGGTATATTTATTTGAGAATCTTTTAATTTCATTCTTTGTATGAGTTTAATTTAATGATGAAATTTCGTTCTATCGGCCTCATATTCAGCCGACTTACTTCATATCGTAACCTGGATCTATCCTGACCGGCATTTCGCCATGTCTTACCGGCTTCGCATGGCCATGATGGCGCAGATAGCGTTCATCCAGTTCCATGATCAAATCCTCCGCCTTGGAGCCGGCCTGAAGGCGGATGAGCGTGTCGATCTTGGCCTCCATGCGGTCGTCATTTTCCTTTGAGGATGGGGAGCCGGCGTAAAGGAAATAGGCGAGACCGCCCACCTGCCAGAGGAGCTGAAGGAACTCCGACTGCCAGTTCTCAAATGTTTCCCGGCCCATCTGCATGGCGAACGTAGCCATCTCCGGTGTCTGGCCGTGGGCGGCCGCGTCATTGACGAAAACGAACCAGCCGAAAGCCCAGTGGCCGAAAATGGAGACGAGGAAGAAGGCCAGGGTGATCCAGCCATAGGCATAGCGCTTCATGATACCTCTCCTGCCAAGCCGATGACGATTTCCGCCTCGCCTTCCATCAATGCCTTGAAGCAGGCGCGGGCGACAGCTGCGTCTCCCACCTCCGCCTGCCAAGCGAAACCGGCCATGGCCGGGGTCGGCTTGAGGTAGGTGACCGTGATGCCATCCTGGTGCAACTCCTCCCGCAAGGTATGGGAGAAGGAGTCGATGAATGCCTTCGTGCCATTATAGACGGCGTTTTGCGGGCCAGGCCTTGCCACCCTCTGGATAAGACGCAACGTACCCGTGACATTGGTCTCAATCACCCGCTGTATGTCCGTGAAACTCTGGACCATGAAGGGTCTGGTCAGCCCCAGGCCGGCGTTTGCTATCAACACCTCAATCGGCTGGCCGTCCGTCTGCGCCAGAAGAAGGTCCACGCCCTCGGAGGTGCCGAGATCCACATGCAAGGCATCCGCGTTGATACCCAGTTGGCGGAAGCTACCGGCTGCACGATGGGTGTCGGGATTGTCGGCGGCGACCACCAGATCAAAGCCGTGCAGGGCACAGCAGCGGGCAAGCTCATAACCGATGCCGGACGCCGCCCCCGTCACGAGCGCCAGCTGACGCGCATGATTGGTCATTGAGCCGTCCTCCTGGCAGGTTAACGCCTGCAGGCAGCCAGCATGGCACCCAATCCTACGAGGATGGCGATGGGCAGCCAGGGGCGGAAGGGCCTGCTGGCCGGGGCTTGCCTGGCACGTGCGGCGGCCGCGTTGCCGGCTCCTCCCCGCAGCAGCTCCTCCTCGACGGTGGAGGCAGTGGCGGGGCGATCCTCCTGTCCATCGTTCCTGCGCTCCGGAGGGAGTTCATTCTGTTGTTCATGCATGGCCGTTGCGGCCGCCTGCTTTGGGTCCGGAGCGACCAGATCATCGGAAACGGTGGCGGATGATAAGGAATCTGTATCGGAGGGATTGCCTACCCCTCCCTTCTCCAGGTTCGCGAAGGTCGCGGGGAGCGGCGACAATGAGCCCGTGTCACCGGCTGCTGCCCGTTGCGCGGCCTGCTCGACCGCTTCAAAACCAGAAGCCGGGGATTGTGGACCGGACGGGTTCACGGAGTTGGCGTTGCCACCGCCACTCCCGCCCCGGTCAAGCGGGGCTGCCGAAGCGGCTTCGGTCTGATGCTTATCGGTTGTCATGATGCTCTCCAAAGGACAGTGGAAGGGGGGCGGCGAGCGGCAGATCGCTTTCGGCGCAGGTCGCGCTCACGGGTGCCATCCTTCCAGAATGGCTTCGACCGACGTGATCTCCACCTGCTCCGACAGCCGCGTGTGGTAGAAGCGGACCAGCGCATCGTGGGTCTCATCGGCGGAACCGCAGATGGCATCCGCCGCGATGATGGTGCGAAAGCCCAAATCCACCGACGCCAGTACGGTAGCGAGCACGCAGACGTCGGTTTCCGCTCCGGAAATTACCAGCGCCTCTACGCCCTGGCCTTGCAGCCAGCTCGCCAGCGTGCCGTCGGCGAAGGGTGAGTAGGTTCGTTTGTCATAGATGCGCGCGGGCGGGACAAGGGCGGCCAGTGGCGGCAGCAACTCCAGAAGATCGGTATCCAGCCGCTGCGTGGTCATCTCATCCCAGCGCTCATAGTAACGCTGCCAGGCACCCGGCGCGTCGGCTGCGCTATGGGGCGGCACGAAGCGCGTGAAGATGGTCTGGGCCGCCTTCGCCCTGGACAATTCCCCAACACGCGGCAGGATGCGGCTGATCCAGGGGGTATGCCAGGGCGTATCCTCCGCGAACAGGTGCTGCATATCGATGCACAGATGCACCGTGCGCCGGGGCAGGGGACCAAAGGACAGTTTACCGTCTGTGTCCATGTTTCACATAACCCCGCCCCGCCCACCGGCCTTGCCGACCCTGGATGCCGGCAAGGCCACGGACCTTGGGGGCTGCCTGCCGGTCAGGCGGCCGCCTTGACGTTGATACTGGCAAGCGCCAGCTTGCTCAGCAGCACATCGGTGCGCCTTTCCTCCGCCAGGGTTTCCTCCAGCAGCGGGACGGCATCGGACAGGCCCAACTGTTCGGCCCAGGCGATCAGGGTGCCGTAACGGCTGATTTCGTAATGCTCCACGGCCTGGGCGGCCGCCAGGATGCCGGCGTCCAGCGCGTCGCTGTTGGCGAAATCCTCCATGACCTCCTTGCTCTCGTCGATGATGCCCATGATGGCATCGCAGGTCTTGCCGCGCGGGTTCTTGCCGATCATCTCGAACACCTTCTCCAGGCGCTCGATCTGGCCCTCCGTCTCCGTGCGGTGCTGCTCGAAGGCCTGGGCAAGCTGCTCCCCATTGGCCTTGTGGGCCATCTTGGGCAGGGCGCGCAGGATCTGCTTCTCGGCGAAATAGATGTCCTTCAGCGTTTCATGGAAAAGATCGTTCAGGTCCTTGGGCTGGCTGGGCATTGGCAGCACTCCTGGGTTGATTGGATTAGGTCGGGCCTCGCCCGCATATCTGCAGGGGGACGAGGCCCGCACGCCTAGAACGGTGCCGGCGGGTTTCCGTTCCGTGATTTCGTTTTTGTTCGCCATAATTTCGTTCCGCTGCTGTCGGAACCCTGCCGCATTGCTGCCGTTATCACGCTGCTCGCTGAAACGCCTGCCTGACGCCGCGCGTTTGATGCGGTTACGGCTCATCACTCCGAAGCCCTTGCTGGCGCATCCGTCTGACACGCCATCCCCGCGCCAGTTCTTCCAGATAAGGCAATAGTTCCATGAACGCGGCTGCGGTCAGGACAATGGCGAGATATGTGGAAGGGAGGGGCTGGCTTTTCCACGCGAGGCTGAAATCGGTGCCGGACGGGCCGAAGCCGAACAGGGCCAGGAACTGCTCCCAATGGCCCGCGAGCACCAGCAGAATGGCCATCAGCGGCACCATTTCCAGGAAGCTGTGCACATGCTGTTCCAGCGGTGTGACCATCGCGATGGCAAACCGCGTAGCTGACATCCCAGAGCGCGGTGGCTTCATGTGCCAGAAAGGCGATGATCATCACGATGATGATCAGGGCATTGATTTCCAGGAACAGGCAGGCCAGCAGCGGCACAGCCACCTCGGCATACATGAGTAGGTGAATGAGGCTTTCCTTCACGCCTGAGTTCCGTTCGATATGACTGGCGCGATGGCATATCCAGTCGGCGAACCCGGCGAAGAACCAGACCGGAATGACGAAATAGATCAGCATCAGGGTTGTTGGTTCCATCGCTGCCATTCCTGCCGGTTGTACAGACCAACAACATTGCCTGGGGTCAAATTGTTGCAGAGGCCGTTTTCACGAAGAGGGCGGCAAACGCGGTTTCCGGTCCGCATGTGCTGACGGCCAGGATGGGAAGAAGGGTCAGAATGGTGGCGCCGACCCCGATCCAGCCACCGATCCGGGCGATCTCGGCGGCCCTGCCGGTGCCCATGGGTGTCCGCAGAAGAATGATCAGCGCCAATCCGACGCAAATTCCCCAGAGTGAAACCAGCAGGAGGTGGTGCAGGCTGCCGAACGAGGTGGCGATGGCCGGCCAGCCGCGCGCGCACCCCAACCCGTGCAGGGCGTAGATGCCGGAGAATGCCACCGCCCATAGGGTCGGGCCGAGAAGGGCGCGCAGCAGCCAGTTCATCGGGCGAGTTCCTGTCCCGCCACGATGGCTATCAGGATGGCGGAGGTGGCCAGCGTATAATCCTGCCACATGCGCCAGATCGGGCTGGCGGCGACACGGCCCGGTGCGATGCGACCGTCGCGTCGCTGGCAATGGCACAGGATGGCGAGCAACAGGCTGACGAAAACATGCAGCAGGATATGCCCGAGCGCCAGGGCGCGCAGCGCGTCGCGGGCATGGCGGGTCGGGTCGTCGACCATGGGGGCCAGCAGGCCCAGGGCGGCCAATGCGGCCAGCAGGCTTGCGGCACCGGCCATCGCCCTTACGCCCGGTTGCCGGTGTGCCGATGCCGACGCCCCCGCCAATGCCAGCAGCGCGATGCCGGCAAGGAGGGCATGGCTTCCGGTCAGGCCGCTTTGCGGGACCGGTCCCGGTGGAGCGATGAGGGAAAGGAAGCCGATGGCGAACAGCAGGCAGACGAAGAGCGTGCCGTTGGCGACGAGGGCGCAATACAGGCCGGTACGGGCCAGGCCGTTGGGCACATGCCAGCTCATCGGGAGGGTAAGGCTGGGGGCGGCTTCCACCGGTGGGTGATCCTGGGCGGCACCGGTCCAGCGATGCCATTGCCAAGCGGCAAGCGCGATGGCCAGCAATCCAACGGGGGCAAGCCAGTAAAGGCCGAACAGCATGAGCAGCACGAAGGCGCCGATCACCATGGCGGTGAAGATGGGCAGCAGCGTATTGCCCGGCAGGACGGCGATGTGGTCGGGCCGTCCATCAATGATCGACACCACCAATGTTTCCCGCCAGCCGCGTGGCGCACCGGGGAGCAATCCCTCTCCGCGTGCCAGTTCCAGGGCCGATGCCCTGTCGGAAAGGGGCAGCGAGGCGATGTTGTAGTCGGGTGCGGGCATGGGCATGGCCCATTCCACCGTTCCGGCCTGCCAGGGATCGCGCCTGGTGCGCCGGCCGAGCAGGCTTTGCAGGATCAGATCCACCGCGAACAGCGCGAAGCCGGCACCCATGATGAAGGAGAAGACCGAACTGATCAGGTTGGGCAATATCCATTCCGGATTGGCACCATAGACGTCGATCCGGCGCGGCATGCCCAGCAGCCCTGTCAGATGCATGATGAAGAAGGTGCCGTGAAAGCCGATCATCACCATCCAGAAGGCGGCCAGACCCAATCCCCTTATCCGCCAGCGCCCGGTGATCAGCGGCATCCAGTAGGTCACCGCCGCCATCATGGGAAACACGAACCCGCCGATCAGGACGTAATGAAGATGGGCAGTGACGAAGGCCGTGTCATGGGCCTGCCAGTTGAAGGGCACGATGGCCAGCATCACGCCGGTCAGGCCACCCATGACGAAGGTGGCGAAGAAGCCCATCAGGTAGAGCATGGGCAGGCGCATCCGTGGCCGGCCCTTCCACATCGTGCCGATCCAGGCGAAGATCTGCACCGCCGTCGGCACCGCCACCAGGGCTGAAGCGGCGGAGAAGATGGCCAGCGCCATGTGCGGGATGCCGACCGTGAACATGTGGTGGACCCACAGCCCGAAGCTGAGGAATACCAGCCCCAGGATCGCGCCGACGATGGCGCCATAGCCGATGATGGTGGTGCGCGACATCACCGGCAGGATGGTGGAGATGGCGCCGGCGGCGGGCAGGAAGATGATGTAGACTTCCGGATGGCCGAACAGCCAGAACAGGTGCTGCCAGAGCAGCGGGTCGCCGCCACGAGCCACATCGAAGAACGGCCAGTCGAAGGCCCGTTCGACCTCCAGCAGGATCGATCCCAGGATCAGCGGCGGGAAGCCCACCAGCATCATCACCGAGGTGCCCAGCAGATACCAGGCCATCAGCGGCATCCGGGTCAGCTTCATCCCCGGTGCCCGCATGCGCAGGATGGTGACGGTGATCTCCACCGCCGCCGATACGGCCGAGATTTCCACGAAGGTGACGCCCAGCAGCCAGACATCGGCATTGATGCCAGGGCTGTGCTCCTTGCCCGACAGGGGCGTGTACATGAACCAGCCGCCATCCGGCGCCACGCCGGCGGCCAGGGCCAGCAGCAGGATGGTGCCGCCGAACAGGTAGCACCACCAGCCAAGTGCCGAGAGCCGGGGAAAGGCCAGGTCCCGCGATCCCAGCATCTTGGGCAGCAGGTAGATGCCCAGCCCTTCCAGCATGGGAATGGCGAACAGGAACATCATGATGCTGCCATGCATCGTGAAGATCTGGTTGTATTGCGCGGTATCCAGGAAGGCGCCGTCCGGTGTCGCCAATTGCGCGCGGATCAGCATGGCCAGCAGGCCGGCGACCGAAAAGAAGAAGAACGACGCGATCATGAACCGTAGCCCGATCTCGCTATGGTTCACGGAGGACAGGAAACCGCGCAGACCGGGCGGGCGGCCCCAGACACTCGATAATTCGCGATGCAGGCGCAGGGCGCTCTGTGGCGGATTGGGCGTCATGGCGCGTCATCCCCTTTCGGCAGGATCGGGGGATCGTCGGGCGGATAGGCCAGCACCTCGAAGCGCATGCCGGCATAGCCGGTGCCGGAGAATTCTGCCGACAGGCCGTGATAGAGGCCGGGTTGCCCGGCCTCCAGACGCAGCAGGTTCGCGCGGCCGGGAATGGCGTCCATCTTCCCCGCAAGCTGCGGCACCCAGAAGCTGTGGATCACGTCGTCGGATGTGATCACCACATCGACGGGCCGGCCAGCGGGAATATGCAGCCGGCCAACCGTCTCCACCATGGCGCCGGTGGCGTCAGGCTGGCGGAAGCGCCATTCCCATTGGCGGGCGACGGCCTCGACCCGAACGACATCCACACTTTGGCGCGGCAGCAGCCTTTCCCCTGTCCACAGGCCCGCACCGACCAGGGCCGCCAGTATGACCAGGGTGAAGCCCACACCCATGCCATGGGTCCAGAACCTTTCCGCCGGTTGCCGGGCGGGTGAACGGAAGCCGATGGTGACCAGGGCCAGCACCAGCACGGTCAAGGCCGTCGCCCCCGCCAGCATGATCCACCAGAGCACGGCGATGCGTTCGGCGGCGGGTCCCTGCGGCTGCAGGGTCGATAAAGGTCCCGAACATCCCGACAGCAGGGGAACCAGCAGGAGTGCGAACCGTTCGATCCTGACGGGGCTGGACGCAGAGGCCGGCCCACGGTCAAGGAAACCGCGTCGATGTCCGAGAACACCGCGACCAAGCCCCGCAAGCAGCGCAGCCGGTTTCGCGACCCGATCAACGAACATCGTCATTTCCGCCTGACCGAGAGCCGTGTCGCCATTGCCGGCCACCCGATCCACGCCATGCTGGTCACATATCCCATCGCCCTGACATTCAGCACGCTGGGAGCCGATGCGCTCTATTGGTGGACGGGCGATCTGTTCTGGCCGCGCGCCGGCCTGTGGGCGGCGGGTGTGGGCTTCATCATGGGGTTGCTGGCCGGTGTCGTCGGGATGGTGGAGTTGCTGATCGTGCCCGGCATCCGCATCCGGGCGGCAAGCTGGACGCATTTCATCCTGGCCGTGATGCTGCTGGCGCTGCTGGGCGGCAATTGGGGCCTGCGGCTGGGCGATCCGGCCGGCACCGTGTTGCCCTGGGGCATTCTGCTGTCCATGCTGGCTGCCGGGATGACCGCCATGACCGGCTGGCACGGCGGCAAGCTGGTCTTCGATTACGGGGTGGGCACGCACAAGGCTCATAGCGATCCCCCTTGAGGGGCCAGCAGCCAGGCGGGCATCTCGTCCCGTACCCATCCCAGGTCGGGTTTGGCCAGGACCAGCAGCAGAACCGTCAGGATCAGCGGCACGGTCAGGTAAAGCCCGATCAGCGGCCGCATCGCGCGGCTGGGTCCGTCCTCGTCGCCCGACCGCTGGACAAGATGGCCCAGCCACATATGCACCAGCACCATACCCGCCACGAAGGCCAGCTTGGTCAGGAACCAGGGATCGTAAATCTCCGCCAGAAACATCAGCGCCGTACCAGCCGCGATGGCGACCAGGGCCGATGGCGTGGCGATGAAGGCATAGCCGATATGGGTGATGAGGCGGAACTCCCGGTATTCCCGCGGATTGCGCGCACGGTAATGGACATGCAGCAGGACGGGCAGGGTGACCAGCGTCGCGCACCAAGTCAGCAGCCCGGCGATGTGCAGCAGCTTCATCGCCGCGATCATGGCCGGCCCCCGCGCGGCCCATTCCTGGCGGTTCCCATGGAGATGCCCATAGCACCGGCCGGCGCCACGGTCGCGAACAGGCCGTCAAGGCCGATAAAAGGGCCGGCCCTTTCCTCCATTCCGGAAAACACCGCCTCCGTCAGGCCGACAGGCTCCGCCATGGCGACGCCGCTCCTTGGCTCCGGGGGCAGTCTCATTCGGGGAGGATCCTGACCGGGACCGACTTGGCGGCGGGGGTCTTGCTCTCCTCGGCATATTGCCAGAGCGGGATCAGCGGGTTGCATTCCGGGTAATAGGCGGCCAGCGTGCCGGCGGGGATGTCGTAATCGATGAGCTGGAGGCCGCCAACGCTGCGCGCAATGCCATCCTCGGCTGCACTGATCAGGCGCGCCATCCCGCCTTCGGTGATACCCAGCCGGATCCGGTCCTCGCGGTTGATCATCACCACCATGCGGGAGCCATGAATGCCGCGCAGCCGGTCGTCATAGCCATAGATGGTCGTGTTGAACTGATCGTTCGACCGCAGCGTCATCAGCCGCAGCACGCTGGGGTCCTCGCCCTTGTCGAAGCTGGCCGACAGCGCCTTGGGCAGCTTGAAATTCGCCTTGCCCGTATCGGTTTCCCATTTGCGGTGCCGTGCCGCGATGGGCCGCGGGAAGCCGCCGGGCGTGTCGAGCCGCTGGTTGAAGGCCCTGAAATTGTCGGGAAATATCTTCTCGATCTCGTCGCGGACCAGGCTGTAATCGCCGACCCAGATATCCCAAGGCACCTTGGGATTGGGCGGCAGGGCCGCCTTGGCGATGCCGGCGATGATGGACGGCTCGGACAGCAGATGATTGCCGGCCGGCTTGTGCTTGCCGCGCGAGGCATGGATGCAGGTGGTGGAATCCTCGCTGGACACGATCTGCGGCCCGGTCGCCTGCTCGTCGATCTCGGACCGGACCAGGGTGGGCAGGAGATAGGTGGTGCGCGCCGCCACCAGATGGGTCCGGTTCAGCTTGGTGGCGACCTGCACCGACAGGTCCAGGTCGCGCCACGTCCGTTCCATCAATTCATGTTCGGGAATGGCGCGCAGGAAATTGCCGCCTAGCCCGATGAAGGCGCGGGCCGTGCCGGCGAGGATAGCCTCGCACGCCTCCACCGTGTTCATGCCGTCCTCGCGCGGCGGTTCGAACCCGTAGCGTTCGGCCATCCGGTCCAGCGGCACCAGTTTCGTCTTCTCCGAAATGCCCACGGTGCGCTGGCCCTGGACATTGGAATGGCCGCGCACGGGGCAGATGCCGGCCCCCGGCTTGCCAATCTGGCCGCGCATCAGCAGCAGATTGACCAGCATCTGCACATTGTCGACGCCCAGCTTGTGCTGGGTCAGCCCCATGCCGTAGATGGCGATGACGGCATTCGCCTTGGCATAGGTGCGGGCCGCATCCTCCAGCGCAGCCTGCGACAGGCCGCTGGTGGTTTCGATTTCGCCCCAGGCGGTCTGCCGCACCCTGGCCTCGAAAGCGTCGAAGCCGTCGGTGTGCCGGGCGATGAAATCATGGTCCAGGACCCGCTCGCTGCCGATGGATCTGGCTTCGTCATCCCATGCCAACAGGGCCTTGGCCATGCCCATCATGACCGCGATGTCACTGCCGGCGCGGGGCTGGTAATATTGGGTGGCGATCTGGGTCGGGCTGTTGGTCAGCATCTGGCCGATGCGCTGGGGATTGATGAAAGCCTCCCATCCCCGCTCCCGCAGCGGATTGAAAACCACGATGGGCACTTGGCGTTCCCGCACCTCCTGCAGGTTATGCAGCAGCCGGGGTGAGTTGGTCCCGACATTCTGGCCGAAGGACAGGATGCAGTCGGTCTTGGCGAAGTCTTCCAGCAGTACCGTTCCGACCGGCGTGCCTATGCTCTGCGGCAGCGCCACCGACGTCGTCTCGTGGCACATGTTGGAACTGTCGGGCAGATTGTTGTTGCCATAGAGCCGGGCCAGCAACTGGTACATGAAGGAGGCTTCCAGCGCCGCGCGGCCCGAGGCATAGAACACCACATCCTTGGGCTGATGGGCGCGCAGTCTGGTGCCGATATCTGCGAAGGCCTCTTCCCAGCTTACCGGCAGGTATTTATCGCTGGCGGCGTCGTAGCGCAGCGGGTGGGTCAGCCGCCCTGCATTCTCCAGGTCGTAATCGGCCCAGCCCAGCAGTTCGGTGACCGTGTGATCGGCGAAGAATTCCGGCGTGGTGCGCTTGGCCGTCAGGTCCCAGAAGGTGGCCTTGGCCCCGTTCTCGCAGAATTCCGCTATGTGCGGCTCCCCCGGTTTGGCCCAGGCGCAGCTGGTACACATATAGCCGCCGACCTTGTTATGGTCGCGGACAAGGCCGACGGCGCTGGAAAGTGCCTGCTGACGGAGGGAATGCCTGACCAACGATTTGACGGAACCCCAACCGCCCGTCGGCTGCTCATGGCGTTCGTAACGTGCCGGCCCCGACATGGCGTCCTCCCTCGGTCAATGCTACCGAGACAATGCTGTAGGTTTGCGTATGTTCCCTATAAATGGCAATGATGGTCATTTCCTGGGCAAATTTATGTTCAGAGATTTTGCAGTAAATCGAGGTGAAGGTTGAATGTAGCTGTGTGAGATGAAAGTCAAAAATCAGCTTTCTATATCCATAATTCCATGGGCGCGATGCCATTCCTCCAGGGATTGCTTTGGATAGGTGTCGTGGCAGGTGTCGCCATTGGCCTTGTCGACCTGCACCCAGTTCGCCTTTGACGCCAGCATCATATGCACATTCTCCGGCGGCGTGGGCAGCTTGCTGTCGATGGCGCTGGCGAAAGGATGCACATAATCCGGCCATGCGGGATCATAGACCCACAGGGCCGATCCGCAGTGCCGGCAGAAGCGCCGCTCGCCCTTGCTTTGCTTGCCGTCGATGGTGGCATGGAACATCGTGATGTTCTCCGCCCCCTCTACCTGCAGCGTATCGGCCTTCGCGCCCAGATTGATGGCATAGCCACTGCCCCAGGCGGTCTTGCGGCAGATGGAGCAATAGCATCGCAGATAGGGGGCCGGGGCATAGGCGGTGACGGTGAAGCGCGCCGCCCCGCAATGGCACGATCCGGTCAGTTTCATGCCCCATCCCCCGCGCGAGGCTTGCTTTGCAGAGCTTCCTGCCAGTGTGGGTAGGTGACATAGGCGGTAACGGCGCCCTGTTCGAAGGAACGGATGGTGACTTCCTCCCCCTCCGGCATATAGACGATCTCGCCGGGGCCGGCCTCGACCGTGCCGGCTTGCGTCGTAACCGACAGCCGGCCTTCCAGGACCACCATCACATCGTGGACGGCGATCCTTTCCACCAGCGTTTCATGGGGGCCGTAACGGCCGAAGCCGATGGTAATCGGTCCACCGTGGCGCTGATCGATGACATTGCCGGCGAACACCTCCCCGTCCTGCTCGGGGGAACGTTCCAGGCAAGCATCCCCTATCGCGAATTTATGGACAGCCATGGCCTGTTCTCCTCAGCCGTTGACGATGATCCCGCCATTGGGATGCAGCACCTGACCGGACATGTAGCTGGCATCCTCGCAGGCCAGGAACAGGAAGGACGGCGCGACCTCGTTCGGCTGGCCGGGACGGCCCATGGGGGTGCCTTCGCCGAAATGTTCCAGTTTCTCCTTGCTGGCGCCGCCGCATGGGTTGAGCGGTGTCCAGATCGGGCCGGGGGCCACGGCGTTCACCCGGATGCCGTCGCCCACGAGATTTTCCGACAGGGAGCGGGTGAAGGCGGTGATGGCGCCCTTGGTGGCGCTGTAATCCAGCAATTCCTTGCTGCCCTTGTACATGGTGACCGAGGTGCAGTTGATGATGGCGGCACCCGGCTTCAGGTGCGGCCGCACGGCCTGGGTCAGATAGAACATGGCGAAGATGTTGGTCTGGAAGGTGCGCTGCAGCTGTTCTTCCGTGATGTCGGTGATGTCCTTGTCCGGATGCTGCTCACCGGCATTGTTGACCAGGATGTCGATGCGGCCGAAGCTGGCCATGGTCTGTTTGGCGATGCGGTCGCAGGCCAGCTTGTCGCCGATATCCGCCTTGATGATGACGGCCTGGCGGCCCTCCGCCTCCACGATCCGCCTTGTTTCCTCCGCATCCTCATCCTCCAGCAGATAGACGATGACGATGTCGGCCCCTTCACGGGCATACAGTGCGGCGACCGCCCGGCCGATGCCGCTATCCGCACCGGTGATGATGGCCACCTTGCCCTTCAGGCGGCCGGAGCCGGGATAGCGTGGCCGCCATTCCGGCTTAGGGGTAAGCCGGCTTTCATGGCCGGGCAGGGCGTCTTCGTGGATTCTTGGCTGGATCGTGCCCATGGGAAGGCTCCTTCGCCGGAATGGGTGCGCTGCCGCTCACAGCAGCTTGTCGAGGGTGATCGGCAGGTCGCGGATGCGCTTGCCGGTGGCGTTGTAGATGGCGTTGGCGACGGCGGCGCCGGTGCCGGTGATGCCGATCTCCCCCACGCCGCGGGCACCCATGGGGGTGTGCGGGTCGGGAATGTCGGTCCAAATCACGTCGATCTCCGGCACGTCCAGATGCACGGGCACATGATAGTCGGCGAGGTTGGCGTTCATGATGCGGCCCTTGCGCTCGTCGAACTGCGTCTCCTCCATCAGGGCCAAGCCCAGCCCCATGATGATGCCGCCACGGAACTGGCTGGCCGCCGTCTTGGGATTCAGGATGCGGCCGCAATCGAAGGAACCCAGGAAACGGCTGATCCGCGGCTCGCCGGTCACGACGTTCACGCGGGCCTCGCAGAACATCGCGCCGTGGCTGTGCATCGACCAATGCATGGTCTCCAGGGGCGGCGGCGGGCTCGCCTCCACCCGGACTTCGTCCCGCCGGGCCCGGCCCAGGATGGCGGCATAGCTGTCATAGCGGTCGGGCTCGTCCAGCTTGCAGAGGCCGGCATCGCGGCTGCCCACCTCGTCCGGCTTCAGCCCGGCCAGGGGGGAGCTGTTGCCGGCCAGGGCCAGTAATTCCTTCTTCAGCGCGTCGTAGGCGGCCAGGATGGAGGCGCCGGTGGCGGCCGTCTGCTGTGACCCGCCGGCCATGATGAGCCCCGGCAGGGTGCTGTCACCGTAATTGAAACTGATCATGTCAAGGGGCAGGCCCAGCCTCTCGGCCGTCACCTGGCTTTGCACGGTGGCGGTGCCCATACCCATCTCATGCACCGCAACGTCGACCGACACATGGCCATCGCGGGTCAGGGTCAGGCGCGCGGCCCCGCCCGGCATGCGGTAATAGGGATATGTGGCCATGGCGCAGCCCATGCCGACCAGCCACTCGCCCTCCCGCACGGTTCCCGGAACGGGCTTGCGCCGGTGCCAGCCGAAGCGCTCGGCACCCGTGCGCCAGGCCTGGGCGATATGGCGGGCGGAAAAGGTCAGGCCGGAGGTCGGGTCCTTCTCCGGCTCATTGCGCAGACGCAATTCGATCGGGTCCATGCCCAGCTTTTCCGCCAGCTCATCCATGGCGGATTCAAGCGCGAAGGTGCCCACCGCTTCACCCGGTGCCCGCATGAACGTGTTGCCCAGCATGTCCAACTCCACATGCCGTACATCCAGCAGGATGTTTTCGGTGGCATAGGCGCTGCGGGTGGGCAGGATGAAGGGTTCGGGCATGGCGTTGTAGGGTGTCTTCACGGTCAGGCCGCTATGGATCAGCGCCGTCAGCTTTCCGTCGGCGTCCGCCCCCAGCGCCACCCGCTGTTCCGTCGGCGACCGGCCACCCACGATGCGGTAGACGCCTTCGCGTGACAGCGTCAGCCGCACGGGCCGCCCCGCCATCCGCGCGGCAGCGGCGGCCAGGATCTGGTGCTGCCATAGCGACTTGCACCCAAAGCCGCCCCCGACATAGGGAGAGGTGATCACCACCTTCTCCTCCGGCATGTCGAACACCCGCGACAGGGTGAAGGCACTGTGCGCCACCAGTTGCTGGGCGTCATGGATGCGCAGGAAGTCTCCCTGCCAAGCCAGGGTCAGGGCGTGCAACTCGATGGGATTGTGGTTGTGGCGCGGCGTGGTGTACGTGGTATCCACCTTGAACGGCGCTTCGGCCAGGGCGGCTTCGGCATCGCCGCTTTTATTATGCAGCGGCTGGCCCATGAAGTGCGACGGCTTGGTCCCCGCCGCCCGCGCGGCGGCGATGGAGGTTTGGGCCTCTTCCATCAGGTAAGTGGCGCTGATCAGGGAGGCGGCGTGATCGGCCTGTTCCTGTGTCGCGGCCAGCACCAGGGCGATGGGCTGGCCGTTCCAATGGATGCGGTCATCCTGCATGACCGGCAGATTGTCGCCGGCAGCCGCCTTTTCCTCAGTCAGGAACAAGGGCGGCGGGGACAGGCGCGGGGCGTTCAGGTAGGTCATCACCAGCACGACGCCCGGTGCCTTCTCCGCCCGCGCGACATCCAGCAACTGTATGCGGCCCTTGGCGATGGTGCTGTAGGCCAGCGCGGCATAAACCATGTCCGGCAGCCGGAATTCCGCCGCAAAGGGCGCCTGGCCGGTGACCTTCAGCGGACCGTCGAGGCGCGATACCGGTGCGCCCACCAGGCCGTGCTTGCTGTGCATCAACGGGTCGGGCTGGCCGCCGGGGACCCAACTGTCGGGTGCCATGGCCACGGCCTTGGTCATGACCGCCTGGGACACGCCCTGGACGGCCTGCTTGGCCTGTTCGATGAGATTCATGCGGCCTCTCCCGTCAATTCGCCCAGGGTGGCGGTGATAGTGCGGATGGCCAGCGGGATCTTGAAGCCGTTATCGTGCAGGGGCCGGGCTTCCCGCAGTTCCGCCTCGGCGGCGGCGCGGAAATTCTCACGCGTGGCTTCACGGCCGCGTAACGCCGCCTCGGCGATGCCGGCCCGCCAGGGCTTGTGTGCGACGCCGCCCAGGGCGATGCGCACATCTTTGATGATGCCGTCCTCCATAGCCAGGACGGCACCGACGGAGACCAGGGCAAAGGCATAGCTGGCCCGGTCGCGGACCTTGCGGTAGGTGGAGCGTGCGCCGGTCGACAAAGGCGGCAGCGCCAATGCGGTGATCAACTCCCCCGGTTCCAGCATTGTGTCCAGATCGGGCCGATCCGCCGGCAGCCGGTGCAGGTCGGTCAGCGGGATGGTGCGTTCACCTGCCTGCCCCTGGACATGCACAACCGCATCCAGGGCGGCGAGTGCCACGCACATGTCGGACGGATGGGTGGCGATGCAGGTGGGTGAGGCGCCCAGGATGGCATGCATCCGGTTGAAGCCGTCGATCGCATCGCAGCCCTCCCCAGGGCTACGCTTGTTGCAGCGCGACCCGTCAGGGTCATAGAAATAGGCGCAGCGCGTGCGCTGGAGCAGGTTGCCGCCGACGGTGGCCATGTTGCGCACCTGGGCCGACGCCCCCGACAGGATGGCGCGGGCCAGCACCGGATAGGCCTCGCGCACCACCCGATGTTCCGCCACGGCCGTGTTGTTGGCGGCAGCACCGATCAGCAACCCGCCTTCATGGTACTTGATGGCGGCCGACAGGCCGGTGACATCGACCAGCGCTTCCGGTTGCTCGATCGTCTCACGCATCAGATCGACCAGATTGGTGCCGCCACCCAGATATTTCGCGACCAGCGGGCCGGCCAGTTGTAAGGCATGGGATGCGTCGGCGGCGCGGGCATAGGTAAAGGGGATCATGCCGCTTCCTCCGCCTTCTCAGGCCCGGTGGACCGGCTAATTTCCGTGTGGATGAAGGTGGCGGTGATGGCATCCATGATGCCGTTATGCGCGCCGCAACGGCAGAGATTGCCACTCATCCGTTCGGCCAGTTCCTCGCGGCTGGTCAGGATTTCATCCACCAGCAGATCGGCGGTGACGTGGCTGGGCAGTCCCCGTTCCAGTTCCGCCGCCATGCCGATGGCCGAACAGATCTGGCCGGGCGTGCAATAGCCGCATTGGAACCCGTCATGCTGGATGAAGGCCCGTTGCAACGGGTGCAGATCGCCCTCGGCTGCCAGACCCTCCACCGTCGTGACCGTGCGCCCCTCATACTGCACGGCCAGCGCCAGACAGGAGATGATGCGCTCCCCATCGACCAGCACGGTGCAGGCGCCGCAGGCACCCTGGTTGCAGCCCTTCTTGGTGCCGGCCAGATGCAGCTGTTCACGTAGCAGGTCCAGCAGCGAGACGCGCGGGTCGTCAGGCAACGGCACGGCCGTGCCGTTGATGATGATGGGCATGGCAACCTCTCTGCCGGTGGGCGGCGTTCAGCCGTCGGTCATGGGTCGGTGGTGGCTGGTCATAAACGGCAGGGGAGGAGGGGGGTTCCCCTTCAAGGTGCCGATGGTGGGCCATTGCCCCCGATGAGCCCGCTATAGGCCAGCACAATTCGAAGGGGGTCAGCCTGATGGGGCACCGATCGTCATGTCGCCACAGGGGAACCCCTTGCCGGCCGCCCCTGTTGCCTTTGCGGGAAGCTTGGATTGGGAGCAGATCATGGCGGCGCATGCAAGCTGGAACGGCGTCCTGCTGTTGGGTGAACTGCCCGTGGAAGTGTCGCTCTATGCGGCCGCCAGCAGCGCCGAACGTGTCAGTTTCCATATCGTCAACCGTCGCACCGGCCACCGCGTGCGGCGCGAGTTGGTGGACGAGTCCACGGGGCGACCGGTGGAGCACGATGACCAGCTGAAGGGCTATGATGTCGGCGATGGCCGCTATCTGGTGTTCGAGCCGGCGGAAATCGCCTCCGCTCTGCCCAAGGGGGAGCGCACCATGGCGGTGGAGGGCTTCATCGATCTGGATGATGTCGATCCGCTCTATTTCGACCGGCCCTATTTCCTGGGTCCCCGCGCCCATGTTTCAACCGATGCATTCGGGCTGGTGCTGGAAGGGATGCGGAAAAGGAAGGTGGCTGCCCTGGCGCGGGCGGTGCTTTTCCGGCGCGTGCGCAGCCTGCTGATCTGGCCGGGCGAGGGAAGCTTCATGGCTCGTACCCTGAATTTCGACCATGAGGTGGAGACGCAGCCGGCGATCTTGAAGCGGGTGGCGGATGTGAAGGTGAAGAAGCCGATGCTGGACCTTGCGCGGCACATCATCGACACCAAGACGGGCACGTTCGATCCCGCGACCTTCGACGACCGCTATGATGCGGCACTGGCTGACCTCGTCCGCGCCAAGATCGAGGGCAAGCCCGTCCGCCGCCGCAAGGCGCCGGCCCGGACCAAGCCCGACGATCTGATGGAGGCGCTACGCCGGAGTGCCGCCCAGGCAGCATAAGGGCGTCACCCCAGCTTCAGGCTCCGCTTCAGGGCATCGGTGATGTCGATGACATTGTCGCCGCGCGATTTGGCCGATGGCTGCTTCTGCCGTTTCAGGGCGCGGCGGCGCTGGGCGATCATCGACAGCAGCTTCTTCTGCACGGGATCGGCAGCCAGTTCCTTGTCCCAGCCGCGCTTTGCATCATCAATGATGGAGCGGATCAGCCGCTGTTGTTTGGCATCGGGTTTGCCGCCGTCCATGTCCTGAACATAGTCGTCGGGATCGCGCACCTCATCCCCATAGCGCAGGGTCCACAGCATGATCGCCCTGTCGCGTGGAACCAGCATCACGGCCCGTTCCCGACGGTTCAGCACCAGCCGGGCGATGCCGGCCATGTCGGCGGCGCGCATGGCTTCGCGGATAACCGCAAACGCCTCTTCGCCCACCTTATCGTCGGGGATCAGGAAATAGGGCGTGTCGTACCAGACCCAGTCTATGCTGTCGCGCGGGGCGAACAGGTCGATATCGATGGTGCGGGTGCTTTCCAGGGCGACGGCGTCCAACTCCTTGTCCTCCAGCAGGACATGATCATCCTCTCCCTTCTCATAGGCCTTCACCTGATCCTTTTCCGGCACGCGCTTGCCGGTAACGCTATCGACATAGCGGCTTTCCACGCGGTTGCCCGTTGTGCGGTTCAACAGGTGGAAACGTACCTTCGCCGCCTGCGACAGAACGGGCACCATCGCCACCCGGCAGGTGACGAGCGACAGTTTCAGATAACCCTTCCAGAAATGCCGTCCGGCCATATCGTCATTCCTTCTCCAGCCGCTTGATGGCGGCACTCAGCGGCTGTTCGGCATCCGCATAGCCGGTCCAGGGATCGCTCTTGCGCAGGCGGGCGGGGCCGGTGCGCAAGGTGAACCGGGCCGGATCCAGCCGCGCCGTCACCTGTTCCCAGGTCAGGGGCATGGAGATAGGGGCGCCGGGCCGGGCGCGCGGCGACAAGGGCGCCACCGCCGTGGCCAGCCGGTCATTGCGCAGATAATCCAGGAAGATGCGGCCTTGGCGCAGCTTCTTGGCCATGTTCACCACATAGCGGTCGGGCGCATCCTCGGCCATGCGGCGGCAAAGCTCCTTGGCGAACGCCTTGGCCGCGTCCCAGTTGGGAGTACGCCGGTCTTCATCGGCCAGAGGCGCGACGACATGCAGGCCCTTGCCGCCGCTGGTCTTGGCGAATGGCGTCAGCCCCAGGGCTTCCAGCCGGTCGCGCAACTCCCTTGCCGCCGCCACCACGGTGGCGAAGGCCACGTCCGGGCCGGGGTCCAGGTCGAAGACCAGGCGGCCCGGTCTATCGGGCGCATCCGGCCGGCAGTTCCATGGATGCAGTTCCAGCGCTCCCCATTGCGCCAAGGCGGCCAGCCCCTCTGGCCGGTCCACCTGCAGATAGGGCCGGTGTTCCTTCGTCACCTTCACCTGTTCCAGCAGGCTGGACATGCCGCGCATGGCATGGCGCTGGAAGAAATGCTGGCCGTCGATGCCGTCGGGCGCACGCAGGATGGAGCAGGGGCGGCCCTGGATATGGAGCATGATGAGATCGGCGACGCTCTCGAAATAGCGGGCGAGGTCCAGCTTGGTGACGGGCTTGCCATCCTCCGCGTGCGGCCATAGCGGCTTGTCGGGATTGGACAGCGTCACGCCCATGACCGGGTTGCCGCCGGCCTTCCGGTCGGCCATGGGGACGGCGGGCACGGCCAGGCCCACCTTGTCGATGGGGGCCGGCATGTCGGCCTCCACCTCCGCTGCGGGCTTGTCCTCGCGCAGCGCCTTGAAGGCGGCCTGCCGGATATTGCCGGCGGCGGTCCAGCCGGCGAATTCGATCTCCGTCACCAGTTCGGGCTTCACCCAATGCACCATGCCACCACCGTGGGGGAGGCGCTGGGCAAAGGGGGATTTGTCGGTGGCCAGCGCCTCCAACCGGGGCAGCAGGGCCTTCACCTTGGCCGCACCGTAACCGGTGCCCACCCGGCCGATGAAGACCAGCTTGCCGTCACGGTTGACCCCGACCAGCAGGGAACGGAAGGTGCCGTCCGTCGTGGTCCAGCCGCCGATCACCACCTCGTGCCCCGCCCGGCACTTGGCCTTCACCCAGCTGTCTGAACGGCCGGAAAGGTAGGGTGCGTCGATGCGCTTGGATACCACCCCCTCCAAGGATAGCCGACAGGCCGACGACAGCACGGCATCGCCGCCCGTGGCGAAATCCTCCACATAGCGCAGCCGCCGGGCAGCATCGCCTTTCACCGCATCCAGGATGTGCCGCAGCCTTTCCTTGCGGGCGCGCAGCGGCTGTTCACGCAGGTCGTGGTGGGCATCGAACAGCAGGTCGAAGCCGAAGAAGGACAGTGCATCGGTCTTCTCCTCCGCCAAGGCGGCCTGCAGGGCCGCGAAATCGGGGATGCCGTCCGCGTCCAATGCGATGACCTCCCCATCCATCAGCAGATCGGGAAGCGTGCCGGCGGCCTTGGCGATGGCGGGAAAACGGTCGGTCCAGTCCAGGCCCTTGCGTGTGCGGATGACGGCCAAGCCCTTTTCCACCCGCACCTGCACGCGGTATCCGTCGAACTTGATCTCATGCACCCAATCATCCCCGGATGGTGGCCGGTCGACGGAGCGGCAGAGCTGCGGCGCCACGAAACCGGGCATTTCCGACGCCTCCGCCTTACTTGGCTTCTTCCGTGCGGTCGCCGGTTTCTTCGCCATGAACGGTGTTGGCTTCCGCCCCTTACCGGCGGTGATGTCGACCATGGCGCGGCCGGACGCGACGGAGCGGTCTTCTGCCAGCAGCGCATCTTCGTCCCCCTCGCGGGCGGCCTCGTCGCGATGCTTGATCAGCAGCCAGTTGCTGCGCCCTGATCGGCCCTCGCGGTCGCCGCGCATGCGGACCAGCACCCAGCCGCCCTGCAACCGGTCGCCTTCAAGCGTGAATTTCAGCTCGCCAGCTTTCAGCGCGGCTTCGATATCTGCCCCTTCGTCCTCCGGTGCCCAATAGCCGCGATCCCATAATTGCACGGTGCCGCCGCCATATTGACCCTTGGGGATCGTGCCTTCGAAATCGCCATAGGCCAGCGGATGGTCTTCCACCTCCACGGCTAGACGCTTCACATGCGGGTCCAGTGACGGGCCCTTGGTGACGGCCCAGGATTTGAAGACACCATTCACCTCCAGCCGCAGGTCGTAATGCAGGCGCCGCGCATCGTGCTTCTGAATGACGAAGCGGCGTCGGGGTCCGGCCTTGGGGCCTGTGTGGCCCCTGGGTTCCGCCGTGCGGGTGAAGTCGCGCTTCTGGGTGTAGGAAGCCAGCTTGCCGTTTGCCACGGATCATCTCCGGCTTGTCTGGAAAGGTGGAAGGGCGCCGTCAGGCGAATATTGGGAAACGTTCATTCCCCGTCCCGGGTTTCATGGTTTTTTGCCAATTCCACACTGTCACCGCTGCAGGTTCCCGCGGGCGGCGGGAAACAGGGTGGGAACCGCCTTGTCCCGGGGTTGTTACCCGCATGACCTGACCGGGGAGGGACCTTTGCCCGACAAGCCTATCATCCTCATCACCGGTGCGGCCGGTAATATCGGCCATTCCCTGGCGGCGGCACTCCGGGACCACTATCTGGTGGTAGGGCTGGATACGGCCGGCGGCGACACCGACTATCCGGTGATCAAGGCCGAATTGACCGACGGCAGAAGTGTCGCCGATGCGCTGGACCGGATCGGTGCGCATTATGGCCGTCATTTCGCCAGCGTCGTGCATCTGGCGGCCTTCTTCGATTTCAGCGGCGAGGACAAGCCGGAATACAAGGCGGTCAATGTCGATGGCAGCCGCAATCTCATGCAGGCGCTGCAGGCATTCGAGGTGGAACAGTTCGTCTATTCCGGCACGATGCTGGTGCATGAGGCCGGCCGGCCGGGGGAACGCATCGATGAGAGCTGGCCGATCGAACCCGGCTGGGCCTATCCGAAATCCAAGGCGGAGGCGGAGCAGGCCATCCGTGAGACACGCGGGCGGATACCGACCGTCTTCCTGCATCTGGCCGGGCTCTATGATGCGCGCACATCGGTGCCGACCTTCGCCAACCAGATCGCCCGTATCTATGAGCGTGATTTCCAGAGCCACCTTTATTCCGGTGACACAGATGCCGGCCAGGCGATGGTGCATCGCGAGGATATGATCGACGCCTTCGTCCGGGCGATCGACCGGCGCGGGCAGTTGCCCGACGAGACGGTGATCCTGGTCGGGGAACCGGATGCCATCGGCTATGACGATCTTCAGGATCGTCTCGGTTGCCTGATCCATGGCGAGGCGGACTGGGCCACTCTGCGTGTGCCGTCCGCCGTGGCCGGCGTCGGTGCCTGGGTGCAGGACAAGGCGGAACCGCTGGTGCCCGACGCCATCGATGGCGGTGAGCGCCCCTTCATCCAGCCCTTCATGATGCGGATGGCGAGCGACCATTACGCACTGGATATAACCCGTGCGCGGGAACTTCTGGGCTGGACGCCCCGGCATCGGCTGACCGACGAACTGCCGGCCATCATCGCCACCCTGAAGCAGGACCCGGCCGCCTGGTACAAGGCCAACCGCATCCCCGTACCGGATTTCGTGACCGAGGCGGAGAAGGTCGGCCACGATCCGGAGGAACTGCGCGCCAGCCACGAGGATTGGTATCGCGCCGCCCATGCCGATAATCGCTGGGCGCATTTCGTTAATATCGCGCTCGGTTTCTGGATCCTGGTGCAGCCGGTGATCGTGGAGGTTCAGGAGCCGGCCTTGTTCTGGTCGGAGATCGCGCTGGGCACGGCCCTGGTGTTCTTCGCCTCGCTGTCGCTGTCCTGGCGGATTGCTTGGGCGCGCTGGGCGTCGGCTGCGGTCGCGGCGGGGATCATGGCGGTGCCGTTCCTGTTCTGGACGGCAAACCCCGCCGCCTTCCTGTCCGATACGCTGGTCGGTGCCTTCGCCTTCGGGCTGGCGGTGGGGACGCGGCCGGAACCCGGCCCCTCCATGGTGGCCGCGATGACGGGGCCGGACATCCCGCCGGGCTGGAGCTACAACCCGTCGGGCTGGGCGCAGCGGCTGCCCATCATCCTGTTCGCGCTAATCGGCCTGCTGGTCGCCCGTTACCTGTCTGCCTATCAGCTTGGACAGGTGAGCGGTGTGTGGGATCCGTTCTTCCCCGGCCTTCCCGATGCGCCGGCCAAGAACGGCACGGAGGCGGTGATCACATCGGCCGTGTCCGAAGCCTTTCCCATCCCCGACGCCGCACTGGGCGGCTACACCTACGCGCTGGAGATCGTCACCGGCATTGTCGGGTCACGGGCACGCTGGCGGACCATGCCGTGGCTGGTGTTCCTGTTCGGGCTGATGATCGCGCCCCTGGGCGTGGTCTCGATCCTGTTCGTCATCATCCAGCCCATCGTCATCGGCACCTGGGCGACGCTGACCCTGGTCGGTGCCGCAGCGATGCTGATCCAGATCCCCTATTCGCTGGACGAGCTGCTGGCCACGATACAGTTTATGCGGCGGCGGGCAAAGGCCGGCCGGCCCTGGCTGCGCGTCTTCCTGTTCGGGGATACGGATGAGGGTGATCGGGACGCGCGAAAGGACGAATTCGACCGGCCGGCGGGGGCGGTGATGCGGGACATGTGGTCGGGCGGCGTCAACCTGCCCTGGAACCTCGCCCTGGCTGGCATTCTGGCAACGTCGCTGCTGTTCACGCGGCTGACATTCGGGGCCGACGGCGCCATGGCGGATGCCGACCATGTCATCGGCTTCCTGGCCTTGACGGTGATATCGCTGGCGGCGGCGGAGGTCGCCCGGACGCTGCGCTATTGCCTGGTGCCACTGGGTTTCGCCGCGATGGCGGCCCCTTTCCTGTTCGGGGCGGGCACGGCGCACGGCGTGGCAAATGTGATCATCGGCCTGTGGCTGATCGCGCTCTCCATCCGGCGGGGAGCCGTGAAAGGGCGCTATGGCGGGTGGGACCGGTATATAATTTGAGCGAGAGGAAAGGGCATTCTGTGAAAGGCGATATCCGCATCGGCATTTCCGGATGGACATACCCACCCTGGCGCGGCCATTTCTATCCCAAGGGCTTGGTGCAGAAAAAGGAACTGGCTTATGCCGGCCGCACCTTTCCAGCGATCGAGGTCAATGGCACGTTCTACGGCATGCAGAAGCCCGCCAGTTTCGCCCGCTGGTCGGAGGAGGTGCCGGAGGACTTCATCTTCGCCATAAAGGCACCGCGATACATCACCCATGTTACGCGCGTGACCGACCCGCTGCATCCCGTGGCCAACTTCCTGGCATCGGGTCTGCTGCGCCTGGGGGCCAAGCTTGGCCCGATCCTTTGGCAATTTCCGCCCAGCTTCCGGTATGACGCGGATGTGATGGAGGAATTTCTGGCTCTCCTGCCGCATGGGGCGGAAGCGGCATCCAAACTGGCGGCGCGCCATGACGACAATCTGAAAAGCCGTGCCTGGCTTCAGACCGATGGTGTTCACCGGCTGCGTCACGCCGTGGAGATCCGGCATGAGAGCTTCCGCGATCCGGCTTTCATAAGGCAGTTGCGACGGCACAAGGTGGCCCTGGTCTGCGCCGATACGGTGGAATGGCCGCGGCTGATGGATATCACGGCCGACTTCATCTATTGCCGCCTGCATGGATCGGAGGAACTGTACCGGTCCGGCTATGATGACGCGGCTTTGGATCGGTGGGCCGCCCGCATCGGCGCCTGGAGTGAAGGTTGCGCGATGGAGGACGGTGAATTCGCCGGGGATCCGGTCGGCGGTACAGCGACACCGCGCGACGTTTTCGTCTTCTTCGACAATACCGACAAGCGCAAAGCCCCGCGGAATGCACAGCGGCTGATGGAAAAGCTCGGGCGGAGATGGGCGCCGCCTCCTGGCGCAGACGAGACCTTGCGGCTACTGTAGAGTGGCGAGTGCGCGCATTTTATGGAGGGAATTTTACTCTAAATATTCACGCATAAATTGTCATGCCATCGGTCAAATCCTGCCCCCGCATCCAATAAAGGCCAGCAATCCCAACGGGTTGCTGGCCTTTTTGCTGTTCGGGCCATGGGGGTGATGCAAACCGTGGAAGCGCAGCGGAAGCGTACGCCTCCGGTGAAGGGTAAGCGTCAGCTGTTCCCCGCGTCTTTTTTGTTTTTGAGGCGTTTGGCGGCGGCGTTTCTGCGGTTTGCGATTCGACTGAGGGCGTATTGCATCGGGATTTCATCGATGGTGTCGGGATCGTACTCGTCGAGCCATTCGGCGATCTCGGCATGATCGGGATGGTCTGTGTCGGCCAGGATGGCGAGCATGTCGTAGAACCCTGGGATGCCGCCGCAATCCTCCGGCGGTGCATTGCGTTCTCCGCCGAGATAGCGGGGATATCCCAGTCCGGGGTCGCCCTGGCGGACGCGGGTGATGATCAGCCGGTGTTCCCAATTGTCCCCGAAATCATAGAGGTAATCAATGCGGGTGCGGCGGGGTTTCAGGATATCGCGCAGGCGGACCTTGGTGGCGTCATAGAGGCGACCGGTTCCCCAATCCTCGTCGGATGGCAGGCCATAGCGCCGGTCGTCCAGGGTGAATTCCCAGAGATGATAGTCGAACCAGCCCATGGCGACCTGGACGATGTCGTGCAGGACCTTCAACGTGACGGAGGTCGGCACCTCCAGTTCACGCCAGATCAGGGGATCACTGTCCTTCAACTCGATGCGCAGGGTGGCGATCTCCTGGAAGGATGTGGCACCGGGGGATGGGTCGGCCCGGCTCATGCCGGCGATTGTAGCGCCGGTTCCCGACAGTTCCAGGGGAGAAGTTCGTCCAGGCGGTTGACCGCATGGCCCCTAGCCATGCAGTCGATGGCATCGGCCAGCCAGGCATCCGGGTTCAGCCCGTTGAGCCTGGCCGTCTCCAGCACGGTGTAGAGGCCAGCCGCCCGCTTGCCGCCGGCCTCCGAGCCTAAGAACAGAAAATTCTTCCGCGTCAGGGCAATGGTGCGCAGGCTGCGTTCGGCGGGTTGTTGTCGATGCCGATCCGGCCGTCCCCGGTATAGAGCAGCAGCGCCGTCCAGCGGCCGAGCGCGTACTGGATGGCCTTGGCCAGGGCGGTCTTCGCAGACAGGCGCGCGGCCTGGCTTTCCAGCCACACCTTCAGGTCGGCCAGCAGGGGCATGGCCAGGCGCTGGCGGGCGTCCCGGCGCTGATCGGGCTTCTGTCCGGTGATCTCCGCCTCGATGGCGTAGAGGGCGGCGATCCGCGCCAGCGCCTCGCCCGCGACCGGGGAACCCGTCGCCTCGAACACTTCATGGAACTTGCGCCGCGCATGGGCCCAGCAGGCCGCATGCCGGATGGCGGGCACCCCGTCGCCCGCCCCAACCCCCGGATCAGGCGGCGCGCGGATCAGGGCAATATAGCCGCTGAACGCGTCGGCCTGGATCACCCCCTTGTAATCGGCCAGATGTTCACGGGGGCGTTCGCCCTTGCGGTCGGGGCTGAACCGGTACCAGGCCGCCGGCGCCCGATCCCCGCACCAGGGCCGCTCATCCACCAGATAGGTCCAAAGCCGACCTGTCCGGGTGCGCCCCTGTCCCGGTGCCAGCATCGCCACCGGCGTGTCGTCGGTATGGATGACCGGGGCAACCCGCACATAGGCCCCGATCCGCTCGGCCAGCGGCGCCACCCACCAAGCCGCGTGCCCCACTCAATCGGCCAGGGTGGCGCGCTCGATCTCGATGCCCTCGCGGGCCAGCATCGCCGATTGCCGATAGAGCGGCAGTCCATCCAGATATTTGCTCACCACCACCTGGGCGATCAGCCCCGGCCCCGGCCGGCCCGCGTGATCGGCAGATCGGGCGACGAGGCCTGCACAATGGTGGCACAGGTCCGGCAGGACAGTTTCGGCCGCACATGCCGGATCACCTTCAGCCGTGCCGGAACCTTCTCCAGAATCTCGGTCACATCCTCGCCCAGGGGCGAGAAATGCCGCCCGCCGCAGCCGGGGCACACATCGCCCGGCGCATGCACCACATCCTCACGCGGCAGATGCGGCGGCAACGGCTGGCGCACCGGCTGTATCCGCGGCCGTTCCGGGCGCGGTTTGTCTGACCCGCCCCGTACCGGGGGCGCGGCCTCGCCTTCCTCCAGGTCCTCCAGCAGCAGTTCCAACTGCGCAATCCGACCGTCCAGCTTTTCCGACGAGGCCCCAAACCGCTGGCGCCGCAAGGATGCGAGTTCCAGCCGATACCGCTCGATCAGCAGCTTGGCACCCGTCAGTTCCGCCCGTGCGGAGGCCAGTTCCGCCTCCCGCTCCGCCAATGCTGCCCGCAGCCGGGCAATCTCCTGGGCGCTGTCCTGCATCATCTGGGCAGTCTACCAAAGCGCCGTTCGCTCGGCATCCGACCGGGGTCGATCTTCCATGAGTCACATCGCCACGGCTCTCAGCACGCCGCCTCGGGCGACCAGCTGCGCAACAGGTTCCGCCAGTCAATCCCCTCCAGCAGCATCGATAACTGGGCCGGCGTCAGCGATACCGTCCCGCCCGCCGCCCGCGGCCAGACAAACCGGCCCTTCTCCAGCCGCTTGGCAAACAGACACAGGCCCTGGCCATCCCACCAGAGAAGCTTCACCCGGTCGCCGCTGCGCCCCCGGAACGCGTAGATCGCCCCGCCATGCGGATCCAGCCGCAGCATCGTCTGTACCTGGGCCGCCAAACCATCCATCCCCTTGCGCATGTCCGTCACACCGCACGCCAGATAGACCCGGACCGGGCCGGACGGGCCGATCATCGCTCCAGCACCGTCAGCACCCGGCCCAGCAGCGAGAGATCGACAGCGCCGCGCAGCCGCACCACGACACCCGATGGCAGCACAAGCTCGATCAACCCCGCACCCGCCCTATCCGCTGCTGGCGCCACACGGGACGGACAGGGTGGTGCCACGGACGGTGCCGATGCTGGCTGCGGCAAGGCAAGGGCTTCCTGTTCGACAACCAAGGGCGCGAACCCCGTCAACTCACCGCGGCGCAACTGTCCCCGCCATGTGTAGAATTGCCCGCTGCCAACGCCATGCCGCCGGCATACAGCCGACACCAAAGCCCCTGGCGCCATCGTTTCCGACAGAATGCCCAGCTTCTCCTCAACGCTCCATCGACGACGCCGCTCCGGGTCAACCAGAACCGCGCCTCCCTTGCGACTGCTCTTACGAGCACTCCCAAGACCGTCCATTTCCAAAATCCCGACCATCCGCCACCACCAAAATCAGGGGGCGGCAGAATCTCAGTTATCAGACGTTCCGCAAGACGGGCTTCGGCTGACGCTTACGATCGTCTACAAGCCCGACTGGACTCGCCACAAGAAGGCAGCCCCCTTCCGTCGCAATGACCAGATACTGGAAATCCTGCCCATCGGCCTCATCGCCTTTCCAGGTTCCGGCATCACCCAGAACCTCGCCGACAATGCCCGCAAGATGGGCGTGCCCGTTTTGCGCTTCGAGGAGGGGGGATGAGGCATCATCCCATGATCGCTGCGGTAGCCGGCGGCATGGCTGCTTCTTGCAGATAGTCTTCCAATGCGTCGCGCGCACTGCCCCAATACGCAGCGGGCGTGAACTCGGCGATGAAAGGCAAGTTGAGCGCCTGGAAGATCGGCACCCAGGTTTCCTCGCCGTTACGTTGCCAGCGCACTGACAGAGCCGGGTTGAACTGATACCATCCCTGCGCCCGGCGTTTGAACAAGGCACGGTTATAGGGATAGTCACGGCTGACCTCGTTCCGGGCCAGCACGCCGGAGAGATATTGCCGCCGCTTCCGTTCCGTCGGCACCGCGTTGGCGGGCAGATGCTCCCAGGCATCCAGAATTTCTTGCGTGGCCAGGGCGCCGTGGATATGGCGCTGCGGATAGGTGAAGCGCGACCGGAACAACACCCAGAAGGTCTGGAACAGGCTGTACTCGACCAGATGCCGGTCGATTCGTACCAGCCGATCGCCCGTGTTAATATCGATGCTGGCAGGCGCCAGCAGATCATAAAGGGCCGCAAACGGCCCTTTGGCAAACCGCTCCTCGCGAAACGCCTCCTGCATTGCCCATTGCGAAGCGTTGTAGCCAAAATGGTCGGTGGCCGTCAGGCTGGCACCACGATCAATCAGGGCTTCCACCAGGGCAAGATTGCCGCATGCCGCCGCCGCCATCAGCGGCGTCTGGTTCATCGGCAGACGATGTTCGATGCCGTGGCTGTCACACTGTCGCAGGATATCCTTGAAGTTCTTCGCTGCGAAAGCGGCATAGCTCTTCATGCCATGCTGGGCGCGTTGCTGGGCGAATGATCTTGCCGCAGGCGTCGAACTGTTGTGGACGCGTTCGGCCAACAAGGGCAAATCCTGACCCATGGCGATATCGACCAACTGCTGTCGCGGCTTGGAACCGGGTGCCTTGTCCTTGAAGACCTTGACCAGCAACTCGGTTGTCTTCTGCTCATCAAAGACCGGCCAGGGAACTGGAACCTCCCTCAGAATGGTCCGGCGGATTTCATTGACCTGTTCCTGCTTGCCCTGCAATTCCAGCTTGCGGGCCTCACGTTGCCATTCCTCCAGGCTGGATTGCCGGGCCTCCACCTGCATCTGGTCGACCGATCTCAGGTCCAGAAGCCGCAGCAAAGGATGGGTGGTGTCGGATTCGATCAGATACAGATTGGCCGTCGCTCGGGTCAGCGCCACATAGAGAGCATTGACGAAGAATTTATAGACCTCCAGCGACTTGTCGGTCTTGTCCCTGGCCCGGCGGTAGGCCAGTTCGTCGGCGGTCAGGTCGTCGGGGCTGACTCCGTCCGCGATCTCGTTGAACTCGGCGCGGTAATCCGAGATGAAGCGATAGAGAACGATATTCTCATATTCCAGGCCCTTGGCCTCATGGATGGAGAACAGCAGGGGCGTGTTGAAATGCTTGCGCGCCTCGGCCTTGTCCTCGTCGCGCATCACCAGCACGGCGAAGCGGGTGGATTGGCGGATTTTCTGGTTGAGGTCGCGCTTCAGAGGCTCCTTGTCGGCGGCCAGGGTCACTACGCCATCCTCTGCCCCGACCGGTCGGACCAGGAAATTGCTTTCGCGGTCGATTGATCCGAAGCGGCGCTGCTTGATTTTCAGCAACTGGTTGGCCACCCGCGTCGCCGCCTGGCTGTTGCGGAAATTGGCGGCGAGAACCGAGAGCTGCTGTCGTTCGGCCAGGGCCGGGTCGTGCCAGAACAGGCTTTTGACATGGCTCCAGGAGAAGAAATTGGGATGAACGATCTGATTGGAATCCCCGCACAGCAGGAACTGCCCGGCGGTTTTCAGGGTCTTCAGCACCAGCAGCAACTGCACCGGCGTGATGTCCTGAACTTCGTCGATGACGATGAAATCGTACCGCGGTGCCGCTTTGGCGATCCAGTCCTGCGCCACAAGATTGAGATCGAACAGCCGGGCATCGGCCAGCCAGGCGCGGTATTTCTCAAAAAGCGTATAGAGCCTGTCCCGCATCTCGGCCTGGAAAATCGACTGGCGCACGCCCAATGCCAGATAATCCTCACGCGACAGGGTGCCGCGGTCATGGGCGGTGACCACGCCGCGGATTTCCTCAAATGCCTGATGGCTGTCGATATCCTGGAACAGCGGGCGTGACCGCTGTGCCCAGCCAGCGAAATCCCGCCAAGTGGCTTCCCGTCCGGTCGGTACATGGATGGATTCGATGAATTCGCGCAGGGACAGGAATGTCGCGTCCTGTTTGTCCCGGACGAAGCCATTGGCGTAATAGAGGTTTCGGGCATTCTGAGCCAGGAAGGCCGATTGGGTGACATAAAGCACCTCACCATCGGCTTGCTTCAGCTTTTCCAGGATCAGCGCCGTCTTGCCACTGCCGGCGCTGCCGACGATGATCATCGGGGCGGGCGCGCGAAACACCGCATCCTGCATGTCATCAAAGGAAATCGGCTTGTCCAGGAAATGCAGGATGCTATGCGCGGGGTTCAGATAACGTAGTGGTTCGGCATCCTTTGCCGCCTCGCCAGCCTCGCAATCCAGGCTCTTCTCGTCATCAACCGGGATGCCACGCAGAAAGCGTGAACGATCATAGGCGTGGTTATGGACGATCTCCAGCATCACCGCGCAGATATCACCGTCTCGGCGAACCAGGGTGAAGATCAGGCGATCCGCATCGTTAAGCTTTGCCCGATAGAGCTTGCGATGTGCTGTTCCCGTCAGTTTCTTGACCTGAGCAGCCCGGAAATCCTGCCGCTCGATGGCGGCGACTACTTTCTGATAGGCGGCCTTCACATGCGAAGTATCCAGATCGGCAAGCTCAAGAATCTTCATATGATAATCATCTCCTGCTGAACTCAAAAGTTCCGTCGCTGTTTGGCGTACTTGCAAAAGATTAGCTCAAGCGCAGGAAGAGAATGTCTTTCATGCAGAGACCGTTACAAGGGAAATTGTCGTGAACATCTGAACCGCGTATCAGCTTCCCAGTGTGCTATGGAGAGCGTCTGCGGGCAACGGCTATCCGCTGACGTGCTTGCGCTTAAAGGGGGGGGCCGCGCCGGTTGGCGGCTCGGTGCCGGCGGGGTCTGAAGCCGTGAAGGGACACTGCATGACCAGCCATCCGCTAAGCCACGTAGCGACCGTCGGAACAACGAGGGATGGAATGACCAATAGGCAAGCCGCGCTAACCCCAATCGACCACACGGCGAACGGGACCGGTGGAACAACCGTGCCCTTCCCGGCCCTGGCGCCGTCGGCCTACGACCTAAGCCAGCCTGCGAGCTTGTCGGCGTAAGGGTCCAGCTTGCTGGGGCGCTCCGGCACCGAGAACTTCGGCTCGACCGTGCCGGCTTTCAATACTTCTTGATGGTATTCCGCGACAGATCAGTTCGACGCGCGATCTCCCGGATCGGCAAATTCTCCCGCAGGGCCAAACGGCGGATGACATTCAAAAGTCCCATGTGGATCACTCCGATGCCCTCATCGCTCGCTGAGCCCGGGGGGAAGGGTCACATGGGTCAATTCTCAATGGAAATCAGTCGCCACCCCGGGCCAGATGCCGACTCTGAGCCGGTTTCCATTATAATCAATAAGTTAACTTTGCAGGTTGGATGCGAGAGTAACGATACTCGCATCCAACCTGCAAAGCCTCCTGGTTATTTACCCACCTTGATCATCCGACATTGCCTTGGCGGGGTGGCGGTCATGGACAGCCTGTTCCAAGGCGTCGACCCCGAACCCCGCCTGCGCCGAAGCGCTGACGCGCCGGTCCAGGGCGGATATGCTCGTAAACGTAGCTCCCCCCCGATTGCTCGGGCTTATCGGACCGGAAACAGCATCATGCCGACGGATTGATCTTGAACAGCTTCTCCGCATTGGTCTGGAAGAATTTCCGCTTCACCTCCAGCGGCATGTCCATCGCGTCCAAGGCCATCACCTCCTCCACCGGGCACTGGTAGGGATAGTCCATGGCGTAGAGCACGCGATCCTCGCCCATCACCTTCTGCGTGAACTTGATCGCGTCTTCCCAGGCCACGCCGGAATTGGTGATGTGGAAATGTTCGCGCAGATAGGTGGAGACCTTGCCCTTCTTCAGGGGCTTCATGCATTCATAGCGGCCAGTGCGCACGCCGGCCCCATGCATGAAGTCCAGGCGATAAAGCCAGAAGGGCAGGGCCTCGCCCATATGGCCGATGATGATCTGCAATTTCGGGAACCGGTCCAGCGCGCCGGACGTGATCATGCGTAGCGCATGCATGCCCGTCTCCACCCCGAAGCCGAAGATCGCCCCGTCCAGCCCCGCTTCCAGCAGCGGGCCGATCATGGCGGCGGGCGGCGTGTTGGGGTGGATGTAGAGAGGGACATTCATGGCCTCGATGGCTTCCAGCACCTCGTTGAATTTCGGATTGTCCAGATAGTCGCCCAGGATGTGGCTGTTGATCAGCACGCCGGACAGGCCCAGCTTGCCGACGGCGCGTTCCACCTCCCGCGCCGCCGCCTTGGGGTTCTGTGGCGCGCAGGCGGCCATGCCGCTGAACCGCGTGGGATATCTGGCGATGGCCTCGGCCAGCCGGTCATTGGCGGTTTCCGCCACCATGGTCGCCCGGTCGGCATTGCGGATCACGTTGGTGCCGGGGGCGGTCAGGCCCAGGATCTGACGGTCGATGCCGCGTTCATCCATATGCGCGATGCGCTGGTCACCCAGATCCATCAGGGCATTGGCCACGAAGCGCGGCCGTTCGGCAGGATGGTCCAGATAGTAGCCGATCAGGCTGAGGAAGCCCGGATCGACATCCGGTGCCGCCAGTTCCTCACGAAAGGCCGCGATCAGTTCGGGCGTGGTGAAGGCTTCCTCGGTCGCGATGCGCAGATAGCCCTGGGCGCCGCCGGTCTTGGGCATGGTCATGGGTAGACCCCTGTCTTCAATGCTGATGGATGGTCTTGGTGACGAGGCAGGCGGCAAGGCCCTCCGGCCCATCCTCCGACCCGTGGCCGCTTTCCTTGACCCCGCCGAACGGCGCGTCGGAGGCGGCGAGTGCGGTGGTGTTGATGCCCACCATGCCCGCCTCGATGGCGTCACCGATCAGGTTGGCGCGGCGCGCATTCTCCGTGAAGGCGAAGGAGGCCAGGCCATAGGGCAGGCGGTTGGCCTGTTCCACGGCGTCGTCCAGGGTGGCGAAGGGGGTGGCGACCACCACGGGGCCGAACGGTTCCTCGTTCATGATGCGGGCACTGTTGGGCACATCGGACAGTACCGTCGGCTGCCAGAAGAAGCCCTTACCCTCGATCGCTTCGCCGCCCGTGCGGACCCGTGCGCCATGGCTGACGGCATCCTTGATCAGGTCGGCGATGGCGACCGGGCGGCGCGGATTGGCCATCGGCCCCATATTGCTGTCGGGCAACAGACCGTCGCCGACCTTCATCTGCGACATACGCTGCGCATAGGCCGCCACGAACCGGTCATAGATGCCCTCTTGGACATAGAACCGCGTGGGGGAAACGCAGACCTGTCCGGCATTGCGGACCTTGCTGTTGGCCAGCATCTCCACCGTCCGGTCGAAATCGCAATCATCGAAGATGATCACCGGCGCGTGGCCGCCCAGTTCCAGGGTCGTCACCTTCATCGTGTCGGCGCACAGCCGCATCAGATGCTTGCCGACGACCGTCGATCCCGTGAAGCTCAGCTTGCGGATGATGGGGCTGGCCAGCAGATGGCGCGACACCTCGTCTGGCACGCCGAAAACAAGCTGGACCGCATCGGACGGGCAGCCGGCATCAATCAGCGCCTGCACCACGGCCATGGCCGAGGCCGGGGCCTCTTCCGCCGGCTTCAGGATCACGGAGCAGCCGGCGGCGATGGGGGCGCCCAGCTTGCGGCCCGGATTATGCACGGGGAAGTTCCAGGGGGCAAAGGCCGCCACCGGTCCCACCGGCACCTTCATGACCAGCGAGCGCTGGCCCGCCGGACGGACCAGCACGCGACCATAGACCCGGCGCGCTTCCTCCGCATAGAAATCGAACAGGCCGGCGCAGGCGATAGTCTCGATGCGCGTCTCGGCCAGGGTCTTGCCTTCCTCCCGTGTGGCGTTGCGGGCGATCACATCGGCCCGTTCGCGCAGCAGCCGGGCGGCATCGCGCAGAACACGCGCCCGTTCATCGACGGATGTCTTGCTCCAGGTCCGGAAACCACGGTCGGCGGCGGCCAGCGCCCGGTCAAGATCGGCGGCCCCGGCCAGCGGCAGCTCGCCCAGGGTTTCACCATTGGCCGGGTTGATGACGGGATGGGTGCGGTCGGCCCGCATGATCCATTCGCCATCGATATACATGCCGAGTTTGGGATAATCGGCGGAAGTCTGGTCAACCAAAATTGATCCTTTCGGTCGCGCAAAGGGGGCGATCAGGCAGCGGTGGCCTGGGCCGGTGCCCAGTTGCCATGCAGTCCCTGACGGATGCGGAAGGGCAAGCCGATGGTCGCGATGGGACCGGCCGCCACATTAAGGGCGTTGAACAGCAACAGGCGGGAGGTGTGCTCCACCAGCCGGTTCTCAATCGCCACGATATAGCCGTCGCCTTCAGCCGTGGAGCCGGGGCGCGGAATGAAGGCCGGTTCCTGGAAGGAAGAGGTGGAGCCGACCCAGTAAGTGTCGGTCTCCCCCGTTTCCAGGTCGATGCGGCCCAGCGTGTTCATCATCAGGCCAGAGGCGCTGCGCCCGCCCGGCAGGTCCACGGGCTTGGTCATGTCCTGCACAAGCTGCCAGCCATAACGGTTCTTCACGCCCGCGAACCGGTCGTCGATGCGGGGAAATTCGCCGACCAGATTGGCCAGCGGCGCCATGTGGATGTCGTCGCTGTTCGCACTCATATCCACGGTCCAGCGCGTCATAGTCGCGGCGGCTTCATGCGGCTGGAACGGCGCCCCTTCGGTATCGGGAAAGAAGGGGAACATGTTGCCCTTGGCCATCGGCACATCGAAATGCACCTTGGTGCCGTCCTCATGCGCATTCATGACGTGGCTGGCAAAGCAGGTGGGGGCGGAGAACCAGCGGATATCCTCGGCCCGGCCATTGCGCGGCAGCACGCCCAGATGCACGGGCCGCCCCCGGTCAAAGCCGAAATGCGGCAGGCCGGCCTTCAGCCGGTCCCAGGATCCGACAATTGGCACCACATGGAAGACAACGTAATTCTCGGTGAATCCGAAGTCGTGCATCATGCAGTAATAAGGAATCTCGAACCAAACCTCGTTCGTAATCTGCCCCTCCGCGCTGATCGTGTAATAGACCATGTCGCGGGTACACAACCCCTTGGCGGCATAGCCGAAGCTCAGCATCTCGCCCGTGCGCGGGTCGATCTTGGGATGGGCGGAGAATGTCTGCGATGTCATGGTCCCGCCGAAATCATAGGTCGGGTCCAGGGTCTCCAGCGTTTCCGGGTCCATGATGACGGGCGGGCTGTCCTCCTTCAGGGCGAACAGCTTGCCGGCATGGACAAGCACATTGGTGTTGGCGGTGCCGCGCACCTCCCCCTGAACGCTGTCATCATCGGTTAGCGGGTTGCGGTAGGCGCCAAACAGGGCGCGGCCGGCCTCGCGTTCCCGTGTGAACTTGTCGGTACGGACCCAGCGCTGCTGCAGGGCGACATTGCCGTCCTTGAACCGGAACCGGGTCACCATGCCGTCGCCGTTGAACCAGATATCGTCGCCGGCCAGCGGCGGGAATTGCGGGTCCGGCGCCACGCGGTAGAAGCTGCCATCCAGGTCGGCGGGAACGGCACCATCCAGTACGGGCAGATCATGGACTTCCGCCTCCACGCCGGACGGGGCGAAGAAACCGGTGAAGTTGGGCGTGTTGGGAAACTTCATGATATGCCCCTTGCACGGAAAGTTTCAGGACGGAAGGTCATGGGTGATCCTCCGCCGCGATGGCGCGGGCGGCCAGCCCGTAATGCAGGGCGGCCCAGGCATAGAGGCCGATGCTGGCCAGCAGTGCGCTGCGCACCCCGATAGCCGAGGCGGCGGCGTCGTCGGTGACCCCGGATGCGGCGGCGAACAGGTCGCTGAGCAGGCCCAGCAGCGGCGGGCCGAAACCCACGCCCACCATGGTGGAAACGAAGAAATAGACGAAGGCCGCCGTGGTCCGCTGCTGTGGCGCCACCATGTTCTGAAAGGCGACCAGCGTCGGTACCGAATGGAAGAACAGGAACATTCCGGCGATGGTGATCAGGGTCACCGCGGCGACATGGTTGTCCAGCCCATAGCCAGCCAGATAGAGCGGCACGCTGATGGCGATGCCCAGGCAGGGCAGCAGCGCGTACCAGCGCTTGCCACGCCGTGCGATGAAATCGATGCCGAAACCGCCCAGGCTCATGCCCGCCGTCGATGCCGTGGTGCTGAGGATCGCCACATAGAAGGCGGTGGTGGTCAGCGGCAATTCATGCACACGCATGAAGAAGGGGGCGGTAAAGGCCCCACCCGCGAACAAGGCCATGCTGGCCAGTGCCAGACCGGCCAGCATGTGGCGGAAGGCTGGGCGGCGGAACATCTGCGCGAACACTTCCAGCGTCCGGGGCGAGGCGGCACCAGCCCCCTGTGCCGGGATATTGACACCGGCCAGCCGGTCGCTATGCCCGCGGGGCGGGTCGCGCAGCAGCAGGCGGAACAGCAGAGCCACCACCAGACCGGGCGCGCAGACCAGCATCAGGGCCACGCGCCAGCCATAGTCCCGTGCCAGCCAGGCCGCCACAACGGAGCCCAGCAAGGCGCCCACCGGGGCACCCAGCCGCATCACGGTCAGGGCGAAACCCCTTCGGTGGGGCGGGAAATGGTCGCCGATCAGCGATGTGCTGGGCGCCTGCACCCCGGCCTCCCCGATGCCGACCCCGATGCGGCAGAGAAACAGCGTCCAGATATTGGTCGCCATGCCGCAGAGCAGGCTCATCACCGAAAACACGGCTACCGAAACGGAAATGATGGTGACACGGTCGCGCCGTTCGGCCAGCCGCGCGATGGGCAGGCCCAGCGTGGAATAGAGGATGGCGAAGGCCAGGCCGCCCAGCAGGCCGAACTGGAAATCGGTCAGCCCCAGATCTTTCTTGATCGGTTCCGCCAATGTCTGGACGATAACCCGGTCGACATAGGCGAAGGCCGACACCAGCAGGATCAGCACCAGCAAGGTCGCGCGGTAACCGCGTCCGAACAGGGGATCATCGATGGCCGGTTGTACCGGAGAGGTCATATTGGCTCCACATTCTTACCGGGAGAGAGGGGAGGTCGTGTGACCTCCCCTGGCTGGATCAGAAGGAGAAGCGGAAGCCGGCCTTGAAGGTACGACCGATGCTGTCATAGAGGACCGGATTGGTCACACCGAAGCTGGACGGCAGGTCGTTGGGCGGATCGCGGTCGAACAGGTTGTTCACGATGCCGAACAACTGCACCTTCGTGTCGTTGACGGTCAGGTCGTACTGGGCGTTCAGGTTGAACAGCCAGTAATCGCCGACATAATTGTCGCTGATGCTGTTGGCCGCCGTCGCGGTGTAGCCGGACTGGTGCGGGCCGATCAGCGTGGCGTTGTAAACACCGCGCGAGATGTAGCGTGAGGTCAGGGTGCCGCTGAAATCACCCTGCGCATAGGTGGCGCTCAGCGTGCCGGTGAAGGTCGGCAGGCCCGACGGTTGTGACGTGGGCGAGCCGTTCATGCCGGCCCGGTTTACCGAAGCACCCGTCGCATCAATGGTGATCAGGTCGAACAGATAGGTGCCGAGCGCGCGCAGGGTCAGGTCGCCTTCACCAACGGCGATTTTATACCGGGCCTCGACATCCACGCCGCGTGTCTTCAGCGTGTTCAGGTTCAGGTTAGCGTTCCTGACGCTGGTGATGGTGCCAGCGGCATTTTTGGTGATCAGGGAACAAAGTTCCGTCGCCCCGGCAGCGCAGCGGTTGATGATGATCTGCCCGCCCAGGGTGGTGATGGCGCCATCCAGGCTGATATCGAAATAATCGGCGGAGAATTGCAGGTCGTCGATGGGTGTGACGACGGCACCCGCCGTCCAGGTCTTGGCAATCTCTGGCCGCAGCTTGGTATTGCCGCTCAGCACGACGGAGGTCAGTGCGCTGCCGCCGGTGGCGGGGTCGGTCAGGAACTGGAAGCTGGTGCTGGCCGGGGCATTGAGTTCGAAGAAGTTCGGCGCGCGGATGTCACGCGACCGGGTGCCGCGTACCCGCAGGAAATCCGTGGGCTCCCAGGACAGGCCGGCCTTCCAGCTCCACACCGAACCGCTGGTCGAATAGTCGGTCAGGCGGACGCCGCCATTGACCGACAGGCTTTCGGCAAACGGCACCGATTTCAGCAGCGGCACGCCCAGTTCGGCATAGCCTTCCTTCACCTTGATGTCGGGGCCGGTGATGGACTGGCCGGAACTGGTGATGAAGCGCAGGGCCGATGAAAGCGGGTCGGCGCTGCCGGCCACGCTTTCCACGCGGTACTCCGCACCCGTGGCGAAGGAGACCGGGCCGGCGGGCAGTTCCGCGACGGTACCGGAGATGTTGGCCGAGGCCACCTGCTGGATCAGGTGCGTCTTCTGCCAGGCCGTGCCGTAGGCATAAGCGACGGCCTCGGGCGAGAAGCGGTTCTCACCGAACAGGTTCAGCGGCTTGCACCCCGCCACCAGCGGGTTGGTCGGCGTGGTCAGGGTGGAGCGGCAGACGATATTGCCGTTGGCGACACCGTTCTGGAACAGGCCCTGGTCGACCGCATCCACCGCGCGGGCGAAATTGTCGGTGATCTGGGTGTTGCGGGTTTCCTGTTCGTAATTGGTCCGGCCATACTGATAATAGGCGTCCCACTGCCAGCTGTCGCTGAGGTCGCCGCGCGCGCCGGAGACCAGGCGATAGGTCTCGCGCTCCACCTCCGCCACAGGCGGGCCGATATCGTTGGACACACGGCCGAAGGAAAAGCTGGTCTGGTTGGCCGTCACCAGTTGCGCGCGCAGGGCCGCCGGCAGATAGGCATTGTCACGCTGGATGGTGATGTTGCCGGTATTGCGGGCCGAGGCGCCGGTGGTTTCCGCGTTGGCACGGCCATAAGAGGCCTCCATGAACAGTTCGACATTGTCCGTGGCCTGGTACTTGGCATGCATCATGCCGGAATAGCGCTCGACCGGCGCCACCAGCGGGAAATTGTTGTAGAAGCCATTGACCGGATCGGCGCTGCCGCCCGACTGGAACAGGCCGCCATTGGAGAAGGCGGGGCCGGTGGCATAATAGGTGCCGTAATCATGGTTGAAATAGCTGCCGTCGGGCCGGAACTCGATGCCGCGCAGCACACCCGTCGTGATCAGGCCGCCAAAGGACGAGGTTGCGGTGCGGGCGTTGGGCAGCAGAATCTGGCGCGCCAGACCGTTGGTCTGCGGCGTCGGGTTGGAAATGGCGTTGTAGCTTTCGGCGCACCAGTCGCGGCTGTAGCAGTCGCCCATGCCCTTGTTGTTGGAATATTCGCCGCCGATCACGATATGGCCACGGCCATCGGCGAAATCGGTGCCGCCGGCCAGGGTGGCATAGACTTCCCGATTGTCATCCTCCTGCGACAGGCCATACTGCACGCTGCCGCGCACGCCTTGCAGACTGGTGTTCAGGATGACGTTGACGACGCCGGCAACCGCATCGGACCCATAGGCTGCGGAGGCGCCGCCGGTGACCACTTCGCTTCGTTCGATCAGCACGGTCGGGATCAGGTTCAGGTCCACGGAACCCGATGGCGAATTGCCGCTGCCGGCGATGGTGCTGGCGACGAAGCGGCGGCCATTGACCAGCACCAGCGTGCGCTGGGCGCCCAGGCCGCGCAAGTCGGCCAGATTGGCGCCGGCATTGCTGGAGAAGATGCCGACCGTTGCCGGGGTCGATTGCGGCCGGAAGGACGGCAGGGTGTTCAGCAGGTCGGCGACATTGGACACGCCCTGGCGCTGCAATTCCACCTCGCCCATGACGGTCACCGGCGTCGGCGCCGCGAAGCCGGTCATAGGCAGGCGCGTGCCGGTGACGATGATCTCTTCCAACTGGTCGAGCGTCTGTTGCGGCGCGCCGGCGGCGTCCTGTGCGGCGGCGGGATTGGCCAGGGCGGCAAGGACGGCCAGGATGCTGGCGCCGGTCAGCCGGTGCGCCATTGAATGCCTCATGTGGATTTCCTCCCCCTGCGATGCGCCGGACAGACACGGGGCACGGCGGCGCAAACGCTTGTTGATTTATCAATGAGATCATTGATAGCTCAATGATGTGTATCTTGGCAAGTGGTTGATCGGGTAAATCGATGACCCTTCCACGGTTTACTCCCTGGCGTGCCTTGGATAGAATCTGCTTGGCCATCGCAATATAATACATTGTATTTATTGGTATTTTTTTATGGTTCCTGTCGGGCGGATGCATCCGATGGTATGCGAACCGGTTCTGGCCTGCCACAGAATTCACGATTGGCCGGGCGTTGGAGCCATGTCCGGCCAGCTTTCGGCTTTCAACCGGGAACGGTCATGTCCAGCCTCTCTTCTTCTGCCGGCGATGATCAGAAATTCCGCGCTTTTGCGCATTGACAGCCCAACCATAATATTGATTATTCAATGACTATCGCAATGAGGCAACGAGTCGTGTCCCGTCCGGAGGCTGCCCCCCGGCTGGGGAACCGGACCGCTGCCCCAATCACGGTCACCCGTGAACCCGCGGATGGCCGAGGGGAGAAATCAATGGAAGTCCGTTTTCCCGACATCCCGGCCTATCATGGCTGGGCCAAGCCGCTGCGCCTGGAATCGACGGTTGAGGCGCTGGAACTGATCGAAGGGGCGGTGCCGGCCGGCCTGGATGGCACCTGGTACCGCGCCGGGCCGGACCGGCAATATCCGCCCATGCTGGGCACCGACATCTTCATCGATGGCGAGGGCATGGCACACATGTTCCGCATCAAGGATGGCACCGTCTCCTACCGCAGCCGCTGGGTCCGCAATGATCGTTACATGGCGCAGGCGAAGGCCGGCCGGTCGCTGTACGGCCTGTACCGCAACCGTTTCACCGACGACCCGTCGGTCAAGGGTGTCAGCGGTGGCACCGCCAACACCAATGTGATCTTCCATGATGGCCGGCTGCTGGTGCTGAAGGAGGATGACCTGCCGTTCGAGGTGGACCGCGACACGCTGGACCCTGTCGGGCGCTATGATTTCGGGGGTAAGGTCCGGGCGACCTCCCTGACGGCGCATCCGAAATGGTATCCCGACGATGGCCGTCTGCTGACCTATTCCTATCAGGCGCGCGGTGACGGGACGCGGGACATCGTCTTCTACGATATCGACGATCAGGGGGGCATCCTGGACGAAATCTGGTTCGAGATGCCCTATGCCTCCCTGGTCCATGATTTCGCGGTCACGCCGCACTGGGCCATCTTTCCCTTCATGCCGCTGATCACGGATGTGGAGGCTCTGAAGCGCGGCAGCACCTTCTATGAGTGGCACCCCGACGAACAGATTGTGGTGGCGCTGGTGAAACGCGGCGGCACGCGGGAGGATATACGCTGGTTCCGGGGGCCTGCCGGCTGCCTCAGCCATATGATGAACGCCTGGGAGGAGGGCGGGACGGTCCATCTGGAGGCCTGCTATTACGATGGCAACTGCTTCCCGTTTTTCCCCACGCCGGATGGCGAACATGTCGAAGGCTGCCCGCCCTTCCTGTCGCGCCTCAGCTTCGACCTGACCAGCAACGGCGACGGGTTCGAACGGCGGCGGATCATCAATACGCCGGGCGAGATGCCGCGCACCGATGACCGGTATCAGGGGCAGGAATGCCGTCACGGTTTCCTGATCGTGGGGCGCGGGCCGGACGGGTCATCCGCCATCGGCCGCGTCGATCTGCGTACCGGAGAGATGACGCGCTGGCATCCCGGCCCCGGCGCCTCCGTCCATGAACCGCAATTCGTGGCCCGTTATCCCGGCGCGCCGGAGGGGGATGGCTGGCTGCTGGTCATCGTCAACCGGCTGGAAACCAACCTCAGCGAGTTGGCGATTCTGGATGCACAGGATGTGGCGGCGGGGCCGGTGGCCCGGCTGTATATGCCGATGCGGGTACGCACGACCTTCCATGGCACCTGGGTGCCGGGAGAGAGACTAGGCACCCGCTAGAGCGGTTTTCGATTGACCGGAAACCGCTCTAGCGGCGACCGCCGCCGCGCGGCACCTGCCGCGTAAGCCAAACGGCGGATGCCGCGCCGGCGCTTGAGGAAAATGAAAGGCTAGCGCGGGTCCCGGTCTGGCGGCAGATACCGCCAGACCGGGAAATATCACGCCACCACAGGCTTTGCGGCCGGGGCGCCATCGCGCTGGATCGGCTTCAGCAGCAGGACCAGCAGGGCCACGGCGACCGGCGGAATGGCGATCATGGCCAGCGTGACCTCCAGCGTGAAGGAGGAGGCCAGCGCCATGCCGCCGAACAGCGGCGCAATGACGCCGCCGATACGGCCCGCGCCACCGGCCCAGCCCACGCCCGTGCTGCGCAGCGCCGTCGGATAGATCTGGGTCATCAGCATGTTCAACCCCGCCTGTCCGCCCGACTGACAGAAGCTCCAGCAGACCAGCAGCAGCACGAAGCCCACCGTGCCGAACGGCACATGGCCCATCAGGATCAGCGTGGCCGCAATCCCGATATAATAAAGCGGGATCAGGCGCGTTGCCCCGATCCGGTCCATCAGGAAGCCGATGGTCACGGTCCCGATCATGCCGCCGATGAAGGCAGTCATGGAAACGATGGCGAAACGCTGGATCGAAATGCCGCCCATTTCCTGGAAGAAGGTGGGCAGCCAGGCCGCCAGCAGCGCGATATTGCCCATGGACAGCACGCAGGCGGCGAACAGAATGGTGCTGGTGCGGGCGCGCCCGTCGCGGAACACGTCGATGACATGGGCCTTCACCTTCTTGCCGCCGGTTTCCGCCGTCACGAACCGTTCATCCCCCGTCAGGACCAGATTGCGGTCCATCCAGCGGATGGTGCGGGCGATGGCGGGGTGGCTGGGGTCACGCCCCACGCGGTAGGTCAGTGATTCCGGCAGGAACAGCAACAGTACCGGCACCATGACCAGCGGCATCAGCCCGCCCAGCCAGAAGCCGCTTTCCCAGCCATAGTGGGGGACCAGCAGGGCGACGGCGGCACCGGCGGCACTGCCGGCGCTATAGCCCGCGATGCCGATGGCGATGAACAGCGAGCGCCAGCGCTTGGGCGTGAATTCCGCCAGCAGCGCCATGGTGGTGGGCACGACACTGGCCAGGAACAGGCCCGACAGGCCGCGCAGGATGGCCACCATCATCAGCGAGGTGGAGAAGACGGTGATCGTGGTCAGCAGGCCGAAAATGATGAAGGCGATGACCAGCATGCGCTTGCGCCCGTAATAGTCGGACAGCGGGCTGATGACGAAGGCGCCGATGGCCAGACCGGTCTGCTGCAGGACAAAGACGATGGTCATGCTGGCCGGCGTGGTGCCGAAATCCCCGGCGATGGCGGGCGCGATTTTGCCCACCATGAAGATGTCGAATCCGTCGATGAACATGGCCAGCGTGGTCAGCAGCAGCACAAGGCATTGCGGCAGGCCGATCTTGCGCTGGTCGATGAAGTTCTGGACGTCAAACGCCGACATGAAGCAGCACTCCCTCCCTCAAGGGTGCCGGACCATGATCCGGCGATGTTTTATGATGGGGATGCCGGCCTGTATACGCACGGGTCAAGGGCCGTCCGTTCCGACCGATCTTTGATGAATCAATAATATCGCTAGCGTCGGTTCCGCGCCAGCCCCCTTGAGCATGCATCCCGAAAATCTTTGCCCTTCGATCCGGCAGCTCTGTGGCCAGCCGCCAGAAAGCTGGAATATCATTGAACGATCAACTAACAATGGACCGGATCAGCCGTCGCTGACACTTGATCGGGATGAAAGAAGACATATGAAACGGCAGGCCAGATCGGACGCGAGCCCGGCCAGCAGCGAGGGAGACGGTGACGTGCCGGGCGCGGAAAACGCGGTGCCGGCCCGCGCGAAGCTTGAGCTGCCGGGGTGGAATGTTTCAAATCTGCAATTCTCCACCTTCCGGGTGACCTTGATCGCCAAGGTGATCGACCGGCTGACGATAAGGCGGCTGGCGGAGCGGGGGGAACTGACCTACGCGGAATGGCGGGTGCTGGCCCGGCTTGGCACCATGCCCGAGGGCGGAACCGTGGGGCAGGTCGCCGACCTCGCCTGGGTCGACCGCGCCGAGGTCAGCCGCGCGGCCCGGTCATTGGAAGAGCGTGGATATACAAGGCGCCGCGAGAACCCCAACGACCTGCGTACCCCCATCCTCTACCTCACCAAGAGCGGGCAGAAGCTGTACAAGGCGACGCTGAAGGAACGTGTCGCCTTCCATGAATCGCTGCTGGTCGATCTCTCGCCGGAGGAGCGGGTGGTGCTGGACGAGCTTCTGTCCCGCATCGGCGAAAGGCTGGCGCATATGGTGAAGATATAGGCTGGTCGGCAGGCGGATTTCAAACATCGTTGATCCCTCAATGTAAAAGTTCATTGAACTATCAATGAAACGCTGTTACCCCTGACCCTTGTTCCGCCCGGCGTCATCTGCACGCGCGCGGGCCGTTTCCGGGAGAGGGATCGATGGACGAGGTCTGCTGGCCGGGCGGTGTGCCGGCTGTGATGCCTGCGGAGGACCGCGCCGAAATCACCGAACTGTTCGCACGCTATGCCTGGGGCCTGGATCTGGCCGATGAGGAGCAGGTGCTGGACACCTTCGCGGAGGATGGGGAGTTCGACCATCTGTGGCAGGGCAAGGCGCACGGTCACGACGCGATCCGCGCGCATCTGCGCGGCCTGTGGTATGACCGGCAGCATTGGTGGTTGGGCCGGCAGCACCTGTTCAACCATTTCATCATGGACCCACGTCCGGAAGGCGCGCGCGTGCGCTGCTTCTTCCAGATCATCCAGTTCAACACCGATTACGGCACCAATTTCATCTTCGGCATCGGCACGCGTGATGACCGTCTGGTCAAGCGCGATGGCCGCTGGAAATTCCATCGGCTGTTCGTCAATGCTTGGACAAAGGCCGATCAGGTCCCCTGGAAGGGCGACCGGACCATGGTGCCCCGGCCCTTCAACGCCCCGCCGCCCGTCGATTGCCGGCCCTTCAGCGTGCAGTCGCAGGATCCGTGGTGATAGGGGAAGTGATGCATATCCATGACCGTATCCGCGCCCTGGGCACGGAATTCTCAGGCGCACAGGTCCAGGCCTCCATGGCGTTGTTCGGGCCGTTGCAGCCGCCCGTTGACGAAGCCATGGTCCGGCGCGACCTGTTCTACGGTCCCGACCCGCGCCACCGGCTGGACCTTTTCGGAGAATTGGTCACCGACGCTAAGCGGCCGGTGCTGGTCTTCCTGCATGGCGGCGGTTTTGTCGGTGGTGACAAGGGAGCACCCGGTGCCCCCTTCTACAACAATGTCGGAGCCTGGGCGGCGGCCCAGGGCTGGCTGGGTATGACCGCCACCTACCGGCTGGCCCCGGTCCATCCCTGGCCGGCGGGGGCGGAGGATGTGGCGCGGCTGGTGGCCTGGCTAAGGCTTGAGGTGGCCCGGCATGGCGGCGATCCCGGCCGTATCGTGCTGATGGGACAATCGGCGGGGGCGGCCCATGTTGCCTCCTATGTCGGCGGGCAGGGCTTCGCGGATCAGGCGGCCGCCTCCATCGCGGGGGCTATCCTGCTGTCCGGCCTGTATGATGTGCCCAGTGCCGCCCGCAATCCCTATCAGGATGCCTATTTCGGCACGGACCCGGCCTGGTTCGCGGCGCAATCCAGCATCGACGGGCTGGCCGCCACCAGCGTGCCCTGCCTGTTCACCGTCTCGGAGAATGACCCGGCCGATTTCCAGCGGCAGGCGGCGCTACTGGTCTCCCGCCGGGTGGCCGCCAAGGGGAAATGGCCGGATTTCCACCGGCTGGAGGGGCATAACCATATCAGCCCCGTCCACCAGATCCATTCTTCTGTCGATGAACTAGGCCCCGTCCTGGCCCGCTTCGTGGCGCGGGTGACGGGATAGGGTGGCCTTTTCGGCCACCCAGAGCGCCAGTTCGCCATGGGCGGTTTTGGCTGCGTCCCGCATGTATTCATCGGACACGCTCTGTGCCGTCAGTTCGACGCGCAGGCCGTTGGGATCGAAGAAATAGAGGGATTGGATGATGTGATGATCGGTGATGCCGACAACTTCCACCCCTGCCGCCTTCAGGCGAGCCATGGCCTGTTCGACCTCCGCGATGGAACCGACGCGCAGGGCGATATGGTTTACCCAGGCCGGTGTGTTGGGGGAGGGGGCGGCCGCCACATCATCCCCCAGATCGAAGAAGGCGATGTAGGAGCCGTCGCGCATCTGGAAGAAGATATGGACATAGGGGCAATATTCGCCCGTGCTGGGCACATGGTCGCTGCGCACGATATGCACCAGCGGCAGGCCCAGCAGATCCTCATAGAAATGCCGTGTTTCCTCCGCATCGCGGCAGCGCCAGGCGAAATGGTGAAGGCCATGGATGGGGACGGGGGGCAGCATGCGGTGTCTCCTGTGTCAAAGCCGGCTGCACCAGCCGGCAATATGGTCGGCGACCTGATCCACCAGATGCGGCTGGCCGCTGAGATAATGGTTGCCGCCCTTGATGGCGTGTCGCTCCACCCGGCCTTTTGCCGCCTCGGCCCAGGTGGCATTGTCGGAGGGGAAGACCGACGGGTCGGCCGTATATTCCAGCAGCAGCACCGGAACGTGTGTGCGCGCCAGATTGGCCGGGCCGTTGCCCCGGCTGCTGGGCGACCATTGGCTGAGGTAGCCCGTCAGCGACGTATAGCGCCCCATGCTGTTGGCGGCATAGTTCTGTGCACGCGGCGGGCCCCAGACGGTGGTGCCCGGGATGCGGTCGTTGGGATCGATGGACGGGTCCAGGCAGCGCGGGTCCGCCAGGGTGCGGTGGATGACGAAGGCCTCGTCGCGCATGCCGTCGGGCCGTGCGCGCAACTGGCTCAGCCGGTCACGCGCCCAGGCCTCGATCCCGGCATTGCGGGCGCGCTGGGCCGTGCGGTAGCGCTCCAGGAAGGCAGCACTATAGGGCGGGCCATTGTCCGGGTTGAACATGTCCAGCTGAGCGCAGGACAGCATCGGATCATGTTCGTCCACCACGGCGGGGTCGATCCAGGTATCCATCAGCCGCGACCGGCCCAGATGGGCGGCGGCCAGGACGATACCGTCGGCCGGCGGCAGATCGTCGGGCCGCAGATCGACAAGGTCGCCCGCCGGCGTGTCGGTGATGGAGAGATTCTCCGCCTGCGCCTGGTAGAAGGCGGACAGGGCCGCCCCGCCGGAATTGCCGATCAGGGCCACGCGGTCAAACCCCTGCCGGCGCAGCCAGGCGACACCGGCGCCCATATCCTGGATCACCTGTTCCAGCAGCAGCACCGCGTCATTGCCCATATAGCGCGAATTCAGCGCCAGGGTGGCGATGCCGCGCGCCGCCAGCGGGGCCAGCAGGTAATGGCCCATGAAATTGCTGGTGGGATGCATGATCAGGGCGGCTGTGCGCGCACCCGGCGGGCGGGCGAAGGCGCCATAGAGGCGGGGGCGCAGCATCTGCAGCCCCGACTGGCTTTCCATGGCGGCACCAGGCCGCACATCGATCACGACCAGTTCCAGTGTCATCGTTTCCCCCCCTCATTTTATGGCTTGGTTGCTCCGCTGCACCGGGAGGCCCGGTCATGACGGCGCCTGGCACCCCGGACGATCTGACGGTCGGGCTTTGCGCCCTGTCCGACGCGGTGGCCGCCATCGGCCGGCCGCGCTTTGACGATGCGCTGCTGGCGGCCGTTGCACGGCTGATCCCGGTCGATCACTGCACCATCCTCTGCTACTCGCAGGCGGCGGGGCTGAAACAGGTGGGCGGGTCCAGCCTGCAGGACAGGGCGACCGTGCTGTCGCTGGGCCGCGACTATGTCGCCGGGCTGCATGCGTTCGACCCGAATTTCGAGGAATTGTCGCGCATATCCAGCAGCCGGAAGGTGATCTTCCGCCGGCACGACCCGGCCCGTGTGGCCATGCAGGACTATCTGCGCCGCTTCTATACGACCGTCGGCATCGTTGATAAGGTGTCCTATATCTGGCGCACGTCGGACATGGCCTTCTACCTGAACTTCTACCGTTCCCTGCGCGCCGGGACGTTCACGGACGGGGAGGTCGCTCTCCTGTCCGCCATCACGCCGCTGCTGACCAGCATCGTGCGCCAGCATTGCGCTCATTACATCGTGCAGTCGGACATCAATACTGGCCGGACCCTGCCCTTTGTCGAAAGGCTGGTCGAACTGGCCGACGAGACCTTGAGCACACGCGAACTGGCCGTGTGCTGCCGCATCGTGCTGGGTTATCAGACGGACGGCATCGCCGCCGATCTGGGCGTGCGCCCGTCGACGGTGATCACCTTGCGCAAGCGCGCCTATCAGAAGCTGGGCATCGCGTCCCAGGCGGAACTGTTCGCCCTGTGCCTGCGCAACCTGCCGCGCCTGATGCGTCCCGTCTGATCCCGGCATCTCCATCAGCCCCTCAGCAAGGCCCAGAGCGCCTGGTCGCGCTCGGCGGTCCAGGGGGTGGGATGCTCCCCGCCTTCCAACTGTTCCAGCATGCGCGCCACATCGAAGGGCAGCACATGGGCGAAGACCGGCCAGTCGCCATAAAGCGGGACCATGGTCTGCTCTGCCGCCTGGAAGCAGGATTTCAGGTCCGCCCCTTGCGCATGGGCATGGGCAACCACGTCGCGCAGGGCGGTCAGGAAGCCCTGGGTGGCCTCAATGGCACCCACCACCGCTTCACGCGACCGCAGGGCCGCCCCCCGGCCCGGCACCATGGTGGTGGCCGGCAGGTCGCGCAGCCGGGCCAGGGTGTCGATCCAGTCGGCGACATAGCCGTCGCCGGCATAGACACCGCAGCGGTTTTCCACCAGATCGCCGGAGAACAATACCCCGCAATCCGGTATCCAGCAGATGGAATCGCCCGCCGTATGTCCCCGTCCCAGATGCCGGAAATGCAGGTCGCGGTCGCCCAGACGCAGGGTCAGCCCCTGATCGAAAACCAGATCGGGCCAAGTCAGGCCGGGGATTTCCTCCACCCCCCGGAACAGGCGGGGGAAGCGCCGCACCTCGGACTCGAAATCGTCCGGCCCGCGTTCGGTGATCAGGTCCAATGTCGCCTGGCTGGCGATCAGGGCGGCCCCTTCAAAGGCAGACGCCCCCATCAGCCGTACCGCGTGGTAGTGGGACAGGAAGACATAGCGCACGGGCTTGTCGGTCACGCTGCGGATGGCGGCCAGCATCTCCCGTGCCAGGGCGGGCGTGGCGCGGGTGTCGATGGCGACGACATAGTCCGGGCCGACCACGAAGCCGCAATTGGGATCGAAATCGCTGATATAGCCATAGACGCCGCTGGCAAGTTCGACCAGTTGCGGTGTCTGCTGGGCATTGTCGGCGGCGGACGCAAAGGATTGGGTCACGGATCGTTCCTCCGTTGCGTGGCGGTATCCCGCGCTGTTTCAAGACAGGACAGCAGGACGTCCTGGTCGCCGACCTGATTGGCCAGCAGCAGGACAAGGCGGGCGTTGAGCGCGTGGCTATCCGCCGCCGGCAGCCCGGCATGGGTATCCAGCAGCGCCTCATAGAAGGCGTCGGGATCGGGTATGTTGGGGGTGGTGCGCATATCGTTTCCTCCCTGCGTCAGGTCCGGCCGGTGGCGCGCGCCAGGGCGCCGCGGACCTGTTCCGCATCGGCATCGGGCAAACGGGCGGCGAGGTGCAGATCGGGGCGGATCAGCAGTACCGCCCCCGGTGCCATGCCCAGCGCCCGCGCTTCATCGGCACCGACAGGCTGGACGTGTAGGGGCCAGCCCTCACGGGTCAGGTCCGAAAGGCCGCTGCCCAGCCCATTCTCCTCCTCATGCGGACACCAGAGGGCCAGGAGGCCGGCCCCGTCGCCGGGCAGCATTCCAGCAAGGGAATGGCTGCCCAGGGTCAGATTGGGCATGGCCTGTCCCGCATCGCCCGTGGTCAGGGGCGATGGCCCATAATGGTGGGGCACACACATGCGCCCGGTATTCAGCAGCAGGCGGGCAAAGTGATGACCGGCCGCCAGATCCATCACGGCGGTGCGGAACAGCCGCTCGATCTCCGTGCGTGGGGCCAGGAACCGGCCGGACCGGCGGGTCACGGCGATATTCTCCACCGCCGCCGGGCGCCGTTCGGCGTTGTAGCTGTCCAATAGCGTTTCGGGCGCCTGACCGTTCAGGACCAGTGTCAGCTTCCAGGCCAGGTTTTCCGCATCCTGAATGCCGCTATTGCCGCCACGCGCGCCGAACGGGCTTTTCACATGGGCCGCATCGCCGATGAAGAACACCTTTCCATGCCGGAAATCACCCATCAGCTGCGTGCGGTATGCATAGGCGCCGACCCAGATCAGATCGAATTCGACATCCGGCCCCAACTGATCGCGCAGCCGGGCTGCCGCCACCTCCGGCCGGCTGGCCTCGTTCGGGTCGGTATTGGGCAGCATCTGGTAATCCATGCGCCAGACGCCATCGGCCATCAGGTGTTGCCAGACCGCCCGGTTTTCATTGAACGGCGCCTCGACCCAGGTCCAGCGCTCGACCGGCAGATCCTTATGGAAGCGCACGTCGGAGATGCACCAGCGATCCTCCCCCAGTTCCCCGTGTGTCGGCAGGCCCAGGGATTGCCGCACGCGGCTGGCATGGCCCGAGGCGTCGATCACCCAGTCGGCTTCCAGGTTGTAGGCACCATCTGGCGTTTCCACGGTCAGGACGGCGCTATCCTCATCCTGCCGGATGCCGGTCACGCGGTTCTTCCAGCGCAGGTCCGTGCGCCCCAGTTCCCGGATACGGTCCACCAGGAACCATTCGACATAGAATTGCTGGATATTGATGAAGGGCGGCTGGGCGGACCGGCTGCCCTCGGCCAGATCGAACCGGTAGAGCGCATCCTGGCCGCGCAGCACCTTGCCGACGGACCAGGTCACTCCCTTGTCGCGGATGCGGTGGTAAATGCCCAGCCGGTCAAAAATCTCCAGGCTTTTCTGGGCGTAGCAGATGCCCCGGCTGGAGGCACCGCGCACGCCCACCGTGTCATCCTCGTCCAGAACGACAGCGGCAATACCCCGACTGGCCAGATCGCAGGCCAGCGTCAGGCCAGCCAGACCGGCACCAACAATCGCCACCCGATACCGGCGCCCGATACTTCCGGACAATTCCGGCGGCCGCACATAATCATAGACGGGCAGGTGATAGCCCGTGGGTGACAATCCGGTCACGTCCCCCTCCCGATCCTGGCGCCGGGTGTTTCCCCGGTTCGATGGGCCAACTATGCGGGTGGGAACGGGAAAGTGATGTCCCCCTTATAGGGGACGTGCGATGTCAGCGGCTGACGGGATCGTCGCGCCGTTTCCAGACCCGTTGGAACACGGTGGCGCGGATGCGGCTGAAACGCCCACGGTCGATATCGTAGAAGACGAAGCTGTTGATATACATCCGGTCGCCCTGGCGCATCGGCCCGGAGGTGAAATCGGGTATGTCGGTGACGGCCAGGAACTCCGATTCCAGCTCCGCCGCCAGCAGCGTTTCGCTGGCAAAGCAGTCCAACACCGTTATGGTGCGGCGGGTGACGCCGCGCACCCCGGTATAGAACCGCACGATCTCCTCCCGCCCACGCAACTCGCGGCCGCTGCCGATGGTCAGGCGGATATCGTCGGCGTAATAGGAACAGGCCGTTTCGAAATCACCCGCGTTGAAGGCCGCGATATAGCGGGTGAAGGCGGTGGTGGCGTCCGGCGAGTGCTGTGTCATGGGGCTGCCTTGTACGGGGCCGACCGGATGCGGGTGAAACGGCCGTCGGCCATGTCGAAGATCACGAAGCTGACGCCCGTCCGCCGCTCCCCCCTGGTCAGGGGGCCTGCCGGATGGTCGGGCACGTCTTCATGCGCCTGCAGGATCGACCCGATCTCCGCCGCGATGCGGCCCGGCCGATCGACATAGGCCAGCACCTCCAGCGTCCGCGTGACGAGGCCCTTGGAACGCCGGTGGAAATCCATCGCCGCGTCGGCGGATCGGTGGTCCGTCTGACCATCGGTGATGTGCAGGTCCGGAGCGTAGCAGGCGGCAATGCCGTCCAGATCATCGCGGTTGAGGGCGTCGATATAGTGGTTGAACCAGCGGCGCTGGCTGCTCTCGGTCATGGCTGGTGCTTCGTCACAAAGTCACAGCACCGCGTAATAGCGGAACAGCGAATGGTCGGGCTCGTCCTCCGGCTTCACCTTCGGCCGGCGCTGGCCCACGCCGACGATCACGGTACGGTTCAGCCATTCATGCGGCCCGTCCGGCGCCCGGAAATAAGGGGTGCAGCGGAAATAGGGCGTCAGTGGCGGATAACCCGGCCGTTGCAGGGGACCATGCACATAACCCAGGTTGCGGATATAGATCAGCGCCCCGTCATCGGCCTGGATCATGTAGTGCGCGTTCAGTTCGACCACGCCATCGGTGCGGACCACGGGCCAGTCGGCGCCGCTGTGATCGACCAGTTTGCCGTTCAGGCGCGGGCCGCTGACCGTGCATCCCTCCCCGACAGAGGTGTAGCCATGGTTGGGACCTCCCTGATGGATCGCCCCCGTCATCCAGCGGCGGTCGAAATTGATGCGGATGTCGAACACATGCTCGTGCCGCAGGGCCAGCGGATCATTGTCCGTCATGATGATGTCCTCCCGTCATTCATTGATAAATCAATATTATCATCGATCCGCCCTTGCAAGGGGGTGATTTTCAATTATGATGATTAATCAATAAATGACGGGTGGCCACCGCGACCGCCGCCCGAACAAAGCCGAAAAGACAAGGGACGGAGACGGGCATGCCCGATGCTTTCGAATTGAAGATGCTGCCGGGCCGGGACCCGGCGAAGAACCCCTACAAGCCGCCCCTGCCGCCGAAGGACTATGCGCGGATCGTGGAGGATGGCCTGGTTTTCGAACGCAATTTGCCGGTGGCGATGCGCGACGGCGTGACCATCTATGTCGACCTGTATCGCCCGGAGGGGGAGGCGGGTGAACGGAACCTGCCCGTGCTTCTGGCCTGGAGCCCCTATGGCAAGCATGGCAAGGCCGCCAATCTCTGGCCGCCGGCCGGGATCGAGGATGGGTGGAATTCCCGCCACACGGCGTTCGAGGCACCGGACCCCGCCTATTGGTGCCGTCACGGCTATGCCATCTGCTATCCCGATCCGCGCGGCGCCTGGCTTTCCGAAGGGGAACTGCGCCATAACGGTATCGGCGAGGGGGAGGATTGTTACGACCTGATCGAATGGCTGGGCGTGCAGCCCTGGTGCAATGGCAAGGTCGGGATGACGGGTGTCTCTTATCTCGCCTGTATCCAGTATCTGGTGGCGCCGCTGAAGCCGCCGCATCTGGCGGCGCTGAACCCCTGGGAAGGGTTTTCCGACTGGTACCGGGAATTCGCCTTTCATGGCGGCATCCGCGAGACCAACTTCATCGAACGCGCGACGATGAGCCTGAACTGGTCCACGACGCGCACCGAGGATACAGCCGGGAATGTGAAGGCCCATCCCCTGATCGATGCCTACTGGCAGAGTAAGGAACTGGACCTGGGGGCCATCGACCTGCCCACCTTCATCGTGGCCAGCTGGTCCGATCATGGCCTGCACACGCGCGGCACGCTGGAAGCGTACAAGCGGATCGCATCGGACCAGAAATGGCTGCTGGTGCATGGCCAGAAGAAATGGCGGCATTACTACGCACCGGAAAATGTCGAGCTGCAGCGCCGCTTCTTCGACCAGTTCCTGAAGGAGCAGGATAGCGGTGTCCTGCAATGGCCGTCGGTGCGTATCCAGGTACGCGAGGTCGGCAGCGACGGCCCCTTCCGGGATGAGGCGGCGTGGCCGCTGGTGCGCACCCTGTACCAGCCGCTTTATCTGGACGCGGCCGACGGCACCCTTGCACCGTCTCCCGCCGCGCGGGAGGCGGAAGCGCGCTACGATGCGATGACCGGGCGCACGACCTTTGACATGGTGTTCGACAAGGAAACGGAGTTGACCGGCCATTTCAAGCTGCGCCTGTGGGTGCAGGCGGACGGGGCCGATGACATGGACCTGTTCGTCGGGCTGGACAAGATCGACCGGTCGGGCGGGCGCGTGCCCTTCACCTTCTACGCGCTTTATGATGACGGGCCGCTGGCGCTGGGCTGGCTGCGCGCTTCCCACCGGGAACTGGACGTGGCCAGATCGAGCCCCTGGCAGCCCGTTCACTGCCATGAGAGGGAAGTGCCCCTGCCGGAGGGAACGCCGGTGCCGGTGGAGATCGAAATATGGCCTACATCCGTACGCTTCGCGGCGGGCGAGGGGCTGCGCCTGACCGTGCAGGGCCGCGACATCTACGACCATGATCCCTATGGCCTGGCCTTCGTGCGGCATGAGGATTTGCGCAATCAAGGACAGCATATGCTCCGCACAGGCGGTGCCTATGATTCCCATCTGCTGGTGCCCGTCATCCCGGCCGACTGAATTCACACCCTCCGGCGCCCCGATGGGTGCCCTGTTTGAAAGGACGAAACATGTCTGAACCCCATCCCTTTGCCCCGCGTTTTGAATATGCCTTTTCCATCGGCATCACGTTGACCAAGCCCCATTGGCTGCGTCCCACCACGATGGGGGCGACACGGGCCGCCATCTATGCGGCGGATGGCACCGTGGAGGGGCCTGGCATCAAGGGCCGTGTGGTGCCGATGAGCGGTGGCGACTGGCCGCTGCTGCGCCCTGATGGGGTGATCGATTTCGACGCGCGTTATCTGCTGGAACTCGAGGATGGCACGATCATCTATCTCCAGAACCGGGGATATCGCTGGGCTTATACGCCGGAGGTGGCGGAACGCATGTCCCGGAATGAACCCGTTGACCCGTCGGAATATTACATGCGCGTCTCACCGAAATTTGACGTTCCGGCGGGTCCATATGACTGGCTGGCCAAACATGTCTTTGTTGGCGTAGCGGAAAAGATTCCCGCTGCCAACCGCATCCACTACTTCAAGGTTCTGTAATACAAACCCACCTTGATTGGTTGCAATCAAGGTGGGTCTGGCATTCTTTGTCAGGCGCCGGTTGGCACGGATACCATCGGTCCGGTTTGACCACTGGTCATAATCAGAAGCTGGCGCCAACCCGCACGCCCATCGTGCGGCCGGGATTGTAGGTGGCGGTGGTCGAACTCCAGACGACGCTGACCTGGCTGGCTACGCGCTCATCTTCCAGATTGTTCACGAAGGCGTTGACGTAGAAACGCTGATCCGGGCTGTCCCAGCGCAGGTTGATATCCGTCTTCGTGTAGCTGTCGCTGATGCCCTGGACATAGTTGGCGCTGTCGGCATAGGTCCTGGACTGGACATAGAAATCGACGGCGGGCGTCAGGGTGCTGCCACCGGCCAGATCGAAGATATGCTCATAGCCCACCCGCGCGCTCCAGCGCGGGGCGTTGGCCAGGCGGTTGCCGGAGAAATCGGCGACGGCACTGGGGATCGGCGCGTAACCCAGGATGGGGGCGAAGATGTTGTACATGACATCGGCGCTGTGCATGTTGTCCGACGCGTTGGGGAAGGACGTGTACTTACCATCCAGGAACGAAACATAGGCCGACAAGCGATCATTGCGCGTGGGCCGGAACAAGGTTTCCAGCTCCACGCCCTTGATCTTCGCCTTGGCCGCGTTGGTGGTGACGGCGGTCGGCCCGCTGGCCGTGCTGATGACGCTGGAGACCTGCAGGTCCTTGTAGTCCATGTTGAAGAGGGTGGCCGACAGGAACAACCTGCGATCCAGCAGGTTGGCGCGCAGCCCGCCCTCGTAATTCGTCACCGTCTCCGGTTTGTAGCCGGTATAGGGCGCGGGGTTGGTGGAGGATTGCAGGCCGCCGGCACGATAGCCGGTGCTGACCGTGGCATAGCCCATCACCTCTTCGGTGATGTCATAGTCCAGGCCGGCCTTCCAGCTGATCTTGCTGAACTTTTCAGAGGCGCGGTTGCGGTCGTCGGAATAGCTGAGGCCGCCGGCCGGGCAGGTCGCATGGTCGATATTCTGCCGCGTGACGGTGCCGCCGAAGCAGACCAGTTCCTCCTGCCCGCCATGCACTGTGTCCCAGGTGGAGCGCACACCGGCCAGCAGGTGGAACCGGTCGGTCACGCGCAGGGTGCCCTGAGCGAACAGGGCCGTGGATTCACTGCCCCAGTCGCTGTAGGTGTTGACGACATCGACCGCGTTGATGGTGGAAATCTGCTTGCCGGTACCGGCGAACAGCGGGCCGAAGGCATTGAACACGCTGCCGAACGGGGCCGGCGCCGTGTTGCCGGCATGCAGCAGGCGCTGCCCCGACGGCTTGTCGTCCCAATAATAATAGGCGCCACCGACCAGGGAGAGCCTGTCGCTTTCGTAATTGATGTCGATCTCGTGCGAGCTGGATTCCTGGCGCAGGTCCAGATATTCCATGGAGAAGACGCCGGTGGTAGATTCCAGCGCGTCATTCTTCAGGACGGAGAAACCGCCGATATAGGTCGCCGTGACAGTGTCGGACATTTCCCAGGTCAGGCGCGTGCGGGCGGCATATTCCTGGATATCCTTGCGATTCTCCTTGACGTTCCCGATGCCGGGATTGGGCTCGTGGGTCTTGATGATCTCCACGGGCCCGAAGCTGCCGGTCGCCAGGTTGGCGTTGGGATAATTATTGTAGCTGGACAGGAAAATGAACGGCGTCGTCCCTTCATCCTCGCCATAGTTCAGCGACAGGCGCCAGGTAATATTGTCGGTCAGGTTCCACAGCGAGGTGAGGCGCAGGGACGTCTGGTCGGTCTTGTCGAAGCGCTCCGGCGCCGACAGGCGGGCATAGCGCCCGTCATTGACGCGGCGGAAGCCGGAGACGCGGACGGCCAGATCGTCATTGACGGGCAGGTCGGCATTCAGGCGGACCTGCAAATCCTGATGCGTGCCGTACTGCACGTCACCCGTTACGCCCAGATCGCGACCAGGGTCGGCGGTGTTGATGTTGACGACACCGGCGGTGGCGTTGCGGCCATGCACCGTGCCCTGCGGCCCGCGCAGCACCTCGATGGCGGCAATGTCGAACAGGCCCAGCGTCAGGGTGGTGGGGAAGGGGGCATAGATGCCATCGATCTGCGTTGCGACCGTGGAATAGCCGCTGAAGCCGTTATTGCTGCCGATGCCGCGCATGGCGAAGCCGTTCTGGCTGAATTGCAGGTTGGGCACGGTGGTGATCAGGTCGTCGGCCGAACTGATATTCTGCCGGTCCAGCGCGTCGGCGCTGAGGACGGAGATGGCGACGGGCGCCTTGGCCAGGGTTTCCTTGACCTTCTGCGCCGTCACGATGATCTCCGCCAGGACATCGTCACCCGTTTCGGCGGCCATCGCGGCCGGTGCGATCAGCAACGCGCTGGTTGACAGCATCAGTACGGTGCGGGCGGCCTTCCATGGATATTTCATTTCCCTTCCCCTTGTCTTTTGCTTGCGGCCGATCGGCCCGTTGTTTCAGTCGCTATTTGAAAACCAGGGCAGCAGGCTCCGTTCCCGCACCGGGGTGCGGGTTGGCACGTGCGGGGTGCGCTGCTGTCACTGCATCATTTCAGCAGGATGGACGCCGCCGCTTCCGCCATGGCGCGGTAACCCGCGTCGGACGGGTGCAGCTTGTCACCGCTGTCGAAAGCCGGTTTGATCATCTGCGGGTTGGCCGGATCGCGGAGTGCGGCGTCGAAATCGATGACGCTGTCGAACTCCCCGCTGTCGCGGATCCAGCGGTTCAGCTCCTGCCGGATCACTTCTTTCGCCGGCGTGGCATAGCCGGGGAACGGCGATCCCAGGAAGGGCGTCAGGGTGGCGCCATGGATTTTCAGCCCGCGCGCCTTGGCCCGGGCGATCAACTGGCGATAACCGGCGATCAGGTCGGCGGCCGTGACCGCCGGATGGTTGCCGGGGCCGCGCGGATTGGCCAGGCCGCTGAGGCCCAGATCGTTGATGCCTTCCAGCAGCACGATATCGGTGACGCCCGGTACCGACAGCGCATCCCGATCGAACCGGGCCAAGGCGGCCTCGCCCACCTCGTTGCGCAGCACTCGGTTGCCGCCGATGCCGGCATTGGCCACGGCGATCTGGGACAGGCCGCGCTGGCGCAGCAGGGCGGCGAACTGGTCCGGCCAGCCCCGCATCATCGGGTCCGTGGCGCCGGCCCCGTCGGTGATAGAGTCCCCGAAGGTGACGATGGTCCGCGCATCCCTGGCCGACCGGACCAGGATGGCCGATACGATCTCCCGCCCCGTCACCACCTGCGAACCGGCCAGCGTGCCGCTGACCGTCCGATCCGGTCCCGCCAGCACGTCTGCCACATGCAGCGGGTCGGCCTGCGGTACGGCCACGCCCTCCGGCAGATGAAGCGTGACATAGAGGATGGTGCCGGCCTTCACCGGCAGAAAAACAGGATCGCTCAGCAGCGGTGTGCCGGCCGGCATGCGGGCGGATGCGGCCCCGGCGAAGCTCAGCTTTTTCATCGACGCCGTATCGATACGCCCGGCGGCATCGGCCGGCGCGATGGTGGCTGCACCGATCTGGACATCCTTCGGCAATGTCTCCGCCGACAGTCGGATGCGCAGCGCATCCCCCTCAGCCGTGACGCGCATCTTATAGCGGACGGTGCCCTGGATTTCCGCCGGCGGACGCCAGAAATCGAAGGGCAGCTTTTCGACGGCCAGCGAAGGGCTGGATGCCCAGCTCTGTACCCAATTGCCGTCCGGTGCCGCCATGGCGCCCATGGCGGACAGCAGGACGATGGGGCACGCGGCCAGCCATCGGGTGAATATTCTGCGCTTCATGCTCATTCTCTCCCTGCTCACTGGAAGCTCTCTACGGCTTCCTTGGACCGGTGTGGTGCTGGCTTTCCGTCGATAGGAAGGCGGTGCCGGGCCTTTATCCGGGGCGTCCGAATTGTTCTTAGACATGATAATTCTCACGTATTGCAAACGATTGCAAATGCATTTTTGCTGTTCGGCGCCGCGGGCAGCCGGGGTGCTAAATCCGGCTGCCGCTGAAATGTATCCGCCATCGTTCCCTGTCGGCGAATGCCGGTCTCAAGGCGCCTGACAGGTGAAACTGTCGGCCGTCTCCACATTGCCCGTTCCCTTGTATCGGACCGTCGTGGGATAGGCGCAGAGGGGGCGCGTCCGGCCGGGCCAGGGTGACATTGGGCCGGCGGTACCGGTCAACTGATCCGGCGCCTTGCCATGTTCCACCCAGGCGACCAGGGAAGTGAAGGCGTCGATCCCGTCCGTTGCCGGGCCGCCCGCGCAATGGGCCATGCCTGGAACGGGGAAGACACGCACATTCTGCGCCGCCTTTCCGCCCGTGCGCTGATCGACCTCCCGCCACCAGGCCAGGGTGTCATTGACGGAAAAGACCGGGTCGGACACGCCATGCGGCACGATCATCCGGCCGCCACGCCGGGCAAAGGCGTCGATATCGGGCGACCGCGCGCCGATATCCGACCAGGCGGAGCGGGTGAAGGCGCCGCCCGCGGCATGGATTTTCGCTGCGTCGCGGTCGAAATCGAACGCCAGCGCATAATCCAGCGAACCGTTGAGGCCGGGTGCGGGAAGGGTGGGTGGCGTGGTGAAGATCATGGCCAGCGCCGGGGCGCCCATCATCACATTGATCGCGGGAATGCGCCCGTCGGCGGAGCCCAGCTTCCACACGCGCCATCCCATGTCGGCCCAGCCCGCGTCCCAGGGGAAGGGGGCGTAAAGCCCCTCACCCTTGCTGTTGCGTATCCCTTCCTGCACCCGGATCAGGGCACCGACCTGGGCAGCGCTCAGGCAGCCGGCCTGCTTGTCGCCGCTACAGACCGACCTTTTCAGGACCGGCACCACTTTCTGCGGGGTGCAGGCGGGATAGTTTCCGACCAGGCCGTCGGCCAGGCCATCATCGGCGTCGCAGGCGTCCAGCACGGCGCGGGTGACGAGCGCCAGATCGCCATCGCTGAAGCTGGCGGCCAGGCTGGCCGGGGTGACGGGTTTGGTGGCGATGGCAGCCAGGCTCTGCGTGTCCCAAACCTCCGCCATGGCGGCGCGGGGCAGCGACATGCCGGGGGCGGCGGCCACGATGCCATCGAACAGGTCGGGATAGCGCTGCGCCGCCATCATCCCTTCCTGTCCGCCCTTGGAGCAGCCGGCGAAATAGCTGTAGCGCGGGTTCGCGGCATAGAAGGCGCCGATCAGCGTCTTGGCAGCCCCCACGGCCAGGGGTAGCGAGGTGCCGCCATAGTCGGCGCGCGCCTGCGGATCGAAGCCGAAAGCCGGCGCACCGCCCCGCTCCGGCGCGGCATTGACGGCATTGTCATGGCCGGAATCCTGCGACAGCACGGCATAGCCATCGGCCAGGGCCGGCGCAGCCGGTCCCATGCGGCCCAGCGCGTCGCCCAGTTCTCCATTGGTGCCGCCACCGCCCTGCATCAGGAAGCGCCGGTTCCAGGAAGCGGGTAGGCGCAGATGGAAACGGATGGCATAGGGCTGCCCGTCGATCCCCGTCCGTTCCTGCATGATGCCGACGATCTCGCAATGGGCGGGCAGTTGCGGCGGCGGTCCGGGGGGCGGACCCATCGGGTTGGGCGGCGGCAGTTTCGCCGGTCCCGCCGTGTGATAGTCCGCCGACAGGATGCGCGCACCATCATCCTTCCAGCCCGCCAGGGCGGCACAGCGGCCGGCGCGATCGGCCCGTGTCAGGGGCGAGGCGGGGGCCGTCTGTCCCCAGGCGGCTGGGGCGACCAACAGGGCGACGCTGGCGACACCCCACAACAAGAAACGCTTCATCGGATTTCCTTTCCCGTCAAACCGGACTTTGGTTTCGTTGACCCTGCTTTGTTATGTGACATTGCAATCTGCACTCTGTCGATGGTCATGGCCCCTGTGGGATTGGCGCCGCAGCGTGCCCTCTGTTAGCTTGGCCGCCGGTTGGGTTTCAGCAGGGCGGCATGGGGCATGGCGGCACCGATCAAGATGGCGGACATCGCCCGTATGGCGGGTGTGTCGGTTTCCACCGTGTCCCGGGCACTGGCCGGCAGCACCCTGGTGCCGCAGGCCAAGCGGGAGGAGATTCTGGCGCTGGCCCAGGCGCAGGGCTATGTCATCAATGAACAGGCCCGCAATCTGCGCCTGAAGAAGACCCGGACCATCGGCGTCGTCATTCCGCTGGGGCACGAGGTCGGGCAGCTGATCTCCGATCCGTTCTTCATCGAATTGCTGGGCCGGCTGGCCGATGAGATCACGGCCCGCGACTATAATGTATTGCTGACCAAGGTTGCCCGGCCAGAGCCCGGCTGGCAGGACCGGCTGATCCAGTCGCAGAAGGCCGACGGGCTGATTGTTATCGGGCAGAGCGACCAGCACGAGGCCCTGAACGCAGTGGCCCGCGATTACCTGCCGCTGGTGGTCTGGGGCGCGCATCTGCCCAGCCAGCTCTATTGCTCGGTCGGGTCGGACAATATCGGTGGCGCGCGGCTGGCCGTCGATCACCTGTTGAAACTGGGGCGCCGGCGCATCGCCTTCCTGGGGGTGCCCGACCTGCCGGAGGTGGGCTTGCGCTATCAGGGCTATCGCCGGGCGCTTTCCGCCGCCGGCATCGCGGAGGATGCCGCCCTCCTGGCGCCGGCGCATTTCACCGTCGATACCGCCTATGACACGGTGCGCGGCCTGATCGACAGCAAGGTTGCGTTCGACGCGATTTTCGCCGTATCGGACGTGATCGCCATCGCCGCCATCAAGGCCCTGAATGCCGCGGGCCTGCGTGTGCCCGACGATGTGGCCATCGTCGGCTTCGATGACATCACCATCGCCGCCTATGTCAGCCCGCCCCTGACCAGTGTGCGCCAGGATCTGGCGCGCGGGGCCAAGGTGATGGTGGACCTGCTGTTCCGCCGCATGGAGGGGGAGAATACGCCGTCCGCCACCATGCCGGCGGAACTGGTCATCCGCAAATCGTGCGGCGCCTGAGTTCCACCTGCCGGATGCTGCTGACGGCATGGCGGGGCCCTTCCGCACACCTGCGCGTCAGCGGAAGACCCAGACGATGATGCCGGTCAGCACCAGCAGGGCCGCCGCCTGCACCCGATAATTCTGCCAGAGCGGCTGCCCCCGGAGGGACCGCGTTTCCGCATTGAAATCGGCGCGTGTCCACATCAGCGTTTGGGTCTTGGCGACATCGGGCGGAGATGTGGCCAGACTGGCGATCACAATGGAAGCCAGCGACAGCGCGAACAGCAATGTGGCCGCCAGCAGGAAATGCAGGTGGATAGTGCCGGCAATCTGCACGCCGTGAAACAGGTATCCACCGGCCAGCAGACCGACGATCACCCCCGCCCGCGCGCCTGCGACATTGGCGCGGCGCCAGAAGATGCCGGCCAGGAACAGGGCCACCACGGGCGGCACCGCGTAGGCCAGGATCGCCTGCAGGTACTGCCACAGCGTGTCGGTCATGCTTTCCACCACGGGGACCCAGGCCACCGACAGGACCATGAAGCACAGGGTCGCGATGCGCCCGATGCGGACAAGGGCGGCCTGGGATACGTCCGGATTGAACCGGCGCACGAAATCCATGGTCACCAGGGTGGAGGCGGAATTGAAGGTGCTGGCGATCGACGACATGATGGCTGCCAGGAACCCCGCCACCACGATGCCGATGATACCCACGGGCAGCAGGTCGAAGATCAGGGTGGGATAGACCAGGTCCGGACGGTCCAGGTCGGGATAGATCAGGATGGCGGCAGAGCCCGGCAGCACCATCAGGAACAGCACCGGCAGCTTCAGCAGCCCAGCGAACAGGCTGCCCCAGCGGCCATGGTTCAGATCCTTGGCGGACAGGACCCGCTGCACCATGAACTGGTTGGTGCACCAGAAATAAAGCCCGATCAGCGGCACGCCGGAAATCAGGCCGGTCCAGGGCATGGTCTCGTCCCCGGTGGGGCGGATCAGGCTCATCTTCTGTGCATCCACACCGGCCATCACGGCATCCCAGCCCCCGGCCTTGTCAAAGGCGAAGATGGCCACGAACACCGACGCCCCGCACAGGATCACCGCCTGCACCACTTCCGTCACCAGCACTGCCTTCAATCCGCCCGCCGCCGTGTAGGCACCGGCCGCCAGGGCCAGCAGGCCCGCGATCTGCCACAAGGGCACATCGGGGAAGATCAGCTTGAACATCAGGGCCCCACCGAACAGCGTGCCGGCCGTGTCCACGACGATGTTCAGGAAGATGGTCAGGCCCGAGAAGTAGAGCCGGATGGAGCCGTCGAAGCGGCGTTCCAGGAATTCCGGCATCGTATAGACTTGGCTGCGCAGGATCACGGGCAGCAGGAACAGGCAGAAGAAGACCAGCACGACGCTGGCCATCCATTCATAGTTATAGACGGCAATGCCTGTGGCATAGGCCGCCCCCGCCAACCCGATCAGGGTGGTCGACGAGATGTTGGAGGCCAGCAGCGCCAGTCCGATGGTGGGCCAGGTGGAACTGCGTGCGGCCAGGAAATAGTCCGTGGCCGTCTTCGACTGCCGCGAGGCAAAAAGCCCCAGCACCACGATGGCGACCAGATAAAGCCCGATAATGGCGGCATCCAGCCCCGATAGCTGACCGAACCCTTGCGGCATGGTGCACATTCTCCCCGGATTGGATTATGAGGCGGTGTGTTCCGCCCGCTATTGGGAGGCACTATACGCGTGGCTTTCCACATTTGCAAACGATTGCAGAGCCCCGTATAGCGAGAGGCGTCGGGAGGGGCGCTCTGAATTTTGCCCTACAAACGATTGTATCATAAAAGTCACGCTTTGCGTCGCGGCTTGCCCCGAAGTCCTTGAGAATCCTCATTCGCTGCCATGGATGCGTCGAAAATCCCCCCATATTTGATAGCGACTGTCGCAAAGTGCATGAGAAGATGCTTGCAAACGATTGCAATCCGCCTATCATCATCTCAGAAACAAGGGTGTCGGTTAACAGCACCCGATTAATGGCCGAACCGGCTCTAAAGGGAGAGAACCCAGATGAAATGCACTTTGATGCGTGCGTCCGCCATGGGCGCGGCGCTGGCGGCGTTCAGCCTGTCGATGGTCCATGCCCAGGAGAACCAGGTCGCACAGGCGGCGCCCCAGGCCGAGGCGCCCGTCCCCAGCGACGATCTGCAACTGGAGGAAATCGTGGTGACCGCCGTGGTCAGCCAGACCTCCAAGATGCGCAGCTCGGTCTCCGTATCCGCCCTGTCAGCTGACGATCTGTTGCAGTCCGCGCCGCGCAGCACGGCGGAGATTTTCCGCAATATCCCCGGTGTCCGCTCTGAATCGACGGGTGGCGAGGGTAATGCCAATATCGCCGTCCGGGGCCTGCCCGTGGCGGCCGGTGGCGCCAAATTCCTGCAATTGCATGAAGACGGCCTGCCCGTCATGGAATTCGGCGATATCGCCTTCGGTAACGCCGATATCTTCCTGCGGGCCGACAGCAACGTGGCGCGGGTGGAGGCCATCCGTGGCGGTTCGGCCAGCACGCTGGCCAGCAACTCGCCGGGGGGCGTGATCAACTTCATCTCCAAGACCGGCGACAGGGAAGGCGGCAGCTTCGCCCTTACACGCGGCCTGGACTACGACACGACGCGGGGTGATTTCGAATTCGGTGGCGCCATCGGCGACAATTGGACCGCCCATATCGGCGGTTTCTACCGCGAGGGCGAGGGCGTCCGGAATGCCGACTACAACGCGGAGAGCGGTGGCCAGATCAAGGCCAACCTGACCCGCAAGTTCGAGAACGGCTATGCGCGGGTCTATTTCAAATATCTGAATGATCGCGCCATTTCCTATGCGCCGCAGCCCACGCTGGTCAGTGGCACCAACAGCGATCCCAAGATCCGCTCCGTGCCCAATTTCTCCCTGCTGACCGACAGCCTGCACACGCCGAACTTCCTGACCAATGTCGGCCTGGACGGGGACAACAATGTCCGCACCAGCAGCCTGAAAGACGGGATGCACCCCGTCTCCACCGTTGTGGGTGGGGAGTTCAGGTTCGATCTTGCCGATGGATGGGCCGTCGCCAACAAGCTGCGCGTGGCTGATACGTCAGGGCGTTTCATCACTCCGTTCCCGCAGGAAGTGATGGGCGCGCAGGCACTCGCTGCCGCCATCGGCGGGACCGGCGCCACCCTGCGCTATACGGACGGTTCCTCCATCGGCACGCCGTCGGCCCTGAACGGCAACGGCTTGGCCACGCGCATTGCGCTGTTCGATGTGGAGATCAACGATTTCTCCAATCTGGCCAACGATCTCAAGCTGACCAAGTCCATCGTCAGCGGCGACAGCACCATCGATCTGACGGCCGGTTACTACAAGGCCCGCCAGAATATCGAGATGGACTGGCTGTGGAACACCTATGTCATGGATGTGAAGGGCCGGGACGGTCATCTGCTGGACGTCTATAACGCGGTGGGGCAGAAGCTGACCAGCAATGGCCTGCTGGCCTATGGCGTGCCGCTGTGGGGTAATTGCTGCACCCGCCGCTATGACGCGCAGTATGATATCGACGCGCCCTATGTGTCGGCGGCGTGGGAAATGGGGGAGTGGAACCTGGACGCCTCGCTGCGCCGGGATGAGGGGAAGGCGCGGGGCCATTACATCGCCAGCCGTCAGGCCCAGGTCGATGTGAACCGCGATGGCGCCATCTCCGTCCCCGAACAGTCGGTATCGGTGATCGACAGCGCCAATCCTCAGCCCGTCAATTATGATTGGGGCTACTGGTCCTGGTCGGTGGGTGCGAACTATATGATCGATCCCGATCTTGCCGCCTTTGCCCGCGTCAGCCAGGGCGGCCGCGCCAATGCCGACCGTCTGCTGTTCGGTCGTCTGCGGGCCGACGGGTCGGTCGCCAAGCAGGATGCGGTCGATATGGTCGATCAGTATGAGGCGGGCGTGAAATGGCGAGGCGAGGATGTCAGCGTCTTCGCCACCGCCTTCTATGCCAAGACCCAGGAACAGAATTTCGAGGCGACCAGCCAGCGCTTCTTCGACCGTACCTACACGGCCAAGGGCATCGAGCTGGAAGCCACCTACCGCTACGAAGGTTTCCTGCTGAGCGGTGGTGCCACCTGGACCGATGCGGAGATTTCCAAGGACGCGCTGACCCCGGCGGTCAAGGGCAACACGCCCCGCCGTCAGGCCAAGCTGATCTATCAGCTGACACCTTCCTACAGCTATGAGGGCTATACGCTGGGCGCCAACATCATCGGCACCACCAAGTCCTATGCGCAGGACAATAACGAGCTGGTGATGCCCGGCTATGCCCAGGTGAACCTGTTCGCCGATGCCGCCATCACTGATGGCCTGTCGCTGTCCATCAATGTCAACAACCTGTTCAACGCCAAGGGTTTGACGGAAGCTGAAGAAGGCTCCATCACCAATGGCATCGACAACATCATCCGCGCCCGCTCCATCAACGGACGCACCAGCACTGCCACGCTGAAATACAGCTTCTGACGTGGCGCCCGGCCGGGGAATCCCCCTCCATCCTCCCTGCGCCCCGGCCGGGTCTCTGTTTGGCGTTTCGAAACAGGCCTTTCTCCATTTCAGAACGAGTGCCAGATGTCCGTCTTTCCCTTGCCCCTGCCTGACGATGCCGATCTGTCCCCCCGGCTGTCCGCCCGGATCGACCGGCATTGGCCGCGTGTCCTGTCGGTGCTGCGCGGGCTGTATGGGGAAGGGGGGTGGGAGCAGGCATTGGCTGCACGCTTGCTGGCCGCGGCGGTGGCGCGGCCGGCGGACCTGCGTGCGCTGGACATCGAACGTGAAGCCGCACCCGACTGGTTCCAGCGGCCGGAGAGGGTGGGGTACTGCACCTATATCGACCGGTTCGGCGGCACCCTGGCCGGAACGCGCGCGAAGCTGGATGAATTGTCGCGGCTGGGGGTGACCTATTTCCATCCATTGCCGTTGTTGAAACCGCGCGAGGGCGACAGCGACGGCGGCTTCGCCGTGGCCGATTTCCGGCAGGTCGACCCCAGGCTGGGCACCATCGACGATCTGCGGGCCCTGGCAACGGACCTGCGGGCGCGGGGGATCAGCCTGTGCCTGGACATCGTCTGCAACCACACGGCCGACACGCACCCCTGGGCGATGGCGGCGAAGGCCGGCGACCCGGCGTTGCGCGCCTTCTACCATGTCGTGGAAACGGCGGAGCAGGTGGCGGCGCTGGAAGCGCATCTGGGGCAGGTCTTTCCGCAGACGGCGCCCGGCAATTTCACCTTCGTGGATGAGATGGGTGGCCATGTCTGGACCACCTTCTATCCGTTCCAATGGGATATGAACTATGCCAACCCCGCCGTCTTCATCGAGATGATGGACGTGCTGCTCTATCTGGCCAATCAGGGGGCGGAGCTGTTCCGCCTGGACAGCGCGCCGTTCCTATGGAAACGGCCCGGCACGGATTGCCGCGGCCTGCAGGAGACGCATCTGGTGGTGCAGGCATGGCGGGGGCTTCTGGCCATCGCCGCACCCGCCGTGGCGCTGAAGGCGGAAGCCATCGTGGGGCTGGCGGAGGTGCTGCCCTTCCTGGGCGACGCGGCGGCGCCGGAATGCCATCTGGCCTATAACAACACGGCGATGACGGCACTGTGGGCGGCATTGGCCACGGGCGATACGCGGCCCCTGTCCACCTGCCTTACCCAGGCACTGGCCAAGCCGGCGGGGGCCGGCTGGCTGACCTATGTCCGGTGCCATGACGATATCATCTGGTCGGCGCTGAAAGGCGTGATCGCGGATGACAGGCTGGCCTGGATCTCCGATTTCTATGCCGGCTCGGTGTCGGGCTCCTTCGCCGATGGGCGGGCGTTCCAGGCGGAGCCGGGTTCCGTGCGCTCAACCAATGGCATGGCAGCATCGCTGTGCGGCATGCGCGCGGGGGTGGATGATGAAGATGCGCTGGCGCGGCTGCGCCTGCTCTACGGCGTCACCTTCGCGCTGGACGGCATCCCCGCCATCTACATGGGGGACGAGCGGGCATTGACCAACGATGCGGGCTATGCGGACGAGCCCGATCACGCGGATGGCCGCTGGCTGCACCGGCCGCGCATGGACTGGGATCGTCCGGAAGGACCGCTGCATGCCGCCATCGCCCGCTTCGCAGCCTTGCGCCGGGGCCGTGCCTGCCTGCACGCCGCCAATCCGGCACGGCCGCTGGCAACGGATGACCCGGCCCTGTTGGCATTCGAGCGGGCGGATGGCAGCGGTGACCGGCTGGTCTGCCTGGGCCATTTCAAGGGTGCGTCGGCGGTGGCGGACCTGTCCGCGCTGCTGGGGGCCGGCGACTGGCACGACCTTCTGGACGGGACGGACATCCTGGCACAGGCTGTACCCCTGGCCCCCTGGGGTCTGCGCTGGCTGGTACGGCGGCGACTGCCGTCGCGCCGCATATGCGGCGTAGCCAAGCCGCCGGATGGCGGCGCTGGCGATTGAAGCCCGGTGATCGGTTGCGATCACCGGGACACGGTATAAGACAAGGGTGGGGACATGCGTGTCGCGGGCATCGAACTGGGCGGGACAAAGGTGGTCGTGGCGGCCGGCACCGGGCCGGATGACCTGGGCGATCCAGTGCGCATTGCCACCACCGACCCGGTGGCGACCATGCAGGCCGTTGCCGACGCCCTGGAACTTCTATGGCCGTTCGATGCCATCGGCATAGCCAGCTTCGGCCCGTTGTGCCTGGACCCGGACGATGCCGATGGCCTGCGCATCACCGCCACGCCCAAGCCGGGCTGGTCCCAGACAAGGCTGGCCGCCCCCCTGGCCGAACGGTTCGGGGTGCCGGTGCGCCTGGATACCGACGTCAATGGGGCGGCGCTGGGCGAGGGGCGCTGGGGTGCCGCACAAGGCTTGCGCGATTTCGCCTATATCACGGTCGGCACAGGCGTCGGCGTCGGGCTGGTGGTCAACGGGGCGCCCGTCCATGGGCTGTTGCATCCCGAAGCCGGTCACCTGCTGGTCCGCCGCGATCCGGTGCGCGATCCCTATGGCGGGCATTGCCCCTTCCATGGCGATTGCCTGGAGGGGCTGGCCTGCGGTCCCGCCATCGCGGCGCGGGTCGGCCGCCCGGCGGAAGAACTGGATGACGCCCATCCCGTGTGGCCCCTGGTCGGGGACTATATCGGCCAGCTCTGCGCCAGCCTGATGCTGGTCACGGCCCCGCGCCGCATCATCCTGGGCGGTGGCGTCGGCCAGCGGCCGGGCGTGCGGGCGGCGGCCGAGGCGGCGATGCGCATATATCTTGCCGGCTATCTGCAAAGCCCTGCCTTCGAGCGCGACATCGTCGTCCCCCCGGGCCTGGGCAGCCTTTCCGGCGTGCTGGGGGCGATTACCATCGCGCGTAAATAGAGATGATCTCTAACGGATCCGGCCCTATCTGCATGCCGGGGGCTTTTTCTGTTCGATTTCTGGTGCGCGGTTCTTCTTCGCCGATGAACTGCAAACCTTTCTCGTGGCCATGGTTTGCATCTTATTGCGCGATGGCCTGTTCCGTCCCGAGCGGCAGGGACCGACAGTTCCAAAAAGCCGCTAGGATTTCGGTCGAGTTCCCCGTCTGCCTGTCAACCAGATCGTCATAGGTCACCAGAAGCAGTGGCACCGCCTTCTGATCCAGCTAGGGCATTATCAGATTAAATGCTCATGGATAGATTGTCATACCATCGGTCGAGGCGAGCCCCCGCATCCAAACATAAGCCGTTGATCCTCAGAAGGGATCAGCGGCTTATGTCGTTTCTGGACCAGCTTACCACGCTCCCCACAGGTAATACCAAGTCGCAGTGACGAAGACTCATTTTGGGGATTCCCCTTGATCGTTGGTTCTGATTCAACCTGTCCATTGACAGGAGGAAGGGCATGGCAGCGGCGGTGGGGCTTCGCCCGGACTATACGGCATCGCAGGTTCGGGCCTTGGCGAAGGCTTCCCGGCACGCTGACCAGACGCGGCGTCTTCTGGCTGTGGCGGAGATTTACGATGGTCGGTCGCGCACCAAGGCGGCCCGTGTCGGTGGCGTCGGACTTCAGACGCTGCAGGACTGGGTACTGGCTTTCAACGTGCTGGGGCCCGACGGCCTGTTGAGGGGCAAGGCGCCCGGTAATCCGGCGATCCTGAAGGATGTGCACCGCCAAGCGCTGGCGGAGATGCTGGAGAAAGGTCCGGACCCCGCGGTGCGCGGGATCGTGCGGTGGCGGCTGGTGGACCTGATACAATGGCTGTTCGAGGCCTATCGGCTGTCGATCAGCAAGCAGACGCTGAGCCGGGAATTGCAGGCCATGGGTTATGCCAAGCTCTCCGCCCGCCCGCGCCACCATGCCCAGGATGGCGCGGCGCTGGAGGCATTCAAAAAAACTTCCCCGCCCGTCTGGCGGAAATCGCCGCCCACGAAGCCGCCGGCAAAGCCGTAGAAATCTGGTGGCAGGACGAGGCACGTGTCAGCCAGAAGAACAAGATCACCCGCCGATGGGCCAAGCGCGGCACCAGGCCATCGGCACCCCATGACCAGCGGACCCGCTCCGCCTGGCTGTTCGGCGCCATCTGCCCAGCCCTGGGTAAGGCCGCCGGCCTCGTCCTGCCCACCTGCAACACCAAGGCCATGACCCTACATCTGGCCGAGATTGCACAGGCCGTGGCCCCAGGGGCGCATGCCGTCCTGCTCCTCGACCAAGCCGGATGGCACCTTTCCCAGGACCTTGTGGTCCCGGAAAACATCACCATAGTGCCACTGCCGCCCAAATGTCCTGAATTGAACCCTGTCGAGAATATCTGGCAGTTCGTCCGCGACAACTGGCTCTCAAACCGCGTGTTCAAGTCCTACGCCGATATCCTCGACCATTGCTGCCACGCCTGGAACAGGCTCGTCAGCCAACCATGGACCATCATGTCAATCGGTACACGATCATGGGCACATGGGTTCTAATCACTCGGACTTGGTATAAATACGGCATCGGCCAAAAACTGGACCCGCATGAACGCGGCCCGCGCGCCGGCGATTACCCTTGCCTCCTCCTCCTGCGTGAGGGGAACCGCATCAAGCGCCGTGGTGAAGATCCGCCAATGCAGGCCTCGCCCCTCCGGTGAGCCGGCTAGATGGCGAGCGCCGCAATCTTCCGACAGACCAAGCTTCCCCGCCTCTTTCAGCAGGAAGGCCGCCCCCAGATTGGACCCTTCCGCCACGTAGAGCCAGCCGAGTGCCGTGGGCAGATCGCCGGCAAGAACGGGTTTGCTGCCGGCCGCCGGGGCCGTTCTGCCCAGATCGGCCAAATCCTGCGCAATCTTGTCCAGCCGGCGGCGATGCTTCAGATCCGGCAACAACCCATCCAGGGCCGGATCGTCATAGAGCGCATCGACATCCTGATGGAACCCATGCTGTACCGCCAGGAACAGGGCGTAGCGGTCAATGCTGGAAAAGGGTTCCAGCCGCATGATCGACTTGTCCAGCCGGTCATGCGCGGCGTGGGTTGCCGCCTTCAAACGCTTGGCGCGGCTGGGATCGGTGACGATATCCGGGCTCATCACAAGGGCCTTAAGCGCAATAGCGGGCAGCGGCGGATACCGGCGCGGCGGGCTCGGCCAGCATGGCGGTGACGCGTCCCACCAGTGCCATGGTTTCGAACGGCTTCTGCAAGACCTGGCACCCCGGTCCCAGTATCCCGGTGCCCTGCGTGACGTCATAGGCATAGCCGGTCATGAACAGCACGCGTAGATCCGGCTGCCGCTCCCGCGCCGCCTCGGCGAGCTGACGGCCGTTCATGCCCGGCAGCCCGACATCGGAAACCATCAAGTCTACGCGCAGCCCGCCATCCAGCATTTCCAACGCCTGTGGGCCATTCGCGGCTTCCACCACCCTCAACCCTGCATCTTCCAACGATTGCACCGCGACCATGCGGACCAGTTCCTCATCTTCCACGATCAGCACCGTCCCGGCGCTCGCATCGCATGCCGCTTCGACATCGGGGGCGACTGCCAGTTCCACTTGCTCCGCCCGGCAGCGGGGCAGGTACAGGCGCACGAGCGTGCCCTTGCCCGGCGTGCTTTCGATACGGACCAGCCCGTGGGACTGGCTGATGAAACCATAGACCTGGCTGAGGCCCAAGCCGGTTCCCTGGCCGACGGGCTTGGTCGTGAAGAACGGGTCGAAGGCGCGGCTGATCACATCCGGCGGCATGCCGGCCCCGGTGTCGCCGACGGACAGCAGCACATAGTCGCCGGCTGGGCTGCCGCGCGACACCTCATCCTCGGCCAACTGGGCGTTGGTCGCGGATATCCGGATGCGCCCGCCATGGGGCATGGCATCGCGCGCATTGACCACCAGATTTAGCAGCGCGATCTCCAACTGGTTGGCATCGCACCAGGCGGGCCAGATATCGGGCGGGCTCTGCACCTCGATGGTCACCTGCTCGCCCACCGTCCGGCGCAGCAGATCCTCCATGCCGCGCACCAGCGCATCGGGATGCGTCGCCTCCGGCCGCAGGGGCTGGCGCCGGGCGAAGGCCAGCAGGCGCTGGGTCAGGGCCGCGGCACGCGTGGCGCCGGCCTTGGCATTGGCGGCGTAGGACCGCAACCCCTCGCGGTGACCGGTCTCCAACCGGGACAACAGCAGTTCCAGATTGCCGGTGATGGCGGTCAGCAGATTGTTGAAATCATGCGCGATACCGCCGGTAAGCTGGCCCAGCGCGTCCATTTTCTGGGCATGGCGCAACGCCTCCTCGGCCTGTTCGCGCTCTGCCACCTCCGCCCGCAGCTTGGCATTGGCGGCAACCAGCTCGGCCGTGCGCACCGCGACCTGGCGTTCCAGTTCCTCACGGCTTTCGGATAACACCCTGCGGATCCTCACGGCATCGTCGATATCGGTACAGGTGCCGAACCAACGGGTGATCCGCCCGCCATCGCGCAGGGGCAAGGCCCGGCCCAGGAACCAGCGGAAGCCCCCATCCGCCTGCCGCAGCCTGTATTCTATCTCATATTCTTCGCCGCTGACCAACGCGGCGTTCCACCGCGCTAATGTACGGTTCAAGTCTTCAGGATGTAACACGCGCGCCCAGCCGGCACCGTCACTGTCCCCCGGCTTGGTGCCTGTATAATCATACCAGTTCCGGTTGAAGTAATCGACGTCACCATCAGGACGTGCCGACCAGACAAGCTGGGGCATGCTGTCGGCGATAATTCGAAACTGCGCTTCGGCTTGATGGCGTTCGGTCAGGGTGCGCGCCTCGTTTATGGCACGCGTCACCGCGGCGGGAAGCCGGGCCATCCGCTCCTTCAGCACATAATCGCGCGCGCCGTGGCGCAGGGCTTCGACCGCCGTCTCCTCCCCCATCTTCCCGGACAGGAAGATGAAGGGGGTACCGGGTACCATTTCCCGGGCGATGTCCAGCGCGGACAGACCGTCAAATTCCGGCAGCGAGAAATCGGCCAGGATCACATCGAAACGCATCCTGCCCAGCGCATCGACAAAGGCCCGGCGGCCTTCAACGCAGGTCACGTCACATTCAAGGCCGGCCTTGTGCAGGCGGGCAGCAGCCAGCTCGCAATCGAGTGGGCTGTCTTCCAGATGCAGGATGTTGATCTTGTCCGGCATTCCGTCAAACACCCTTCGCGTACGTGGAGGCGGGCGGGCGGCGGGTGGTCACCGGCGGTTCGTTCAGGATGGCCCAGAAGACGCCCAGATCGCGGATCGCCTGGAAGAAATCCCTGAAATTCACCGGCTTCACCACGAAGGCGTTGACCCCGTGCTGGTAGCTGCGGACCAGATCGCTCTCCTCCCGCGATGCGGTCAGCATCACAATGGGGACATGACGGGTTTCCGGATCACCCTTCATCCGCTCCAGCACTTCCAGCCCGTCCACCTTGGGCAGTTTCAGGTCCAGCAGGACCACGGCCGGCACCAGCGTGAATTCGCCGCTCCCCGGATCACGATGGGTCAGCAATGACAGTGCCTCTTCTCCGTCGCGCGCCACGATGACGTCGTTGGCGAGCTGGCATTTCTCCAGCGCCGCCAGGGTCAGTTCCAGATCACGCGGATTGTCCTCGACCAGGAGGATGGGCTTCAGGCTGCTCATAAGCGCCCCTTTTGTGCTGTTTCGCCGCCCCGCATTTGGGGCAGCGTGAAGTAGAAAATGGCGCCTTCGCCGACGCGGCCCTCGGCCCAGGTGCGGCCGCCATGCCGGTCGATGGCGCGGCGGACATTGGCCAGGCCGATACCGATGCCCTCGAACTCCTCGCTTCGATGCAGTCTCTGAAATACGCCGAACAATTTCTTCTCGTAAGCCTGATTGAAGCCGACACCATTGTCGCGCACCCAGAACAATGTCTCATCCGGGCGGCTCTCGCAGCCCAGTTCAATGCGCGCGGGTTCGCGCCCCCTGGTATACTTGATAGCGTTCGACAAGAGATTCTGCCAGATCAGCCGGATCATGGTCGGGTCCCCCCGGACCACGGGCAGCGGATCGATCTTCCAGTCGATGGGCCGGCCGGCCGCTTCCGGCTTCAACATTTCCAGGACCTCACCGACCAGTTCATTCATGTCGATGGCAACCGGCGTCAGCTCGCTGCGGCCCATCTGCGAGAAATGTAGAAGATTGTCCACCAGCAGGCCGGCCATGTTCGCGGCATCGACGATGGTGTCCAGATAGCGCCTGCCCGTCGCGCTGAACCGGTCGGACTCCAGATCGTGCAGCAGTTCGGCATAGCCCACGATATGCCGGAACGGCGCCCGCAGATCGTGGGAGATGGAGTATGAGAAGGATTCCAGTTCCTTGTTCGACCGCGCCAGTTCCCGCGACAGCGCCGCCAATTCCTCCGCCTTGCGCAGGACGATGCCGATGATCGAATGGCGCAGGTCCGCGGCGGTCTCCCGCTCCGCATCGCTCCACGGGATGGCGCGGTGGCGCACTTCCTCCTTCCAGGCCTCGAACGAGGTGCGCGGGTTCAGCCGCATCTGGCCGGATTTATGGTCGGTCGGCTTGCGCGGATCGCCACCCCAGCGGACGGTGCGCACCACCTCCGGCCGAAACCAGAGGATGTAGCTGGCGTGAAGCTTCGATACGGCGATGGCGAGAAGGCCGGCCGCCTTGCCCTCGAACCCGGCTGCCGGCGGATAGAATGCCGACAGGTTGTCGGTGGCGAACTGCTCCGGCTCCCCCTGTTCCGCCAGCCAGGCCACCAGCCCCTTCACCGCCTCGCTGCCCGGCGTCTCCCCGATCAGGGTGCAGGTTTGTTCGAAGATTATGGCGGCACCACTGGCGCCGGCGAAACGCAGCAGATCGGCAGGAACGTCCTGCAGGCCGGCGATGAAGGGATCGGCCTGGGCCATGGCGGCCAGCAACCGGGCCTGGATAGCCTTCAACGCGATGCGGTTGTCTGCATCGCGGCGATCCTCCACGGCGGCGATACGCACCGACAGGATCTGGGCGATCAGATCACAGGCCGAGCGCACGGCGTAGGAGGCCACCCGCGGTTCCCGGTGGTGACAGGAGATCAGGCCCCACAACCGGCCACGCAGCAGGATCGACACGGACATGGAGGAGGCCGTCTCCATGTTCCGCATATATTCGACATGGATGGGCGACACGCTGCGCAGGACGGAGAAGCTGAGATCCAGCGGCCGCCCCGTCGCCGGGTTCAGCGCCGGCACGATGGGGACCGGCGCATAGAAGGCGTCCGGGATCAGCCGCTGGCGGTTCAACCGGTAAAGCTCGCGCGCCTGCACCGGGATATCGCTGGCCGGGAACCGCAGATCCATGTAGGAGGGCAGCCGCCCGTTGCCGTCCTCCCCGACCACGGTTCCATGCCAGTCGGCGTCGAAACGGTAGATCAGGACCCGGTCGAAGCCGGTCAGCGCCCGTACCTCCTGCGCGGCACATGCCAGTATCTCCTCCGGCGCATCCAGCGTCTCCAGGCGTTCGATGGCCTCCCGCATGCGCGGATAGACGCGGTCGATCAGCCCGTTGGCACCCTTCAGCCCCTCCAGTTCGACAAGGGCAGCTCCATCCTCCCCGCCATGGGAGAGGACCTGGACGCTGCCGGCCTGCGGCAGGTCAATGACGGCCAGCGGCACCGGCCGGTTCGGCAGTTGCGGCTCCGCCAGGAAACTTGCGACGGCCGCCGCCAGGGATGGATGCAGCACCTCTTCCGGTCGTTGGCCCAGCGCCTGTTCCGTTGCCAGTGCCAATGCCGGTTCGGCATTGGCACTGGCTTGCGTCAGCCGCCAGCCGCCGGCACCGTCGCGGGCGAAGGCCAGCAGAATGCCGTGGGGCTGGATGCTGCCCGGGATATGGATCGGCTCCCGATTACAGACATCAAGATCAAGGTCACCAGTTGTCATGGCATCCTGTTGATATGGAACACGCAAACCAGTGGCGGCAAGGTAATCTGATTTTAACCGTGCCGGAAGATGGATTGGCATCGTATGTCAATATTGACACAGCACAACCATGTGTAGAGGTCAACATCCATAGTATGCCTTAAGTCTTAATACGTCATATCTATCCGAGTTGAAACCAGCGGGCGCAGGATTTCCGGGGCGGTCTATGCAGAATGTTCCAAAATCAACTCTAACCCTCCACGACCAGGAACAATGAGTTGCCGTGGCATCATTCCTTTTCGACACACACCGGGCATGCCCAGTGCCGACGATAGGGATCAGGATGTCGGCGGCCGAATACAGGGGGCAGTGCTGCCATGTCCTGATATCCCAATCTATCCCCTTGCCGCTTGCCCCGACACGGCCCATGTTCACGCCATCGACTTTGCTGCTGGGTCATCTGTCGGCTTCGGCCGGTTCTTCTCCCCGTCGTGACTTTGATGCCCGCATCGCACTTTCGCGCCGGGCAGCTCCGAACGGGTAAGATCCCAGGAGGCATTCCATGTCCATCGGTACCGTCAAGTGGTTCAACAGCACCAAGGGCTTCGGCTTCATCCAGCCCGAGGACGGCTCTTCCGACGTTTTCATCCATATCTCCGCCGTTGAGCGGGCTGGCCTGTCCAGCCTGAACGAAGGCCAGAAGGTCAGCTTCGACCCCGTCCGCGATCCCCGCAAGGGTAAGACGGCGGCTGAGAACCTGCGCTTGGCGTAAGCCTCTCTCCGGTCCGGACTTCAGGGCGGTGGCATGCAATCATGCCGCCGCCTTTTCCGTGTTCAGGAGAGGGCAAATGGCCAAGGAAGAATTCATTGATTTCGAGGGCATCATCGAAGAAGCCCTGCCCGACGGCCGTTTCCGGGTGAAGCTGGAAAATGGCCATGAGATCATCGCCTATACGGCGGGCCGCATGCGCAAGAGCCGCATCCGTTCGCTGGCCGGCGACCGCGTCAGTGTGGAAATGACGCCCTACGATCTCACCAAGGGGCGCATCACCTACCGGCACAAGGATGAACGCCCGTCCACGGGAGGGGCCGCGCGCCGGCCGCCGCCGCCCCGCCGGCGTTGAACCGCATTGATGGTTCAGGACGCCACCACCCATCCCGTTGATCGGCCCTCCGCATCCTACAGCCGGGGAGAATACCGGGCGGATGCCATCGTGCATCTGCTCGGGGTCACGGCGGGATGGGTGGGCGGCTTCTGTCTGGCCGTTCCGGATGTCACGTCCGCAGCAACACCCGTTAGCGTTATGGCGCTGGCCGTCTATGCCATGGCCATGACGGCGATGCTGATATCATCCGCAGCTTACAATCTGGCCGGCCGCCCTGCGCTGAAGGAGCATCTTCGGCGCCTGGATCACGCCTGCATCTATCTCGCCATCGCCGGCACCTACACGCCGCTGCTGACACGGCTGCCGGATATGCAGGCTATCCTGACCCTATCCCTGGTCTGGGCCATTGCCGGGAGCGGCGCGATGCTGAAGCTTTTGGCGCCGCGCCGCCATGAACGGCTGGGTCTGGCGCTTTATATCGGGCTCGGCTGGATCGGGCTTCCATTGATCCCGGCCCTGTCGGGCCTGCTGTTGCCGGATACCGGTATCTGGATCGGGTTGGGGGCGATCATCTATACGGCCGGTATCGGCGCCTATCTGGCGGAACGGGTGCGCTACCACAATGTGGTCTGGCACCTTATGGTGCTGGCTGCCGCCGCCTGCCATTACAAGGCTATTTGGGTGGAGTTTCGCGCTTGAACAGGTCTGTCAGGGAAGCCGCAACTGGCTTTCACGCACGATCCGTTCCTGACCGCTGCCGACATTGCGGACACGATATTGCAATTCGTTCCCGTCACTTGGCAACAAGCTGCTGACGGTGAACAGGCCAGGCGGGATCACAAATCCCTGAAGGCCCGGATGAAAATTGAGATTCTGCCCGATTTTGAACTTGTGATGCGGAATGGTCGACATGGCCTGCTTCCTTATCCGAAGCGGACAAGAAATCCACTCCATCAGCGGATAATATAGATATAGAGCAAGGATAATTCAAGAAACTTTATTGAGATTGTAAATAAAATGGAATCACCGCCATACGTGGCGACGCCTCTTTATAAAATAATTCAAATCAAATTTCTCGGTCAATCACGTTAAGAATCTTTCCGGCAAGCTGATCGATGCTGAAAGGCTTGGGTAGGAAATTGGTGCCCGGATCGATTACACCGTTATGGACGACGGCATTGCGCGTGTACCCGGTCGTGTAGATGACCTTCATCTGCGGCCGGATCGCCGAGGCGCGGTCAACCAGCTGGCGGCCGGTCATCTCCGGCATGACGATGTCCGTGAACAGGAGCGCGACATCCTGGCCACGTTCCAGGATCGCCAATGCCTCCCTTCCGCTGCCGGTATGGATCACCATGTAACCCAGCTCGCGCAATGCCTCGACGGTGAAATCGCGCACGCGCTCCTCATCCTCGACCACCAGGATGATCTCTCCGGGCACGCCGCCACGCACCGGCTCCTTGACCCGCGAAGCCGTCACGGGCGACAGAGGTGGCCCCGTTTGATCGGATAGATTGGCGGTAGGAATAAGCTGATCCCGGTTGTCGTTTCGCCAGTATGAATGGGAAACATCTGTATCCGACATGCTCGCTCTCCATTTCAGGAGAAAATGAGATAAAATATACGCCTAAGGATTGTCATGTCATCGGTCAAGGCGAGCCCCCGCATCCAAGCTGACACAGAAAAACTATAGAAAACTCAACAGGTTGATGGGGTTCAGCGTTTCAGGGCCAGATGCCAGCTCCGAGCCAGTATCTATTAAAATCAACGAATTAACTTCAAGGCTGGATCGTGCCATCCTGGCGCAAACCAGGATGGCACGGAAGAGGGAATTCAAGACAAGTCGAACAGCCTATGATGTCGACAGACAGGACGGGGCTGTTTTCATTTCTTCTTTTTCTTCTTCTGTTTTGCCTTGTTGATCTTCTTGGTAACATCTTCCGGCAGATAGGTTTTTTTCATTTTTGCGCCATTTGATTTATTAACCGACGCCAGTTCGAACATGTAATTCTGGTCATCGAGCATGACATTCCTCACCTGCCATGATCTCTTCCCGGTCTTCCGCAACCCATTATTCCAAAAATCGACAGCAGCAACGATATGGCCCATATTGACGGACTTCAGAGGTGCCCAATCATAGCTTCCGTCTTTCTGCTCGACCATAACATACTGAATTCCGTTCTCTTCCTTCCACATCCCTTCATCTTTATAGAATTGTAATGTTCTTCTCCAGGTTGGCGATCCGGGCCTTGGAGTTCCTCCCACGCAATCCTGCCGATTATTCCTGGGGTTATGGACCAGGATGGCTTGTTTGCCGGCATAGTAGTTGTGATTGTCCGCAACCTCGAAATTGAAGACCTTGACCGGGTTGTCGCGGGTCGCGGTTGCCGAGACGGGGGCCGTCCGGCCATCGCGGCCGAGCAGGGGATCGCCGACCCGCAGAGCCTCCGCCGTGATCCAGCCACGGCCGGGAACATAGAACGGATGCTCCGGCGTCGCTTCGATGGTGGCGTTTCCATACTGGACGGTGACCAGCCTGTCCGCGACGCGGTTGGTCAGTTCCGTGACATTCTTCACCTCCTGTTGCCCGGTCGTCTCATCCAGGCTCAACACCTGGTCACCGACGGCAACCTGCTCGATCGGCTTGTCGCCTTCGGCCGTCACCACCTGCGTGCCGGCGGGGAAGGAGTTGAGCCCCGTTCCGGTCGGACAGACCGCCACGGACACCGCGCTGATGCCGCTCATCGCCGGTGAGGCCTGGTAATCCTCGAACGGTACGTGGAGGGGTGAGCGGCCGGACCGCAGCATGCCGTGGATGGAGGCTTCACCCCCGCCGGACAGGAAGGAGGCGGCGATATGGTTGGCCCCATGGCCCACCAGGAAGGCGTGCTTGTAGTGATGCTTGGGCTTGAACCAGTTGATGATGCTCCAGGTCGTCAGCACGATGCCGATGGGCAGCGTCAGGGGATTGGAATCCAGCTCCGCCAGCATGGCCGCCTTGCCCGCGGTCCGCGCCACCATCCGGGTCCTTATCAAAAGCATTCCCACTTCGACGGGTGCCAACACCGGCGGCGGCGCGCCGGGTGGCATCCAGTCGTCGCCACCGCCAGGGGCATCGGAGTGGTCCGGAGCGTCGGGATGGTCGAGTTCCGGATGGTCGGGATCGTCCGGATCCCCGGGGCCGTCGCGGTGACCGCCGCCGGGACCGAAATTTTTGCCGGCCGGCCCGCCATCGCCGATGCCGGCCGCGAATCCGGCGAGGCCGGGTGGCACACGCCCCATGAAGCCGGGCGCCGGCCCGGTCGGCAGCAGGGCCATGCCGAGGCCGGCATGGTAGTAATTGTCGCCGACATCATCGAGACCGGTATTCTCGTCCCGCTCGACGCCATGCATTTTCGGGCGGAAATTGTTCTCTCCGGTACTGTCGTCCCGCTCGATACCTCCGATCGGGTCATAGACGATCCGGTTCACCTCCCGGCCCGACAGGTCGGTGGTGAGTACGATATTGCCGGCGGGGTCGCCATGCAGGACCAGCTGCCGGCCGGCCTTGGGAATGCCGGGCCCCGTCAGCTTGGCCGCCTGGGCGTGTCCCGGAGCGAGTTGGACGATCAGGAAGCTGGCCGCCACGATGGTGGCGATACAGCGCCGGAACAGGCCGAAGCCGTCCGGCGGCCGGCGCAACCGGTGCCGCATGCCGGCCAGGTCCGGGAGACCCGTGCGGGCCATCACCCCGACCGCCAGGGCCAGGGTGCCGAACAGTGCCAAGCCCGGCAGCCCGCCCGGGATCATAGGCTCGATGCTGCCCCGGATCAGGGGTGGTACCGCATCCGCCTTGGAGACGCTGTCGGCGAAGAACGCGCCGTCGCCGTCAAAGGCATAGTTCGTATAGGTCCAGGTCTTCTCGTCATTCCGGTCGGTGAAATGAAGTTCGGTCAGGGGCGAGATGTAGTAGGTGGTGCCGGCGGGATAGGCCCGGCCCCCCGTGCGCCCCATGTCCTGGCGCATGACGCGCCGCCCGGTATGGTCATAGGCGGCTTTCTGGACGGTGCCGCCGGACTCCACCTCGACCAGATCGTCTGCGGCGTTGAAGCCATAGCGCCAATCCTCATTGAGGTTTCCGGCCTTGAGCGACGGCGAGGCCTGCCTGCTTTCAAGCCGCCCCTGGGCGTCATACCCGAACCGCATCGACTTGTCCGGCACGCATCCCGGGTTCGTGGTCCGGTCACAGACATGGCTGAGCTGATCGGGTTTGTCGCTGCGATAGGAATAGTGCAGATCGTCCTGCCGGGTCAGGTTGCCGCCATAATCGTATCCGTAGCGACGCAGCTTCTGGGATTGTGGCGAGAGTGCCGTCAGCGTGTTGCCAAGGGCGTCGTAGGTGAATGCCCGGCCCAGGGAGACGCCGTTCTCCGCCTCCTTGCGCCGGTCGTTGAGCCATAGGAGCATCCCGGCATCGTTCCAATTGTAGCCGAAATCCCGCAGGACAACGGATCCCTTCGTCGTGCGGCTGGTGAGCGGGCGGCCGAGCGGGCTGTAGGTGAGGTCGATGCCGACGCCGTTCGAATAATCGATGCGCCGCGCATCCCCCAGAGCGGTGTGGTTGGAAAACGACTTCGTCAGTGAAACCGCGCTTCCCCGGCGATAGGCGGCCGTCAGCAGCGTGCCCTGTCCCGGGTCGTAGCTGTATCGTGTCTCGGCCGCACCCGCCTGTTCCGGCGCGGTCACGCTGGTGACCCGACCCGGGACGTCATAGACATACCGGGTGACGAACGGTTCCTGCGCCAGGGCAGGGATCATCGTTTCGACCTTCACGACCCGCCCCAGCAGGTCATAGCTGTAGGCATAGCGGATGACCGGTTCCTTCCCGCCGGCCTGCGTGACGGACACGGAGTCCAGCCGGCCCTTCGCGTTCCGGGAGGCGTCGGCGGCGTCATACCCATAGCTGGTCCTGGATGCCGCCGTCGTTTCGGAAAGCAGCCGGCCGAGGCCGTCATACTCGTATCCGGTCCGGTTCCCGGCGGCGTCGAACGTCGCGATTACCTGGTCATTGTCATCGTATGTGATCCGGGTTTCGCCGCTTTCCATCCCCTTCACGCTGATGAGCCGGTTCAGGCTGTCATACTTGAACTCCGTCCAGACGCCCAGCTGATCGATATTGCGGATTTCCCGGCCGAGCGGGTCATAGGTGGCGTTGGCCCTGTTGGGGTTGTTCTCGATGGTGGCGGTGTCGGTCTTCCCGTCGAAATCCGGATAGGCCATCCAGGCCATGCGCTTCTTCAGGTCGAAGCGCGTGTATGTCGTCACGCTCGTCCTGGTGCCCCGTTCCCCTGTTGCGATTTCATTCGCCGGATCCGGTCCGGTCGCCTGCATGCTGAGGGCGTCCGCATAGGCCTGCCGATACTCGACGCCCTCCGGATCGGTCCTGGTCCTGATGAGACCCTGGATGTTGTAGCTGTAGGAGGTCGTCCATTCACGCTGCGTGAAATAGGGTAGCGATACGGACCGGACGAGCCCGTGCGGGGTGTAGTCGATATCGACGGTCTTGACCGTGCCGGCCTGGCGGCCCGCCTGATGCCGGGTGTCCCTGCCCATCCCATCGACGACCGTCTTCGACCAGGCCCAGGACTTGCGGTCTCCATCGGACCAGCTTTCCCGTCGCCAGGTTTCTATCGTCAGGCCCGCCGGCTTGCGGTCGGTATCCAGGACCCGCGCATATTGCTTCTCGATGACGGTGACCAGATCGGGGTTGCGCGGATCGGTTTGGTTTCCCGTGGGCGACTGGACCCGCAGCACGCGGCCAAAACCGTCATAGCCGGGTTCCGCGGCGGTCGGGTCGGGCAGCTTGAAAATGATCGTGCCATTCTCGTCCGTCTGCCGGGTGAGCAGCCCGAACCTGGGGTCGAATTCGGCGGTCTGTTCCAGAACGGCGCCGGCATCCAGGTGCATTCGCGTGCGAAGCCGCGTCACCTTGCCGTAGGCATAGTCGAGTTCCGTCACGTTTCCTTTGGGTTCGATCAGTTTGCGCGTATTGCCGTACACGTCATATTCATAGCCGGAGGTGACGAACGTGCCGGACTGGTCGTTCCAGGTCCTGACCGCCACGACGTTTCCCGTCTGCGGATCATGATCGAACCGGGTCCAGTTCAGGCTGTCCCGGGTCCAAGCCGCAGTCTCCCCGGCATTCCAGTCGCCGGCGCAATCCTCCTGGCGGGTCGTGGTCTTCGTTGCCACCACCAGATAATCCTGCCATGTCCGTGCGCTCGGCTCCGCCGGTCCGCGCCGGTAGGCGTAGCAGGTATAAAGCGGATCGATCGGCGCACCATCCTCGAGGTTGGACACGTTCGTTACGTGCAGCAGCCGGTCAAGCGGCGCATCGAAGTGAAATGTCGTGCGTCGCGTATAGGTATAGCCCGATTCATGCCTTATCTTCGCGGCACTCTCGCCTTCCTTCCATTGCCGGGCGGGACGGCCATAGGGCGCGAAATGATCGCGCGCCGATTCAATCTTCTGGACGATGTAATACGGCTCCGACAGGCCGTTGCGCTTCAGATGCTGGTAGGTTTCGCGCTGTTCATCGACGGGAATGGTGAGGCCGCCATTGCCATCCGGTCCATACACCGTCTCCTTGTCGATATAGCCGGTCAGCGGCCATTGCTGATGAAAGGCGGTGACGGCCCTGGTCCGCAGTTGCGGATCGACCTTCGCGTTGATGTCGGTCCGCGTCCGGGTCCCGAAGCCCTGCGACCCGCGGCCGTCATTGCTGATCCGCAGACCGGTATATGAATAGGAGAAATGGCCCGATTGGGCGTCGGTGCCGGAACCGGCGAAGACCTTCTCCTCTGCAACGACCTGCCTTGCCACCTGGATATCCGTTTCCGGATATCTGGCGTCGCTGCCCTTCACATAGACGGACGGGTCCGTCAGCGATTTGTAGACGATCTCCGTCCGTCCCCCCAGTCCCGTGGTGACCGCTGAGACCAGATCGGGGACGGGCCCCGGGGTCAGACGGCTGCCCACCCGCATCGTTCCGCCTTCCATGGCAAGCGAAACCAGATCGGGGATGCTGTCCCCATCGGCATCCAGGGACTGGAGGGAATGCAGTTTCGACTTGCCGGATACCGGGAGCGGGGCGAGCCCCTTCGGCTCCAGCCCGTCCGTCCGGGTGAACATGTAGCCATATGCGGCATTGTCGGTCTGCACGATGAGGTCGGCCAGCCCGTCAAGGTTCTGGTCCGTGACGATCCACTGCCTGATTTCCTTGAATTCGGCGCCCGGAACGGTGAAATCCTCCAGCTTCCTGGACACCCAGCTGCCGTTTCCGAGGGCGGTCAACGCATAGGCGGAGATGCTTTTCGGGGTTTTCGACTTGGAAAACTGGATCAGGTCCATCAATCCGTCGCCATTGAGATCGGCCTGGATCCATTTGCCGTCGGACGCCACGGTGTGGCGATCGATGCGGGGTTCGGCCCAGCCTTCGCCCGGTCCCGGAGCCGGCTGGGTCAGGATCTGAACCTTGCTGTCTTTCGTATAAAGGTTCAGGAGGTCGGACCGGCCATCGCCATTGACATCAATGACCATCCAGTCGCCGGTCTTCCCGTCATAATGTCGGGTGGCCGTGGAGTGGGACTGAAAGGCGCGGATCATGACCTTCTGGCCGACCACGGTCCCAGGGCCTTCGTTCCATTTCAGAATGCTCAGATCGACCGTGGTCTTTTCGCCCTTCACGTCGGCGACGATGCAAACCAGATCGGCTCGCCCATCCCCGTCGATATCGACGGGCAACCACTCGCCATTGTCGAATTTTCCTTTGTATCCTCCGGTTGGCAGGTCGGCGACCCATTCGCCATCGCCCTTTGAGCGGTATGTCTGGGTGGATGGCTTGGCCCCTGGCAGAATCTCGACAAGATCGACCCGGCTGTCGCCATCCACATCCATGGCGATCCAGCGATTGCCTTTGTAGAAGGCGCTGTCGCCGAGCTTGGCCCCGCTCTTCAGCTTCTGCCATGCCCCCTTGCCGTCGGACACGAAGGTGGAAATGACCGCGTGGCCCTGGCTTTTACTTGATGCCCCGGCGTTGCGCACATGCACCAGGCCGGGCAGGCCCGTGCCCGTGAAATCCGCGGTGAGCCAGATCCCGTCATCGGCTTCGCCCGTATTGAGCGCCTCCTGCTGTCTGCCGATGGGCGTGTCCTTCCGCCAGTTTTCCATTTCATTGGCCTGCCAGGCGAATTCCGTCGCGGGCAGGCAGATGCCGTTCGCGTCGCATTGGCGAAGCCGGAGAAGCAGGCTGTGCCCGGTGGTCTTGCTGTAATCATACTCGAACCGGTATTTCATCACCGGATCGTCACCGACGAAGGTCTGGATTTCATGCAACCGCACCCGGGTACGGGTCGGATAACCCAGCGTGAACCCCTCGGCCTCGTCCTTGCGGCCTTCATAGTTGAACCGGATGCGGCGCATCGCGGCCGGCTGGGGAGCGTTCTGGTTTCCCGTATATTCGATTTCCGTCGGCTGATATCCGAAGCTCCCGTCGCTCGCGTAGCGGATGCGGACGTAATTGCCATTGCGGTCGGTGATCTTGTTGATCGCCCATATCCTGATGGTTCTGGACGCACCGCTTCCCGATTGCGTCGCGGCGATCCTGGCATCCGCTTCGGTGCCGAACTCAACCCGCGCCCCTTCCTTGGTGTCGGCGAAGAAGCGGCAGGGCGACTGGCTGGGCACGCCGTCGCAGCCAGGCCCGACGGTGATCCTGATCCAGCTCTCCCGTTCCGTGCGATAGGTCGCACCGGGCGCGCCCTCCTTGCCGGAGATCAGGATCAGCCGCTCGCCGTCCAGGCAATAGCGATCGTTCCCGTCGAACCCGATGCCGCCCGCGACCTTGTCGGTGGCCTGTATCCGCGGGCAGCGCGTGATGGCCGACAGGCCCGTCAGCGTCCAGCCCACGCCCATCAGCCCGTTGCCTTCATGGCTGCTATAGACGAGGGACAGGGAGGGCTCCACCCCGGCGATCCCGGGCGGCACCGCCAGCGCAACGGCATAGGTTGCAGCACCGCTACCCGCGACGGCGAAGGACCCGGATACCGCACCGGCAACCTCGGGGGTGTCGCGCTCACCCACACCAGTTCCGCGACTTGGTGGGGGCGTGACAATGAGATGCAATGATAGAATGACGGCGAGCAGTATTATTATACACCAATTGGATTTGGTCGGGCGTTCAATTTTAAGTTTATGCACCGTTCTTCTCCCGATCTTTGGGTGGTCAGGCGTATTAACTCCGAAAATGTGGAGGATAGTAAAAATGAAACGCAAATACAGTATTGACTGTATAAGGTGTGCAGAGCTTATCTGTTCTTAATTTTATTAAGCGGCGGCGCTTGAATTGGATGGCAAACGCGTTCCTGGGAATTGAAATATCAGTATATTTCATTCGTTGAGTTGTCTATGTCAATTTAGCAAGCTAAGGATGAAAGTCGCATATCCTGCCGGTGGGCCGCGCCGGGTTCACGATTTGCCGACTGCTTTCAGGGCAGAGACCCGGCGGACACAGTCGGTACCTTTGTGCCGGGCTTTGCGTGGGCTGGTGGCGTTGCCGGGATACGACCGTCCCCTAATAAATGTCCCGAAAGCTACGAGATCACCGGAGCGCCGTTACGCGACGATGCAGGCAAGGTCCGGCACGCCATCCTTCGCGATGAGCGGCTTGCTTGGCTTGCCTCGCTTGCTGGCGGCGCCGGGGGCAATTTCAGACGCGGAAAGGCGGGCAGCATTAAATATATATGGAGCGGCTGGCGGGTACCTGTTCCCATGGCATTCATTGAAAAACAGCCCTCATCTCGAAAGGCGCGTATCCCGTGACCCAACATGTCCTTCTTGCCGGCGGTACCGGCCTCGTCGGCGATGGTGTGCGCACCCTTCTCGCGGCCCGTCCCGACATCGACCTGATCAGTCTGGTCCGCCACGGATCGTCCGGTTCCGGCCATCCGGTCGATTTCGAACAGCTCTGCGCGGCACCGGAGAATGTGCTGAGGCCCGCGGTGCCTGAGGGGATCGATGTCGCCATATCCTGTCTGGGCACGACCATCGCCAAGGCGGGCTCGCAGCCGGCCATGTTCCGTGTCGATCACGATTATGTGCTTGCCGTCGCCAGGGGTGCGCGGGCGCTGGGTGCGCGCCAGTTCATCCTGGTCACCGCCGCGGGTGCCGGCGGTCCCGGCTTTTATCTGCGCACCAAGGGGGCCATCGAGCGGGCGGTCGCCGATCTCGGCTTTGAACGGGTGGACCTGATCCGGCCGGGCTTCCTGCTGGGCGACCGGAACGAGCGGCGGGTGTGGGAGACGATCGGCCAGCGTATCTTCGCTATGCTCACGCCCATCCTGGTCGGCCCCCTCTCACCCTACGGGGCTGTGTCCTCCGTGGCGGTGGCGCGGGCCGTCGTCGCCCTCATCGGTGCCGAAAAGCCCGGCCGGCATGTGCATGGCAATGCCGACCTGCGCCGGTCAGTGGCTTGAGGGGGCGGCCGTGCTGTCCCTGACGACCAGTTCATGGGGGAAGAAGGGCAGGGGCGGCGGCAGGGTGCCCGTCGTGCTGGCCGCCACGATGTAGCCGGCGGCGGCCGCACCCATGGCGATGATCGGCTGGCGGACGGTGGTCAATGCCGGCCAGATGCTGGCCGCCATGGTGATATCGTCGATGCCGGCGACGGACAGGTCGGTGGGTACCCGCAGCCCCCGTTCATGGGCCAGCGCCATGACGCCGATGGCCATGCCGTCATTGGCGGCGAAGATGGCGGTGGGGCGCTGGTCCAGCGCCAGCAGTTCCGCCCCGGCCGCCCGGCCGGATTCCCTGGTATAGTCGCCGCTGCGGACCACGGTCGGGTCGAAGACGCCCGCCGCATTCATCACGTCGCGGAAGGCCTGGAAACGCAGCTCCGCCGAACCGAAATTGGGCCGGCCACCGATGAAACCGATATGGCGGTGGCCGAGATCCAGCAGATGACGCGTCATGTCGGCCGCCGCCCGGTAATCGTCGATGCGTACGATGGCCGGCAGGTTTTCCATCTCCACACCCGGGCTGACGCGGACATAGCAACCGGGACGCTGCGCCAGCACCGCCAGCAGGCGTGGATCGTCGGCCAAACCCGGCATGATGATGAACCCATCCACCGCCGGCATGGAGATCAGCCGTGCCGCCCGTTCGCTGAACCGGTCCGGCGTCATCTCCAGCGGTTCCACCAGCAGGTGGAAACCCGCCGCCCGCGCCGCGGTCACCGCCCCCACCTGCAGACCGGCGATATACTCGTTTTGCAACGACATGTTCGGCAGTTCGGGATAGGTGCCGAAGACGAAGGCGATCATGTAGTTGCGGGCCGCCGACAGGCTGCGTGCCGACAGGTTGGGTGAATAATCCAGCGTGGCGACGGCCGCCATCACCCGTTCGCGCGTCGCCGGGCTGGCCTTCGGTTCTCCGTTCAGGACGCGCGACACGGTCTTGATCGACACGCCGGCCACGCGGGCCACATCATGGATTGTGGGCTTGCTCACGAAACGGAAGGCTCCGGATTATTCAGTGCCGCATGCTTTTAACCCAGGCGGGCAAGATCATGCAAGGAAGGGGACAACGTTGGACATTTTGTCCTTGCGGGACATCGTTATCAATGATAACAGAATTTCCGACCGGCAGAGAGAGGCCGGTTATTTTCGGTGCGATGGGGACAACGTTGTCCCTAAATCCATCCGGATTGTAGAGAGCCCCATAAGGGGACGATACAGGGAGTAGACAATGAAACCATCCGAGCGCCCCGTCGGCACCAGCTGACCCCAGGGTCGGCGGCCGGCCCCTTGCTATCACCCATCCGCACGGATTTTCCGTGGCGGAAACGGCCGGCCGTCGCCTGACGGGCCTCGGGTGATCCTTGTTCGCTTCCCATAACGATCGAAAAACGACGAGGGAGTGAAGTCATGTCCAAATCTCGCTTGATGTTCGGTGCCGCCATCGTCGCCATGGCGCCCGCCCTGTCCGTGTTTGCCCAGACGGCGGACAGTTTGCAACTGGAGGAGATTGTCGTCACGGCGCAGCGCCGGGCGGAGAACCTGCAGGAGACGCCGCTGGCCGTGTCGGCCATTACGGGCGAGGGCCTTGAAAGCCAGGGTGTGAAGAGCGTCGTCGACCTGTCGGCAACGGTGCCCAGTCTGCAAATCACCAATACCGGCGGCGGCGCCTCGCAGATATTCATGCGCGGTATCGGCAGCACCAACACCACGGAAGTGGGCGATCCGGCCGTCGCCTATCATATCGACGGCATCTATATCGCCCGCGCCACGGCCACAGGTGCCCTGTTCTATGATATCGACCGGGTCGAGGTGCTGCGCGGGCCGCAGGGCACGCTCTATGGCCGCAACGCCACGGCGGGCGCCATCAATGTCATCACCAAGAAGCCGACGCAGCAGCTGGAAGGCTCCGCCTCGGTCGAGTTCGGCAATTACGACGCGCTGACCACGGGCGGCATGCTGAACGTGCCGCTGGCCGATACGTTGGCCGTACGCGCCGCCTTCCAGACGACGCGCCATGACGGCTACCAGAAGTCGATCACCCAGGGGCCGCAGGCCGGCAACGACAAGGACAGCCAGGACGACAAATCGGCGCGCATCCAGGCGCTGTGGACGCCCACGGAAAAGCTGAGCCTGAACCTGCGGGCCGACTGGCTGCACCGGGGCGGCAACAATGGCGGCGATGTGGCCTATCCCATGGAAACGGGCGATCCGCGGACCATCCTGTCACGCGTCAACACCTCGCGCGACAATACCTTCTGGAGTGCGGGGACGGAGCTGAACTACGACCTGGACTGGGCGCAGCTGACCTATCTGGTCGGCTTCAATTCCGCCAAGGACAACCGTATCGGTGAGAACCCGGCCACACACGCCCCCAACTATTTCCACGGCATCGACGAAACCTGGTCGCACGAACTGCGCCTGGGTGGGGAGACGGAGAGCCTGAAATGGGTGATCGGCGCCTATTACTTCAAGGAGGATAACGATGTCGATTTCCGCATCTTCCAGGCCGACAACCGTTATCTGAGCTTCATCCAGCCCGAAGTGTTCGCCAAGACCAAGGCCGTCTTCTCCCAGGCCACCTGGTCGGTGACCGATGAACTGCGCCTCACGGGTGGCGTGCGCTATACCGAGGATCGCAAGGGCCGCAATGGCGGCACCTATTTCACCAACAATGCCGGGGCCGTCACCAGCACGGTGACCCTGAACGTCTCCGACAATACGTGGGACCGGGTGAACTGGCGTGCCGGCGTCGATTACGACCTGACCGATGACAGCATGATCTATGCGAACCTGGCCACAGGCTATAAGGCCGGCGGCTATTTCGACGGGGTGGAACCCAACGACTACAAGCCGGAAATCATCACCTCCTATGAACTGGGTGTGAAGAACCGGCTGCTGGACAACCGCCTGCAATTGAACGCCTCGGCCTTCTATTACGATTACCAGGACTTCCAGGTCTCGGCCGTGGGCACCATCGCCGGACAGGATGCCACGGTGACGCTGAACGCCGACAAGGCGGAAATCTACGGCCTGGAGGTGGAGACCGACTTCCTGCTGACGGAGGAGGACCGGATCGACGCCAGCGTCTCCTGGCTGCATGCGCGCTACAAGAAGTTCCTGCTGCCCCGGGGCGATGCGTTCGCCAACAATGCCGCCAATGCCAGCATGGCGCGCTGCTTCACCGCCAATTACAGCGCGGCGGCCCCGCGCGCGGCCGACTTCTCCGGCTGCCACATGGCCCGCACGCCGGAATGGTCGATCAACCTGGGCTATCAGCACCGGTTCGACCTGCCCGACGGGGCCAGCCTGACGGCACGGGTGCAGTCGCATTTCGAATCCTCCAAGTACCTGGAATATCACGGCTTCCAGCAGAACAAGCAGGATGACTTCACCAAAACCGACCTGTCGCTGACCTATGCCCCGTCGGAAGGCTCCTGGACGCTGATGGCCTATGTCCGCAACCTGGAGAATGACGACGTGCGCACCGCGTCCGGCCCCAATGCCACCACGGGTCTGGCAACCAACGGCAATGGCGATTTCTACGCCCCGCCGCGTACCTACGGTGTCCGTTTCGGCATCGATTTCTGACCTTGTCGCGGCGCGGGGGGCCTGTGGGGCACCCCCTTCCATCCTCCCTCTCATGAGGGCTCCCCGCGCCGTCTTTTTCAATGAAATCAATTCACCGGAGGTATTGATGAATATCCACCGATCCATCAGGGCCGTCCTGGCCACGGGCCTCTGTCTGGCAGCGCTGACGGCCGGCGCCCGGGCGGCGGACGGTCAGGGCTGGCGTGATCCTGCGCTGTCGCCCGACGAGCGCGCCCGGCTGCTGGATGCCCAGCTGACGCCGGATGAGCGCATCGCCCTGCTGCACGGCCCCATGGCCCTGCCGTTCAAGCTGGACAAGCTGCCCGACGGGGCGGTGGGTGGTGCGGGCTACATTCCCGGTATTCCGCGCCTGGGCATTCCCGCCCTGAAGGAGACGGATGCCAGCCTGGGCGTGACCAACCCGATGGGCATCCGTCCCGGCGACACGGCCACGGCCCTGCCGTCCGGTCTGGCGCTGGCCGCCACCTTCAATGCGAAGCTGGCCCATGATGGCGGGGCCATGATCGGGCGGGAGGCGCTGGCCAAGGGTTTCAACGTGCTGCTGGCCGGCGGCGTCAATCTGGCCCGCGACCCGCGCAACGGCCGCAATTTCGAATATCTGGGCGAGGATCCGTGGCTGGCGGGTGTGCTGGCCGGTGAAAGCATCCGCGGCATCCAGAGCAATCCCATCATCTCCACCATCAAGCATTTCAGCCTGAACGGGCAGGAGACCAACCGCCACTGGGCCAATTCGGTGATCGGGGAAGCCGCACATCGCGAGAGCGACCTGCTGGCCTTCCAGATCGCCATCGAGAAGGGCCAGCCCGGCTCCGTCATGTGCGCCTACAATCTGGTGAACAGCGCCTATTCCTGCGGCAACGACCATCTGCTGAACGGCGTGCTGAAGGGGGATTGGGGTTACAAGGGCTGGGTCATGTCGGACTGGGGTGCGGTTCACGCCACCGACTATGCGCTGAAGGGCCTGGATCAGCAGTCGGGCGAACAACTGGATGATCAGGTCTGGTTCGGGGAGCCGTTGAAGCAGGCCGTGACTGCCGGGACCGTTCCCGCCGCGCGCCTGTCCGACATGTCGCGGCGTATCCTGCGCTCCATGTTCGCGGCCGGACTGTTCGAGGCGAAGGCACCGCCCGTCATCGATGCCGCCGCCCATGCCGCCATCGCCAAGAGCGTGGCCGATGAAGGCATCGTGCTGCTGTCGAATTCCAAGGGCCTGCTGCCGCTGGCGCCTTCGGTGAAGAAGGTGGCGGTGATCGGCGGGCATGCCGACAGCGGTGTACTGTCGGGCGCCGGCTCGTCGCAGGTGACGAGCGTCGGTGGCAATCCCACGGTGATCCCCGTGGGGGGCGAGGGCTTCATGGCCGCCTGGCTGCGCCAGGCCTTCCACAATTCCCCGCCGCTGGCGGCGTTGCGCGCGGCCTTGCCGGGGGCGGTGGTCAGTTTCAATGACGGCCGGTATCCGGCCGCCGCCGCGGCACTGGCGAAGGATGCCGACATCGTCATCCTGTTCGCCAATCAATGGATGTCGGAGGGGCTGGACGCCTATGACATGAACCTGCCCGGCGGCCAGGACGCGCTGATCGAGGCGGTGGCCGCCGCCAATCCCAACAATATCGTGGTCTTGCAGACCGGTGGGCCGGTGTTGATGCCCTGGCTGGACAAGGTGGGGGGCGTCGTTGCCGCCTGGTATGGCGGCCAAAAGGGCGGAGAGGCCATCGCCGATATCCTGACCGGCAAGACCAACCCGTCCGGCCGGCTGCCCGTGACCTTCCCGGCCAGCGCCGACCAGTATCCGCGCCCCACCCTGCCCGGCTGGGGTCTGCCGGAAAAACAGCAGTTCGACGTGGTTTACGAAGAGGGGGCCGATGTGGGCTACCGCCGTTTCGCGGCATCGGGCATGAAGCCGCTGTTTCCCTTCGGCCATGGGCTGTCCTACACCACCTTCGCCTATGACAAGCTGCGGGTGAAGGGCGGCGACACCCTGACCGTCAGCTTCGAGGTGACCAATACCGGCAAGCTTCAGGGCAAGGACGCGCCGCAGATCTATCTGGCGGGTGCCGCCGGCAAGAAGCTGCGTCGTCTGATCGGGTTCGAGAAGATCGATCTGAAACCCGGCGAGCGGCGTACCGTCACCGTCAAGGCCGACCCGCGCCTGCTGGCCAGCTTCGATGAAGCCGAACGCCAATGGCGCATCGAGGGCGGCGATTACGACGTGGCCGTCGGCCCGTCCGCCGCGACCACGGTGCTGTCGGGCAAGGCGCGCGTCGGCCAGCGCACGCTGAAGCCTTGAGGCGGGGAGGGGAGATCATGCGATATTTGTCCCGCCCGGCCCTTCTGGCCCTGCTGCTGTCGCCGGGTGCGGCCCTGGCCGCCCCGCCGCAGCCATCCCTGCCATCCGGCCAGCCCGTGCTGGCCGTCGACGGTTTGTCCTTTCGCGACCTGAACCGCGACGGGCGGCTTGATCCCTATGAGGATTGGCGCGTGTCGCCGCAGGTTCGGGCTGCCGATCTGGTGGGCCGTATGACCCTGGCGGAGAAGGCGGGGGAGGCGGTGCATGGCACTGCCCCCGTGCAGGGCGGGCCGATGTCGCCGGGTCCCGCCTATGACGAGGCTGCCGCCCGCGCCATGATCCTGGACCGGCACGTCACGTCCATGATCACCCGCATGGCCATCGGCCCGGTGGATTTCGCGGCCCAGAACAATGGCTTGCAGGAGATCGCGGCCGGCGGCCGGCTGGGCATTCCGCTGATGATCTCCACCGATCCGCGCAGCCATTTCCAGGTGACGGCCGGGTCCAGCGTCACGGTCAGCGGCTTCTCGCAATGGCCGGAAACGCTGGGCCTGGGCGCCATCGACGATCCCGCCCTGACCCGCCGTTTCGCGGCCCTGGTGCGTGATGAATATCGCGCCGTCGGCATCTCCATGGCCCTGTCGCCGCAGGCCGACCTGGGTACGGAGCCACGCTGGTCCCGCATCAATGGCACCTTCGGTGAGGATCCCGACCGGGTGTCGGCTCAGGTGAAGGCCTATGTGCAGGGCATGCAAGGTGCCGATGACGGGCTGGCGCCGGGCGGCGTGGCCACGGTGGTCAAGCATTGGGTGGGCTATGGAGCCCAGGTCGATGGCTATGACGGGCATAACTATTATGGCCGCTTCACCGACTTCACCAAGGGTGGCTTCGACCGGCATGTCGCCGCGTTCAAGGGGGCTTTCGAGGCCGGGGCCACCGGCATCATGCCCACCTACACCATCCAGCAGGGACTGGGCCTGAACGGCAGGCCGGTGGAGCCGGTGGGCGGCGGCTATTCCCGCGAATTGCTGACCGACCTGCTGCGTGGCACGCACAGGTTCCGGGGGCTGGTCCTTTCCGACTGGGCCATCACCTATGACTGCAATGAAAGCTGCCGCACCGGCACCCCGCCGCAAGCACCCAAGGATATCGCCATGCCCTGGGGCGTGGAGGATCTGACCAAACCGCAGCGTTTCGCCAAGGGCATGCTGGCCGGCATCGACCAGTTCGGCGGCGTCGATGATGGCGCTCCCCTGCGCGAGGCGGTGGAACAGAAGCTGTTGCCCATGGCACGGCTGGACGAAGCGGTGGGTCACATCCTGGCCCTGAAATTCGAGCTGGGCCTGTTCGAGAACCCGTTCGTCGATGCCACCCGCGCTGCCGCCATCGTCGGTTCAGCCGACAAGGTCGCGGCAGGGCGCGCGGCACAGGCACGGTCGCTGGTGGTGCTGGAGAACCGGCTGGGCCCCGTGGCCCTGCCCGACAAAGGCAGGCGCCTTTTCCTGCACGGCGTCGATCCGGCGGCGGCACAGGCGGCCGGCTTTTTGGTGGTCGACAGTCCGGACAAGGCGGATGTCAGCCTGATCCGCCTGTCCACCCCGCATCAGAAACTGCATCCCGGCCATTTCTTCGGTTCGCGCCAGCATGAGGGCGATCTGGATTTCAAGCCGGACAGTGCGGGCCTGGCCATGGTGAAGCAGGCGGCGGCGGCCAAGGCGCCCGTCATTCTGGTGGTGGACATGGACCGGCCGGCCATCGTGACCGCAGTGCGCCCGCACGCGGCCCTGCTGCTGGCCGCCTTCGGCATCGGCGATGCGGCCCTGTTCGATGCGCTGCGGGGAAAGGTGGCGCCGAAGGGGCGGCTGCCATTCGAACTGCCGTCGGACATGTCCGCAGTGCGGGCACAATCGCCGGCCCTGCCACATGACAGCGCCGATCCGCTCTATCCCATCGGCTTCGGCCGCTCAACCGGAGGGTTATGATGCGTCACCTGTTGCTTGCCGTGCTGCTGGCCCTGGCGCCCGCCGCTGTTGCCGCGCCCGTTTCCGTCGATGGGGGGCGCATTGAGGGGGTGGAGGAGGGCGGTGTCGTCGCCTTCAAGGGCATCCCCTATGCCGCGGCCCCGGTCGGCGACCTGCGCTGGCGCCCGCCGGCGCCCGTCATCCCCTGGCCGGGCGTGCGCAAGGCCGGCGATTACGGCCATGACTGTCTGCAGAACCCGTTCCCCGGCGACGCCGCCCCCCTGGGCGGTCCGATGGTGGAGGATTGCCTGTACCTCAATGTCTGGGCGCCCAAGCCGCAGGCCGGGGTGAAGCGGCCGGTCATGGTCTGGATCCATGGCGGCGGCTTCGTCAATGGCGGCTCCTCCCCCACCGTCTATGACGGTTCGGCCTTCGCGCGCAGCGGCGTCATCCTGGTCAGCCTGAATTACCGGCTTGGCCGCTTCGGCTTCTTCGCCCATCCGGCGCTGACGGCGGAGGCGGCGCCGGCGCCCACGGGCAATTTCGGGTTCATGGATCAGGTGGCGGCCCTGCAATGGGTCCGCCGCAACATCGCGGGCTTCGGCGGCGACCCGGCCAATGTCACCCTGTTTGGGGAAAGTGCCGGCGGACGTTCGGTGCATGTGCTGCTGTCGGTGCCGGCCGCCGCCGGCCTGTTCGACAAGGCCATCATCATGTCCGGCGGCGGCCGTGCCACGGGCCTGGGCCTGCGTCCCCTGGGCGATGGCGAACAGCGCGGGGTGAATTTCGCGCGCCGCGCCGGGGTGGAGGACCAGGGGGCGAAGGGGCTGGCGGCCCTGCGCGCCCTGCCGGCCGAGCGCGTCGTCGATGGACTGGACATGCGGTCGATCATGGGGGCCGGCGTGGATCATTATGCCGGCCCGATGCTGGACGGCAAATTCCTGGTGGAGGAGCCGGCGAAGAGTGTGGAGGCGGGCCGTGCGCAACGGGTGCCGCTGATGGTGGGCGCCACGGGCCTGGACGGCTTTCCCATCGGTGATGCGGAGACGCTGCTGAAGGGTTTCGGCGCTGGGGAGTCGGCGGCCCGTCAGGCCTATGCCAGTCCCACGCCCCTGCTGAGTGTCTGGAAGATCGTGGGCGACCGCATCTTCATCGAGCCGGCCCGCCATCTGGCGCGGCAATGGTCGGGGGCGGGCCTGCCCACCTTCGCCTATCGCTTCTCCCATGTGGCGGAAAGCCAGCGGGAGAAGATGCCGGGCGCCACCCATGCCAGCGAAATCCCCTACGCCTTCCGCACCATCGACGCCCGCTATCCCGGTGCGACCAGCCCGGCCGACCAGGCCGTGGCCAAGGCCTTCCACGATCATTTCGTGGCCTTCGCGCGCATGGGCAATCCGGGCTATCCACCCTATGCGGCGGCAACCGACGCGCTGATGGACTATGTGGCGGGCCGTGCGCAGTTCCGCCCCGATCCATTGCGCGACCGGCTGGACCTGATGGAAGCCATTCAATGATCGGGACCGCGTGAGGAGATGATGCCAGCGGTCGAATGTTTTCTGGCCGCTGGCATCAATCCCTGCTGGTGCCATACAGTTAATATTGACTCTCATAATCATTTGCGAATAACAGGCTGGGTCACCCTTTGGGAAGGGGCTGAGATGTCTAGATCGCTGTTGGTTTCCGCAAGCGCTACGGCCTTGCTGGCTCTGTCTTCGATTGCAGCCGCGCAGGCCGTTGATGCGGATGCGACGATGGAGACCGAGATCATTGTGACGGGTGAGAAGGTGGCGCGGTCGCTGCAAGACACCGCCGCGTCGGTTGCCGTTACCACCGCCAAGCGGCTGGAGGAGGAGGAGAATATCCAGTCCCTCCAGGACATCATCAACCGTACCGCCAACATGTCGGAAACCTATGGCTCCTCGGGCTTCACCATCCGCGGCATCGCCAATCGCGGCGTGTCGGGCGGCGGTGATGCGCCGCTGGCCACCATCTATCTGGATGGTGCCGCCCTGCCGGACGGTATTGTCGGCTTCGGCCCCACCGATACCTGGGACCTGGCCCAGGTGGAAATCTTCCGCGGTCCGCAATCGACCCTGCAGGGCCTGAACGCGCTCGCCGGTGCCATCGTGCTGCGGTCGCAGGACCCGACCTTCGACTGGGATGCCCAGGCCAAGGTGCAGCTGGCGGAATTCGACACGCGCACCTTCGCCTTTGCCGGCGGCGGGCCGCTGGTGCCGGGTGAACTGGCCTTCCGCGTGTCGGCGGAAAAGCGCGACAGCGACAACTTCACCCACAATGTCACGCGTGACGAGCCGGAAGGGCCGCTGGACAGCACCAACCTGCGCGGCAAGCTGCTGTGGACACCGGAAGCACTGCCGGGCTTCGAGGCACGCCTGGGCTATTCGCATTTCAAGAAGGAAGCCGGCTACAGTTTCACCTATTCCAGCACGACGGCGCCCGACTTTTACGACGACCGGGTCAATTACGGCGACTTTCCCAACTCCAGCAAAAACAATGTCGACATCGTCAATCTGGCGCTGGATTACGCCATCGCCGAGGGCACGACGCTGAGTGCCGTCAGCAATTACAGCGATGTCGATCTGTTGCGCACCTATGATGGCGACAATACGCCGGCCCCGACCAGCTATGGCATCGCCCCCTACCAGTACGAAACCTTCTCGCAGGAAGTGCGGCTGCACCACGATGCGGATTGGATCAAGGGTTTGGTCGGCGCCTATTATTACCACCGCGACCAGGATACCGGTTCGGAAAGCCGTACGCTGGTGCCCACGCCGGCGAACCAGATTGCCCTGCTGTTGCAGGGGGCGGGGGTTCCGGCCGCCCAGGCCAGCCAGTTTGCAGGCATGTATGTCGCAGTATTGCCGAACGTACCGGTCCAATACGCGGCCGACATGGCGATGAAGGTGGAGACGATGGCCCTGTTCGCCGACGGGCGGATCGAGCTGGCCGATCAATTGTCGCTGCTGGCGGGCCTGCGTTATGACCATGAACGCAACACGGTGGCAGTCACCCAGACGTCATCCTTCGCCGGCATCTATCCCAACCCCGCCGCCTTTGGTCCCTATGCGCCGCTGATCGCCGCCGTCAATCAGGGGGTGCAGGGCATCGTGACCTGCTCCCTGGAAATGTGTCCGGTATAAAGTAGAGTCCTTCCGACCGAGGAGGGCTATTTGATGAAGAAGAGCCGTTTCAGCGAAGAGCAGATTATCGGAGCAGGAGGCTGGTCAGAAGACGGCAGATATCTGCCGGCGGCACGGGATATCGGAGGCGACATTTTACGCCTGGAAATCGAAATATGGCGGACTGGACGTCTCGGAGGCCAAGCGG
>NZ_JBLTYX010000019.1:0-142202 GCF_048066115.1 Niveispirillum sp. KHB5.9 | reverse complement strand
GCTCGTATACGATTCCGGAGAATTGCCAATCCTAACCCAAAGCATATGAACCATTGGCAAGTATGGTGCATATAATGGCCATGACGGCCGTTGGCTATACTGATGGACCCCCGGCCTGGACTGCTTCTAACCTTACGATAGGCTGAAGCACCGGCGTTATCATCCTATCCTCGTCAAATGCCCAGGAAACGCAGGGAAGGATGAGGACCATGTCGTTCAGCCGCAAGCAAGACGTCGATGCCGTGTTCGCCGCCATGGGTAAGGCGCTCTGCGTCATCGAGTTCACGCCCGACGGGCTGGTCCTGGATGCCAACGACAATTTCCTGCGCGCCGTGGATTATGAACAGGTCGAGATCAAGGATCGCCACCACAGCATGTTCATGAACGACGCCATCTGGACGGGCGCCGATTATGCCAGCTTCTGGCACATGCTGCTCCTGGGTGAGCGGATGGAGGCGCGGCGGTCGCCCTATCTGGCGAAGGACGGGCGCATGGTCTGGTTCCATGGCTCCTACACCCCCGTCTTCGACCGGCATGGCCGGGTTTGCAAGGTGGTCAAGGTTGCGGCCGATGTGACGGCGGAACATCTGCGCGACCTGGAGGCGGAGATCCTGACCGGTGGCATCGACCCTTCCCGTCTCGGGGCTCCGGTACCCATCATCCCGGTGATGGCGGCAGCGGCCGGCATCACCATGGTCGCTTGACGCCATCCCCCCTCTATTCATTCCGGCCCCTGCCTTCACGGTATCTTGATCAAGCCGATTTTGTCAGCCACGCTTGTCAGTTGTGGTGACCAGCCGTTTCGTCCGCATCGCGGGTGGAGTGGCGCGAAGGCGGGGGCTTCAGGTGGGGGATATCGATCCGGTCGGCCGAGTGCCGCTTGGGCGGGTGCTGGTCATTTTCAATGCCAGGCTGGCGCCACGGCGTCGGGTCCGCATGGTGCAGGTCCTGAACCGGCTGCGCGCGGCCGGGCTGGAGGTGGTTCTGCAGGAAGGGGCGGGGCGCGACGCCGTGGAGCGGCTGGCCGCCGATATCGGCCGGCACGGCGCCCTGGATGCTCTTATCGTGGCGGGGGGCGATGGCACCCTGAATGCGGTGTTCAATGGCCTGCCGCCGGAGACCGACCTGCCCATCGGGCTGATCCCGCTGGGGACCGCCAATGTCTTCGCCACGGAAATCGGGCTGGATACCGGCATCGACGGCATTGTCGACACGCTGCTGGGCGGGACGGAACGCAATATCCATCTGGGCGCGGGTGGCGGCCGCGCCTTTCTGCTGATGGCGGGGGCCGGGTATGATGCGCGCGTCGTCGCCGGGGCCAACCTGCGGCTGAAACGCTTCATCGGCAAGGGGGCCTATATCCTGGCCGGCCTATCGGGCCTGCTGCGGTTCCGACTGCATCGCTATCGCGTGATCCTGGATGATGGGGAGTATGAGGCGGCATCGGTGGTGGTGTGCAAGGGGCGTCATTATGGCGGCCGCTTCATCCTGGCGCGCGAGGCCGATCTGACGGTGGACATTCTGCAGGTGGTGCTGTTCCCGCAAGCCAGCCGCCGCGCCCTGCTGCGCGACGTGCTGGCCGTGATGCGCGGGCGGGTACACCTGTTGCCCGATGTGCGCATCATCGCGTCACGCCGGGTGGTGCTGGAGGCGCTGGACGCGGCGGATACCGATGCCCCGGTTCAGCTGGACGGCGATCTGGGGGCGCGGTTGCCGGTCACCTTGACGCTGCACCCGCAGCGCCGCCGGATCATCGTCCCGGCCAGTTCGCCGTTTTCAGCCGGTCCAGCACTTGCCGCAGGTCCAACTGCGCCGCCATGAATTCCTGGCGGTTGTTATATTCGGCGAAGGGGCGTTTGGGATCGGGCTCGACATCCGTAGTCAACACCGGGTCGAAGCGGATGAACCGGTCTTCCAGCAGGCGGCTGCACTGGTAATTGATGGCCTGCATGTTGCTCTCCATCACCACCTTGATGACGGCGATGGGATTGTCCTTGTCCAGCAGCCACTTGCCATATCCGACATCGCCGCGTTTCAGCGGCATGTAGGTGCTGGTGATGCCCTGGCCCAGTGACAGGACCTCGATCTGCGGCAGGCTCGTATCCTCGAAATCCAGCGCTGTCACCACGGCGCACAGGGCGGGATTGTTGGCGAACAGGCCGCCATCGATATGGCCCTGATAGACCGGATGCACCATGGGGATGGAACTGGAGCGCATGCAGATGTCCAGGACCGTGTCATCCTCGTCCAGCAGTTCGGGCAGCAGGTTGTGGTAGATGCGCACCGACCATTGCCGCCGTTCGCGCAACGACGCCTCGTTGTCCAGGCAGAAGCTGGGGATCAGCAGCTTGCGCGGCAGGTCGGACAGGCGCCTGTCGCCCAGCATCTCCTCCAGGTTCCGATAGATCGACGCATGCGTCATGAAGGAACTGAGCCCCGCCAGCGCCATCCAGGAGCGGGAACTCTGCTGCGCGGACTGGGCGAAGGGCCGCCAGCGACGCCAGAATTCGATGGCGTTCTTCACGCCCTCGCGCGGGGTGGGGGCGGCGGCGATCAGGGCGGCGGAAATGCTGCCCGCCGAGGTGCCGGCGAAGATGTCGATACTGTCCAGCAGGCCCGGCCGCTCATTCTCCAGCCGCAGCAGGATATTGTTCATCAGCAGGCCGCGGGGGCCCCCGTCAAGCGCCAGGATACGGATGGTGGACATGACGCCTCGGTTGTTCTCGGGTTGCCTCAGCCGGCACGGGATGCCAGCCCGGACAGTATGTCCGTCACATGCGCCAGGACCGCCGCCTGGGCGGAGCGCAGGAAGAAATGGTCGCCTTCGAACAGGCGGGTGGTCAAGCCCAGGGGCGCCAGCGCCCGCCAGGCCTCCAGCTCGTCAGGCCGCGCCATAGGGTCGCGCGTGCCGCCCAGCGCCGTGACGGGACAGGGGGCCGGGCTATCATCATCGTGCCGGTAGGTCTCGTTGACCGCGAAATCGGCGCGCAGCATGGGGAGCAGCAGTTCCAGCAGCTCCGCATGGTCGAACACGGCGGCGGGCGTGCCGTTCAGCCGGCGCAGCCGGGCCAGGAACTGGTCCTGCGGCAGGGCGTGCGCCGGTTCGAACGGATCGGGCAGGTGGGGGCTCCGCCGGCCGGCCACGATCAGATGGTCGGGTGCCCTATGCCCGCTTGCGGCGAGGTGCCGGGCCGTCAGGAAGGCCAGCAGCGCCCCCATCGAATGGCCGAGGAAGCAGACCCGTCCCGGAAGGCCGGGGGCCAGTGCCCCGGCAATCGCCTCTACCAGGGGTATTGCGCGAGTGTATGACTTTTCCCCGATTCGCGTCTCCCGACCGGGATATTGCACCGCCAGCACATCCACCCAGGCCGGCAGGGCATCGGGCCAGGGCCGGGCCATGGCGGCGGTGCCGCCGGCATGGGGGAAGGCCACCAGCGTCACGCGGGCCTGCGCCGAGCGGCGCCAGGGCACGATCCACGGTGTCTGGACACCCGATAGTGCCGGATTCGACAATGTAAGGTCGTTTGCAATATTCGAATGAAGCATTTCAGGCCAAGCCTAGCCAAAATGAATATAGCCGGCGAATAGGCGGGACCAGCCCACAACCGTCGCGCCAGTGTGCAGCGCATATATAAATCATTTGCCCTATGCACCGCTAATGGATTAAGGGGAATTAACCAACGCCCGTGGTAACCGCTTTTTCCGGGCGCCCCTCTTAATGATCATAAGCGGCGCGTCTGGCGTCGCCGAAACGGATAGAGATGCCACGTATCATCCTGATGTCGGGCAAGGGCGGTGTGGGCAAGACCACGGTGTCGGCGGCGACGGGCCTTGCGTCCGCGCAGAAGGGCCATCGCACCATCGTGGTCTCCTTCGACCTGGCGCATAGCCTGTTCGACTGTTTCGACCTGCCGCGCGGCCTGTTCGACCATAACAATGGCGAGCCCGTGCGGGCGGCGGAGAACCTGGACGTTCAGGAAATCGACGTGCAGGTGGAGATCGAGAAGCATTGGGGCGACATCTACCGCTATCTGGCCATGCTGATGACGTCCTCGGGCCTGACCGACGTCATCGCGGAGGAGGTGGCGGTCATCCCGGGAATGGAAGATGTCATCGCCCTGATGTACGTCAACAAGTATGTCTCGGAAGGCAAATACGACGTTATCGTGCTGGATTGCCCGCCGACCAGCGAGAGCCTGCGCTTCGTCTCCATCACCTCGACCATCGAATGGTATGTGCGCAAGCGCTTCAATGTGGACCGCAACATCGTGCGGTTCGCCGGCCCCATCGCCAAGCGCTTCACCGACTACAAGCTGCCCGACGAGAAATATTTCAGCGCGATGATGCAGCTGTTCGAGCGCATCACCGGCGTGGACAAGCTGCTGGTCGATCCGCAGACGACCAGCGTCCGTCTGGTCACCCAGGCGGAGAAGATGGTGATCCGCGAGACGCAGCGCGCCTTCATGTATTTCAACATGTATGGGGTGGCGGTGGACCGTATCGTCATCAACCGCCTGCTGCCGGACACGCCGGACGGCTATTATTCGCGCTGGGTGAAGACGCAGACGGCCTATGCCCAGGAGGTCCGCGAATATTTCGACCCGGTGCCCACCGTGTCGCTGCCCTTGTTCGATGACGAGGTGATCGGCGTGGGCAACCTGCAGCGCGTGGCCGACGCCCTGTTCAGCAATGGCGAGGACCCGGCGCAGTTCTTTCACCAGGGCGCCCCCTATACCTTCACCAAGGAGGGGGAGGATTACCTGCTGACCATCAACCTGCCCTTCGTGGACAAGCGCGACCTGGATATCAGCCGCAACCAGGAAGATCTGACCATCCGCATCGGCACCTTCAAGCGGCATGTGCCGCTGCCGCGCTCCGTCCTGTCCAAGGATGTGCAGAGCGCAAAGATGATCGATGGTGTCCTGCATATCAGGTTCTAGTACATTTTCCCGTTGGGAGTGTATGCTCCTGATGTTCCACCAGCCGGAAGGAATGCATCATGAAGGATTTCGAGGAAGAGGCCGGGGGCCTGCGCAAGCTGCTGGGCAACTTGGTCAGCGGCCTGAACGGCGCCCTGATGCTGGATGAGGAATCCCGGTCGATCCTGGAGACCCATTACCTGAAGGCGCAGTCGGAGATACTGGCGGGCTATCAGCAGGTGATCGACCGTCGCCTGAAGACGCTGGAGGGCGGTCGTCGCCCCCGCAAGGTCACGGTCGAGTAAGAATGTCGGGCGCCGCCTGGCGCCGGGCTCGCAAGCCTTGGATGGGCCATCGGCGGTTATCGCCGATGGCAGCGTCCCCCTTTTTCCATCTGTTCCGCTGTGCGCCCACGTCACTTGACATCACTTGATGGAGGCCATGCATGAGACGGTTATTGTCGATGGATGGCGGGGGCGTGCTGTCCCTGGCCACACTGACCATGTTGCGACGCATCGAGGAGAAGTTCCCGGGATTCCTGGCGCGTGCCGATGCGTTCGCCGGCACCTCGGCGGGCGGCATGAATGCCCTGCTGCTGGCGGCGCATGAAAACCCCGCCGACGGGCTGGACGATGCGTTCGACCTGTGGGACGGGACGGCGCCCATCTATGACAGCGGCCTGTGCCGCGACCTGGGCGCCCTGGCCGGCAAGGTGGCCGTCTATGACAATACCAACCTGGAGGCGTTCCTGCGCTCGCGTCTGGGGAACCGGCGCCTGAAGGAGCTTTATCATCGCGTGGTCGCCGTCACCGTGAAGCTGGACGCGCAGCTGCCGGGTGGCCACCGGGCCTGGGCGCCCAAGGTGTTCGACAGCCATTGCAGCGTCGACCCGCAGGATGCCGACGAGCTGGCCGTCGATGTCGGCGTGCGCACCGGCGCCTTTCCCATCACCTTTCCCGTCTATCAGGGCTATGTCGATGGCGGGGTGGTGGCAAACAATCCGTCACTGTGTCTGCTGCTGCATGAGGTGAAGCGGGTGAAGCTGGCCGCTAGCGCCGTGCTGCCGGAAACCAGGCTGCTGTCCGTGGGCACCGGTGCGGGCGTGGCCGCCATCGCGGGCTGCGACCTGGACTGGGGCTATGGCGAATGGCTGTTCAAGCGCGGTAATCCCGGCCTGTTCACCGATATGGTGATCTCCGCGCCGATGGAACTGGTGACGGAGCAATGCGCCCTGCTGCTCGGCGGGGAAGGGTTCTTCCGCTTGAACCCCTGGCCGGAGAAGGTGGTGACGCCGTCGAAGAGCCGGGGCGTTGCCGCCGATGGTCCCATCGACCAGATGCGCCAGAAATCCCTGCTGCTGGGCGAGACCGCCGATCTTGACCCCACCTTCCGCTGGATCGAGGCATCCGGCTGGATGGAGGAAGGGGATGCGAAGGAAGAACCGACCGGCACGATGCCGCGCCGTACCGCCCGCAGCCCCCGCGCCCCCGGCGCGGCCAAGGGGACGTGACCTTGGCGGCGGAAGCCGACATGCTGGAACGCCGCGTCGCGGCGGTGGTGGCGCGCCATGCCGGGATCGATCCGGACCGGATCGACCATGGGCGCAGCTTCCATGATCTGGGCATCGACAGTGCCAATGCCCTGGCCATCGTGGCGGAGATGGCGCGGGTGCTTGACCGCGACCTGCCGCCCACCCTGCTGTGGGAATGCCCGACCATTGCAGCCCTGGCGCACCGGCTGGTCACCGACGGGCAGGTGCAGCCGTCGGGACATCGTGCCTCGGCCGGCGAACAGCGCGCCGTGCCGGTGGCCATCATCGGTATGGCCTGCCGCTTCCCGGGCGCCCCCGATCTGGCGGCCTTCCGGCGCATGCTGGAGGGGGGCGTGGATGCCGTCGGTCCGGTGCCGGCCGACCGCTGGGACGCCGATGCCCTGTTCGATCCCGACCGCGCCGTGCCGGGCCGGATGAACAGCCGGCGGGGCGGCTTCCTGCCCGACATTGCCGGTTTCGACGCGGATTACTTCGCCATCGCGCCGGTGGAAGCGCAGCAGATGGATCCGCAGCAGCGCCTGGCCCTGGAACTGGCGGTGGAGGCGTGCGAGGCGGCGGGTTTGGCGCTGGAGGGCCTGCGCGGCGGCCGGGCCGGCGTGTTCATGGGCGCCATGTGGGGCGACTATGCCCGCATCGCCACGCCGGGCCTGGAGGATTTCCGTCAGCACAGCGCCACGGGCCAGGACCACGGCGTCCTGGCGGGGCGCGTCTCCTATGCGCTGGGCCTGGAAGGCCCGTCGCTGGCCGTCAATACCGCCTGTTCGTCGGCCCTGACGGCGCTGCACCTGGCCTGTGGCAGCCTGACGGCGGGGGAATGCGATCTGGCGCTGGCCGGCGGGGTCAACTTGATCTGCGGGCCGGAAAGCACGCTGGCCATGTCGAAATTCGGCGGCCTGTCCCCGGACGGGCGCTGCAAGCCCTTTGCCGAGGGCGCCGACGGCTATGTCCGGGGCGAGGGCGGGGGCATCGTGGCGCTGAAGCGGCTGGAGGATGCGCTGGCCGATGGCGACCATGTGCTGGCGGTGGTGCGCGGCAGTGCGGTCAACAGCGACGGGGCCAGCAACGGCCTGACGGCCCCCAATCCCGCCGCCCAGCGCGCCGTGCTGGCCGACGCCTGCCGCCGCGCCGGGATCGACCCGGCCGACATCGATTATGTGGAAGCGCACGGCACGGGCACGGCCCTGGGTGATCCGATCGAGGCCGGTGCCCTGGGGGCTGTGCTGGGCGCGGGGCGCCCCGCCGACCGGCCGCTGCTGATCGGGTCGGTGAAGTCCAACCTGGGGCATCTGGAGGCGGCGGCCGGCATCGCCGGATTGATCAAGACGGTGCTGGCCCTGCAAGGCGGCAGCATCCAGGCCACCCTGCATGCCGACCGGCCCAGCCCCGCCATCCCCTTCGCCGATCTGGGCCTGCGCCTGGTCAACCGGCCCTGTCCCTGGCCGCAGGGGCACCGCACCCGCCGTGCAGGCGTCAGCGCCTTCGGCTTCGGCGGGTCGAACGCGCATGTCGTGCTGGAGGAAGCCCCCGCCGCCGGCCCCGTCCAGTTGCCTCTGACGGTCCGCGGCGCGGATGGCGGGCGCATGGCGTTCGTCTTCACCGGCAGCGGCGGGGTCTGGCCCGGCATGGGGCACGACCTGCTGGCGGCCGAACCGGCCTTCCGCCGGGCGGTGGAGGAATGCGATGCGATCCTGGCGCCGCTGCTGGGCTGGTCGGTGCTGCGTGCCCTGTCGGCACCCGACGGGGAGGTGTCGTCGGAACCAGCCATCGCCCAGCCCCTGCAATTCGCTTTGCAGATGGGGCTGTGGCGGCTGTTCGCACATTGGAACCTGACGCCCGATATCATCCTGGGCCATAGCACGGGGGAGATGGCGGCGGCGGTGGCCGCCGGCTGGCTGGACCTGGCGGAGGGCTGCCGGCTGGTCTGCCACCGCGCCGCCGCCGAACAGCGCCTGTCGGGCAAGGGCGGCATGGTGCAGGTGGCGCTGGCCGCCGATGCCGCGGCCGCCTGGATCGCGGCCCACGGGCTGGAACTGGACATCGCCGCCCTGAACGGCCCGTCCCTGACGGTGCTGGCCGGAACGCCGGGCGCCGTCGCGGCGGCGGAGGCGGCCGCCCTGGCCGATGGGGTGCGTGCCACCCGCGTCGCGGTGCCCGTCCCCCATCACAGCCGGCTGCTGGATCCCGTGCTGGACGGTTTCGCGGCCGCGTTGGGCGACGTGCGCCTGTGCCGGCCGGCACATGAATTCCGCTCCACCATCCGGGTGGGCGGGATGCCCGATGCCGCCTATTGGCGGACGGCCCTGCGCGAACCGGTGCGCTTCGCCGACACGATCGGCGCGCTGGCCGAAGACGGCGTGACGCTCTTCGTGGAGATCGGGTCGCAGCCCCTGCTGCGCCGGGCCATCGCGCAATCGGCGGGCAGCGGGGCCACCGTGCTGGGTACCCTGGCGCGCGGCCATGGCGGGCCGGCGGCCCTGTCCGCCACCCTGCGCCATCTGGCCGACCATGGGCGCGCGCCGGCCACCGCCGCACGCCCCGTGCTGGTGCCCCTTTCCGCCCAGGGGCCGGCCGCGCTGCGCGCCCGCGTCGCGGAACTGGCGGATTTCCAGGGGGATGTGGCCGACCTGGCCTGGGCCCGCTCCCTGCGCGGCAGCCATCGGGGGCTGCGCGCGTGCCTGGTCGCATCCGATGCCGCCGGCCTGCGGGCGGCGGCTTCCACCTGGCTGGAAACCGGACGGGCGGTCACGGCGGGGCGCCGGCGGCTGGTTCTGGCCTTTCCCGGCCAGGGCGGGCAATGGCCCGGCATGGGGCGGGGCCTGATGGGCCTGCCGGCCTTCCATGCGGCCTTCATGGATTGTGCGGCGGCCGTGTCGCGTCAGGGCGGCCCCGACCTGCCGGCCCTGCTGGCGGCCCCGGCCGGCGATCCGTGCCATGATGATGTGGCGTCGGTACAGCCCTGCCTGTTCGCGCTGCAGGTGGCGCTGACGGCGCAGCTGGCGGCATGGGGCATCCGCCCCGACGCCGTCATCGGCCATTCCATGGGCGAGGTGGCGGCGGCTTATGTCGCCGGCATCCTGTCGCTGGACGATGGGGCCCGTGTCATCTGCACCCGCAGCCGTCTGCTGGCCCGCGGCCGGGCCGGCGGGGCCATGGCCCTGGTCGGGCTGGGCGGGCGGGAGACGGACGCGGCCCTGGCCCGCCTGCGCCGCCGGGCCTTCCTGTCGGCGGACGGGCTTTGCGTCGCGGCCTGGAACGGGCCGGAGGACACGGTGGTGGCCGGCCCCGTCACGGCCGTGGCCGCCCTGGTCGCCATGCTGGAGGAGGAGGGGGCGTTTGCGCGCATGGTGCGCGTGGACGTGGCCTCGCATACCGGTCAGGTCGATCCGCTGCTGGCACCGTTGACGGCGGCGCTGGAAGGTTTGTCGCCCGGCAAGGGCGCGGTGCCGCTGCTGTCCACCGTCACCGGGGCGATCCTGGACGGCACCAGCATGGATGCCGCCTATTGGGCGTCCAACCTGCGCCGTCCGGTGCGGTTCCGGGAGGGCGTCGCGTCACTTGCCGGCGGGGATGCCGTCTTCCTGGAGGTGACGCCGCATCCCGTCCTGGCCCCCGCCATGGAGCGGGGCCTGGCCGGTACCGGTGCCATCGTGGCCGCCACCCTGCGCCGCGATGCACCGGAGACGCCGGCCCTGCTGTCGGCCCTGGGCCGGCTGTACACGGCGGGCCTGATGCCGGACTGGAACCGGCTGCATCCCGATGGCGGACGTTTCCTGCCGCCCGCCCCCTATCCCTGGCAGCGCAGCCGTTTCTGGCCCGATGCGCCCGCGGCGCGGCCGGCCGTAGCCCCCGTCCCGCCGGCCATCCCCCTGGGCCTGTACGGGCTGGACTGGCAACCCATCGACCGGCTGGCCCCCGCCGCCGGCGGGGATTGGCTGCTGGTCGGCGACGGGGACGGGCTGGCGGCGGCGCTGGCCGGCCATATTTTCGGGGCTGGCGGCAGCGTGCGGCTGGCGACGGCGGAGAAGGCGGCGGACTGGCCTGGCGTGCACGTCATCGACCTGCGGGCCCTGTCCCTTCCCGCCGGTGATCCCGACAGCGTGGCGACGGTCCTGGCCGATGCCGCCTTCCTGGCCGCCCGGCTGGCAGCCGTGCCCGGCACCCGCCTGTCCATCGTCACGGCCGGCGCCCGGTCCCTGACCGGCCAGCAGCGGCTGGCCCCTTCGCAGGCCCCGTTCTGGGGCCTGGGCGGGGCCATGGCCGCCGAATATCCGGGCCTGTGGCGGGGCATGGTCGACCTGGACCCCGACCTGCCGGCATCGGCCCAGGCGGCGGAATTGCTGCGGGCCCTCCAGGCCGGTGGCGGGGAGACGCGGCTGGCGCTGCGCGCCGGCCGGACGTTGGCCGCCCGGCTGGCGCCACGCCCGCTGCTGGCGCCCGTGGCCGTGCCGGCCCTGGCGACGGACGGGCGTTATCTGGTGACGGGCGGCCTGGGTGGGCTGGGCCTGGCGCTGGCGCAATGGCTGGCCGACCGGGGGGCGCGGCATATCGATCTGGTGGGGCGCGCGGGCCTGCCGGCGGAGGGGCCGGTGGCCGATGCCGTGCGGGCGCTGCGCGACCGCGGCGTTACCGTCACCGTCGATGTGCTGGATGTTGGCGACCGTGCCGCCCTGTCGGCCTGGATGACGGCGTCGGCGGGCACCCGCCCGCGCCTGCGCGGCGTGGTGCATGCGGCGGGCGTGATGCGGCAGGCCCCCGTCGATGCGCTGGACGAGGACGGCATGGCGGTGCTGCTGCGGGCCAAGCTGCAGGGCGGCTGGTGGCTGGACCGGCTGACGCGGGGAATGGGCCTGGATTTCCTGGTCCTGTTCTCCTCCTTCTCCAGCCTGATCGATTCCCCGCAGCTGGGCGCCTATGCCGCGGCCAATGCCGCCCTGGACGGCATCGCGGCGCAGCGGCGGCGGGCGGGGGAGAGGGTCACCCTGGTGAACTGGGGTTTCTGGGAAGAGGCGGGGATGGCGGCGCGCGCCGGCTGGGCGCCGGCCGGGGTGCGGCCCATCGCCATCCGCGAGGGGCTGTCCTGCCTGGAAAGGCTTCTGGCCATGCCCGACGCCGATCCCGCCGCCGACCCGGCGCATGGCGTCATGGCCGTGGACTGGCAGCGCTGGGCGGCAGCCTATCCGGCGGCGGCGGATACGCCGCTGCTCTCACGGCTGCTGCCGACCGGGTCTCCGGCACCTGCGCCGCTACCGGTGGCGGAACCCGCCTTCGACCGTACAGCCGCCGATTGGCGCCAGCGGCTGGATCTGCTGGTGCGGTCCGCGACGGCCGCCATCGCCGGCATGCCGGCGGCCAGTTTGGACATGGCGCGGCCCTTCCGCGCGCTGGGCATCGACAGCCTGATGCTGATGGCCCTGCGCGGGCGGCTGGAGACGGCGCTGGGCCTGACCATCCGGCCCGTCGACCTGTTCAACCATCCCGGCCCCGCCTCCCTGTCGGCCTATCTGGCCGACCAGGTCGCTCCGGCTCCGGCGGTGGAGGAAGGGGAGGATGAGGACCTGATGGCGTTGCTGGAGCGCGAGCTGGATGCCGCGCCCGCGGCGCGGAGGGCGTGAGCTTGGCTGGACCGGCCGATCAGGAAGCGCTGATGCGTCGGGCGCTGGCGGAAATCCGCCAGCTGCGCGCCCGTGTGGCGGAACTGGAGGCCGGGCGCGACCATGCCGTCGCTATCATCGGCATCGGCTGCCGCTATCCCGGCGGCGGCGATACGCCCGATCGTTTCTGGCAGGCGACCCGTGACGGCCAGGATGCCATCGGCCCCTATCCGCCCTCCAGGCTGAAATCCTTTACCAGTGCGCCGGCCCCGGTGCCCGATGCCGCCCTGCTGGGCGGGTTCCTGGGCGATATCGACGGGTTCGATGCCGGCTTCTTCGGCCTGTCCCCGCGCGAGGTGCGGTCGATGGATCCGCGCCAGCGCCTGCTGCTGGAGGTCGGCCACGAGGCGCTGGCCGATGCGCTGATCCCCGCCTCAAAGCTGGCCGGCAGCGCCACGGGCCTTTACCTGGGCCTCTACAACGACGATTTCGCGCAGCTGCACATGCGGCTGGACCGGCCGGACGGGCTGGACGCCTATCTGGGCACCGGCATTTCCCATTCCATCGCGGCGGCGCGCCTGTCCTATCTGCTGGACCTGCGCGGGCCGGCCCTGGCGCTGGATGTGGCCTGCGCCTCGTCGCTGGCCGCCGTGCATCTGGCCTGCGCCAGCCTGCGGGCCGGGGAAAGCGATCTGGCGCTGGCCGGCGGGGTCAACCTGATCCTGGCGCCCCTGTTCGGGATGATCACCGACGCCATGGGCATGATGGCGCCCGACGGGCGCTGCAAGCCGTTCGACGCCCGGGCCGACGGGTTCGTGCGCTCGGAAGGCTGCGGCATCGTGGTGCTGAAGCGGCTGGCCGACGCGCTGGCCGATGGCGATCCGATCCGGGCGGTGATCCGCGGCAGTGCCATGAACCAGGACGGTGCCACCAACGGCATCACGGCGCCCAACGGCAAGGCCCAGCAGGCGGTGATCCGCGCCGCGCTGGCGGATGCCGGGGTGGCCGCGACGGATGTCGGCTATGTCGAATGCCACGGCACGGGCACGCCGCTGGGCGACCCGGTGGAGGTGGATGCCCTGGAACGGGTCTATGGCGGCGGGCGGGTGGATGCCTGCGCCCTGGGTTCGGTGAAGGGCAATATCGGCCATGCCGAGGCGGCGGCCGGCGTCGCCGGGCTGATCCGCGCCGTGCTGGCCGTGGAGAAGCGGGAAATCCCCGCACTGGCGCATTTCAGCCGGCTGAACCCGCATATCGACCTGGGTTCCGGGCTGACGGTACCGACCGGCCCCGTAGCCTGGACGGGGGATGCGCGGCACGCGTCGGTCAGTGCCTTCGGCTGGTCGGGCGGCAATGTGCATGTCGTGCTGGGGCCGGCGCCACCGGCCGATGCGGCGGTACCCGTGGACGCGCTGGGCGCGGCGGGTCACCTGCTGCCCCTGTCGGCCGCCAGCGCCGAGGGGCTGACCGATCTGGTGGGCCGGGTGGCGGGCTGGCTGCGGCCCGATACCGACCTGGCCGCCCTGGCCCGTGCCGCCTGGCACGGGCGCGACCATCACCGGCACCGGCTGGTGCTGCGCGCCGATACCGCGGGTGAACTGGCGGGCAAGCTGGCGGCCGGTGCCACGGGGACCCCTGTGATCCCCGGGCGCACGGTGCTGATCTTCCCCGGCCAGGGCGGGCAATGGCCCGGCATGGGCCGGTCGCTCTATGCCGACGACCCGCTGTTCCGGGCTGAGTTCCAGGCGGTCAGCCGGGCGGCGGCACCCTTCACCGGCCGCCCGCTGGTGGATGAGCTGCTGTCCGCCGACCGGTTCGACCGCATCGACGTGATCCAGCCGCTGATCTTCGCCGTGCAGGTGGCGCTGGCCGGCTGGCTGCGGGCGCATGGCGTGCGCATCGACGCCGTGGCCGGGCACAGCATGGGGGAGGTGGCGGCTTCCTGCGTGGCCGGCATCCTGTCGCCCACCGATGGTGCCCGCGTCATCGCGCGGCGCAGCCGGCTGCTGCGCTCCATCGCTGGACAGGGCGCCATGCTGCTGGCCGACCTGACGGCGGCGGAGGGGGAAGCGGCATTGGCCCCCTGGCGCGACCGCCTGTCCGTGGCCGCCATCAACGGCCCGCGCACCCTGGTCTTCTCCGGCGACCGGGATGCGGTGGACGCCCTGCGCGGGGAACTGGAGGTGCGGGGCACCTTCTGCCGCCCGGTGAAGGTGGACGTGGCCAGCCACAGCCCGCAGGTCGATCCGCTGCTGCCCGATCTGGCGCATGAACTGGCGGGCATCGCCCCGCGTCCGGCAGACGGGATCACCTTCTACTCCACGGTGACGGGCGGTCCCCTGGACGGGACGGCACTGGACGCCGCCTATTGGGGCCGAAACCTGCGCCAGCCCGTGCGCTTCGCCGACACGGTGCGGCGCCTGCGTGCGGATGGGTATGGCACCTTCGTGGAGGTCAACGCCCATCCCGTGCTGGCGCCGGCCCTGCGCGATTGCCTGGACGGCGCCGGCCATGTGGTGGAGACGCTGCGGCGGGAGGAAGGCGAGGCCGGGGCCCTGCTGGACGCGCTGGGCGCCATCCATGCCGGCGGCGGCGTGGTGCAGGCGGCGGCGCTGTATGCTTCCCGCCCCGCCCTGCGGTTCCCTGCCATCGGCTGGGCCCGGACGGACCATGTCCGTCCCGTGCCGCCCGTGGCGGGCATGGTGGAGGAAGGGGCGGAATTCCATACCATCGACTGGCAGCCGCTGCCCGACCGGCCGGCCGCTGTCACCGGCCGCTGGTTGCTGATCGATGGCGGCCCGGCGGAGGGTGATGGATTGCGGGAAGCGCTGGCCGATGCGCTGTCGGCGGCCGGTGCCGCACTGATGGTCGGCTGGATGGGGGCCCCGGACAAGATCGCGGATGTGCTGTCGACGGAGGACCTGGAAGGTTGTGCCGGCGTCGTCTGGCTGGCCGGGCGCGCACCGGTCGGTGGCGGCGATGGCGACCCCGTGGCGGCGCAGGCATGGCAGGCGACGGCCGTCCTGCGGCTGGCCCACCATCTTGCGGCCCTGCGTCCCGACGGCGACCTGCCGCCCCTCTGGCTGGTCACGCGCGGAGCGGAGATGGTGGAGACGGGCGCCTTGCCGCCGCCGGCCGGCCCTGTGGTCGGCCAGGGGACGATGCGCGGCTTCCTGCGCGTGGCGGCGACGGAACAGGTGGGCGTGCCCCTGCGCCTGGTCGATCTGCCGGCGCAGCCGACGCAGGCTGAAGCCGGTTGGCTGGCCCGGCACCTTCTGGCCGGCGGGGATGAGGATCAGGTGGCGTTGCGCGGCGGCCGGCGTCTGGCGGCCCGGCTGGTCCGGTGCGATGCCGGGCCGGGAAGCCCGCGCCTGGACCCGGAGGGGGCCTACCTGGTCACCGGCGGGCTGGGCGGCATCGGCCTGCGGCTGGCCGAACAGCTGGCGGCCTGGGGTGCCCGGCACCTGGCCCTGCTGGGCCGGCGGGTGCCGGGACCGGAGGCGTTGACCGTCCTGGCCCGGCTGGCGGGGGCCGGCGTGTCGGTGCGGACCTTCGCCGTGGATGTGGGCGATGCGGATGCGCTGGGCCGGGTGCTGGAGAGCGTGCGCGCGATGGCGCCGCTGCGCGGCATCTTCCATGCCGCCGCCACCCTGGATGACGCGGTCATCGCCAACCTGACGCCGGACCGCATGGCGACGGTGCTGGGGGCCAAGCTGGCGGGGGCCTGGAACCTGCACCGGCTGACCCTTGGCGACGATCTGGGCCTGTTCGTGCTGTTCTCGTCCGCCGCCGGCTGGCTGGGCACGCCGGGGCAGGCCAATTACGCGGCGGCCAACACCGCCGTCGATACCCTGGCCGGGTTGCGGCTGGCGGCGGGTTTGCCGGCCCATGCTATCGCCTGGGGGCCATGGACGGATGTGGGACTGGCGGCGGCCGATGCCAGGCGCGGGGAACGGCTGGGCACGCGCGGGCTGGCTGGCCTGTCGCCTGATGCCAGCCTGGCGGCGCTGGGCCGGCTGATCGCCGCGCCTGGCGGGGTGTGGGCGGTGATGCGCCTGAACCGCGATGCCTGGGCGGAACATTATCCAGCCGCCGCCGCGCGGCCCTTCCTGGCTGGCGGGGGGCAGCCACCGCAGATGGGATCGGATTTCGCCAGGACCTTCGCCGAGGCCGCCACCGGCCGGCAGGTGGCCCTGCTGTCGGCGGAGGTCGCGGCCGTGCTGCGCACCGATCCGGCAAGTGTGCTGCCCGACGAGCCGCTGCGCAGCCTGGGGCTGGACAGCCTGATGGCGCTGGAACTGCGCAACCGGCTGGAACGGCTGACGGGGCTGCGCCTGCCGGCCACCCTGGCCTGGACCTGTCCGACCCCGGCCCTGATGGCCCGGCATCTGGCGGAAAGGCTGGCGCCGGCCACGGTTCCCGCGCCGGTGGCACCGCCCGTTCCGGCCGCACGGCTGGATGCCGATATCGATGCGCTGTCGGATGAGGAAGCCCTGGCGCTGCTGACCGGCGGAGGGGCGGCATGAACGATCTTCCCTCTGCGATCACCGCCGAAAAGCGTGCCCTGCAGGCCCGCCGCCTGCGCCAGGACCCGCAGGTTCAGGCTTTGCTGATGGCCGAACCGCTGGCCATCATCGGCATGGGCTGCCGCTTCCCCGGCGGTGCCGATGGTGCGGATGCCTTCTGGCGCCTGCTGCTGGATAAGGGCGATGCCATCGGCCCCGCCCCGGCCGGCCGCTGGTTCGCAGAGGCGGAGCGGCCCCTGGGCGGCTATGTCGACGGGCTGGAAGGGTTCGATACCGGCTATTTCGGCCTGTCGGCGCATGAGGCGGCCTGGATCGATCCGCAGCAGCGGCTGCTGCTGGAAGTGGCGATGGACGCCCTGGACGATGCCGGCCTGACGCGCGCCGCCCTGGCCGGCAGCCGCACCGGCGTGTTCGTGGGTGCCTGTGTCAGCGATTATGTCCGCCGGTCGCTGGCGCCGGGGCAGGGGCCGGACCCCTACGCCGTGTCGGGCATCGCCGATGCCATTCTGGCCAACCGGCTTTCCTACATGCTGGACCTGAACGGTCCCAGCCTGGCGGTGGATACCGCCTGTTCGTCGGCGCTGACCGCCTTCCACATGGCCTGCCAGAGCCTGCGCACGGGCGAGAGCGACATGGCCATCGTGGGCGGGGTCAACGCCATCCTGTCGCCGGAGATCGGCCGGTCGCTGGGCTTGGCCGGCATGCTGGCGCCCGACGGGCGGTGCAAGAGCTTCGATGCCGCCGCCGACGGTTTCACCCGCGGGGAGGGGGCGGGAGCCGTCATTCTGCGGCGGCTGGCCGATGCCATGGCGGCCGGCGATCGCATCCATGCCGTCCTGCGCGGCACCGCCATCAACCAGGACGGCCGCAGCAACGGCCTGACGGCACCCAACCCGCTGGCCCAGGAACGGGTGATCCGCGCAGCTCTCGACAATGCCGGCATCGCCCCGCAGGCGGTGCATTTCGTGGAGACGCACGGCACCGGCACGGCGCTTGGCGACCCGATCGAGGTGCAGGCCCTGTCCGCCGTCTATGGCGCGCCGGGCCGGGCGGCCCCGCTGCGCATCGGGGCGGTGAAGGCCAGTATCGGCCATCTGGAGGGGGCGGCCGGCATGGCCGGGCTGATCAAGGCCGTGCTGTGCCTGAAGCATGGACGGATCCCCGGACAGGTGCATTTCACCCGGCCCAACCCCAATTTCGGCCCCGGCTTCGACCTGCATGTGCCCCTGGCGGCGGAACCCTGGCCGGCACCCGCCGACGGGTCGCGCCGCTTCGCCGGGGTCAGCGCCTTCGGCTTCGGCGGTACCAACGTGCATCTGGTGCTGGAGGAAACCCCACCTTCCCTGGCCCGGCCGGTCCCGGTGCCGTTTGCCGGCGATGCGCTGCTGGTCCTGACGGCGGCCGACCCGGCCGCCCTTTGCACCCGCGCCGTCCAGGCCGCGGATATGCTGGCGGCGGGGGCGGACCTGGCGGGTTTGCAGGCCACCCTGGCGCGGCGGTCCAGTCCCCTGGCCTATCGGCTGGCGGTGACGGGGGACGGTCCGGATGCCGTGGCCGACCGGTTGCGCGCGGCGGCCGATGGGGCCACGGGTCCCGACATCGCGGTGGGCACTGCCGGGCGCGATGCGGCGGGGCCGGTTTTCGTCTTCACCGGCCAGGGCGGGCAATGGGCCGGGATGGGGCGGGGTCTGCTGGGCCTGCCCGCCTTCCGTGCGGGCCTGGATTCGTGCGATCTGGCCCTGCGCCGGGCCGAGGGCTGGTCGCTGATCGAGGCGCTGGAACAGGGGCGCAACCTGACGCCCACGGAGCGGGCGCAGCCGGTGCTGGTCGCGGTGCAGGTGGCGCTGGCCGGGCTGCTGACCAGCCTGGGGCTGACACCCGCCGCGATCATCGGCCACAGCGTGGGCGAGGTCGCGGCCGCCATGGTGGCCGGCGCGCTGGATATCGAGCAGGGGATCGCCATCGCCGCCGCGCGTGGCCGGCTGATGGCCGAACTGGCGGGACGGGGCCGCATGGTGGCGGTCGATCTGGCGCCCGATGCCGTGGCGCCGGCCCTGGCGGGGCTGGAGGTCGACATCGCGGCGATCAACGGCCCGGCCTCGCTCGTTCTCTCCGGCACGCCGGAGGGGGTTGAGGCGGCGATCGCCCGCCTGAACGTGCCGGCGCGGCCGCTGCCCGGCTCCTATGCCTTCCATGGGCGGCAGGTGGCGGGGGCGGCCGATGCGCTGGCCACCGCGTTGGCCGGGCTGGTGCCGGCCGTGCCGGGTGTGGCGATGATCTCCACCGTCACCGGCGGGCCGGCCCCGCGCCTGGACGGTGCCTATTGGGGGCGCAATGCCCGCGAACCCGTGGATTTCGCCGCCGCATCGGCCCATCTGCTGGCGGCCGGCCATCGCCGCTTCGTGGAGATCGGGCCGCACCCGGCGCTATTGTCCGGCGTCGCCAAGCTGTGGGCGGCACGTGGCGGAGAGGCTGGTGATCTGGCCCTGGTTCCCACCCTGCGCCGCGCCACCGACGACCGGCTGAGCCTGCTGCGCAGCGTTGGCGACCTGTTCGTGCGCGGTTTCGCGCCGGACTGGGACGCGCTTTGCATCAAGGCCGGGCGGGTGACGCCCCTGCCCCCCTATCCCTGGCAGCGCCGCCCCTGCTGGCTGCCGGAACCGGCGACGACCGCACCGGTCGCGGCCGAGCCGGGGGAAGCCGCCCTCCATGCCGTGGAATTCACCGATGCGCCGGCAGCCGCGGCGCCCGCCCCCGGTACCTGGGCGGTCCGGGGGGCGGGCGCGCTGCACGACGCGCTGGCCGACCGCCTGGGCACGGGTGGTGACCGGCAATTGCTGGTGCTGCACGGTGTGGGCGATGACGCCGCCGCCGCGGTCGATGCCTGCGATCATTGCCTGCAGGCCGTGCGCGGGACGCAAGCGCCGCTGTGGCTGGTCACCGGCGATCCGCAGGTCGATCCGGTGGCGGGCGCGCTATGGTCGCTGGTCGAAGGGATCGGCTGGGAATTGCCGGGCCGTATCGCCGGGGTGATCGGGGTCGGTGGCGATGTCGCCCCGGACCGCCTCGTCGAGGAACTGGGGCGAAGCGCCGGGCGTGTCGTCCTGGCGGGTGATCGCCGGCTGGCGCCGGTGCTGCGCCGGCTGGACGGGGCGGCGGGGATGCCCACCATCGATCCCGCCGCCTCATACCTGGTGACGGGCGGGCTGGGCGGGATCGGGCTGGCCTGTGCCGGCTGGCTGGCCGATGCCGGTGCCCTGCATCTGGTGCTGGCCGGACGCCGGGCGCCGACGGATGATGCGCTGACCGTGCTGGAAGGCCTGCGGCGGCGGGGCGTGGTGGTGGAGGTCGCTTCGGTCGATATGGCTGATGCCGCCGCCGTGGCCCGGCTGCTGGACGGATTCGGCCGCGAACGGCCGGTGCTGTGTGGCGTGATCCATGCGGCGGGCGTGCTGCGCGACAGCCTGCTGCGCGGCCAGGACCGTGACGCCCTGTCCGACATCTTCGCCGCCAAGGCCGGGGGTGCGGACCTGCTGGACCGGCTGACGCGCGACCACAGGCTGGATTTCCTCTTGTTCATGTCCTCCATGGCCGGCCTGTTCGGGGCGCTGGGCCAAGCCGGCTATGGGGCGGCCAACGGTTTCCTGGATGCGCTGGCCCGGCGACGGCGGGCGGGCGGACAGGTGGCGGCCAGCGTCGCCTGGGGCCCCTGGCTGGAAGCCGGCATGGCCGCACGGCTGGGGGATGACGGGGCCGCCGGCCGGCGGGCCAGGGGGATCGGGGCGTTGTCGAACGCGCAGGCCCTGTCCATGCTGGGACCGGTGCTGGCCGGCGCCACCGCACCGGTGACGGCCGCGTTGCGTCTGGACTGGCCGACCTTCCGCGCGGCATTGCCGGACGGGGCGGGGCCGTTGGCGGCCTCCCTGCTGGCACCGCCCGCCACCACGCCCAAGGCATCACCGCCCGCACCCGGTGCGCTGGCCGCGCTGTCGGCCCTGCCGCCGCTGGCAAGGCGCGGCCGGCTGCGGTTGCTGGTGGGTGAGGCGCTGGCGGCCGTCATGGGCGGCGGGAGCCCCGACCCCAACCGCGGCTTCTTCGACCAGGGCATGGACAGCCTGATGGCCATGGCCCTGCAGGCCCGGCTGAACCAGGCGCTGGGCGGCATCGTCGGGCCGACGGCGGTGTTCGAGCATGCCACGGTCACGGCCTTGGCCGACCATCTTCTGTCGCGGCTGCCGGGAAACGCCCCGCCCGCGACAGCCGCCGCACCGGTACGGCAGTCCGGAACATTGTCCGACCTGCTGGCGGAACTGGATGCCGCCGCGGGTCCGCAAACCGCTGAAAGGGGAAGGGGTTGATGGCGACTTACTATGTCGGTCTGGCCGCGTCGTTCCATGATCCCGCCATGGCCATCGTGGCCCCGGACGGGGAGGTTCTGTTCGCGGAGGCGCAGGAACGCTATCTCCAGGACAAGCGCGCCTTCAACGCCGTGCCCGACCATATCCTGCGCGCGCCCAAGCTGATCCGCCAATATTGCGGCAAGGATGCCGAGGTGGTGGTGGCCGTCAGCTGGAGCAGGAAGGTCCTGAAATCGCTCTGGACCTCCTCGCTGGTCGATGTGCCCGGTATCGGCGGGCTGCTGCGGCCGGTGAACGATTTCTTCATGGCGCGCAGCGACCATCTAGTCTGGCCGTGGCCGCGCTTCGACCATCTGCGCCAGGGCATGCTGAGCACGCTGAGCCTGGCCGGCCACAATCTTGGCGCCCTGCGCGACCAGGGGTTCACGGTGGCGGGCATCCGCCGCTTCGACCACCACCTGACCCACGCCGCCACCGCCTGCTATACCAGCCCGTTCGAGGAGGCGGCCTGCGCCGTCATCGACGGTTATGGCGAATGGAGCTCCACCAATTTCTACAGCTGGCGCGACGGGGCATTCAAATCCCTGGCTGGCAAGCCCGGCGCGCTGGCCCAGAATTCCGGCAGCCTGGGCATGTTCTATTCCAAGGTCTGCGCGCTGTGCGGCTTCGACACGGTGCAGGGCGAGGAATGGAAGGTCATGGGGCTGGCCCCCTATGGCAGCCTGGACGGGGAATTCTACGAATTGCTGCGCCCGCTGGTGCAGGCCGACGGCCTGACCCTGCACAATCCGCAGGGCCGCGACACGGGCCGGCGCCTGAAGCAGGTGCAGGAACTGATGGCGGTGGCCAAGGCCGACCCGGACCCGTCCGTGTATCAGCGCCGCCGCGCCGACCTGGGCCGCACGGGGCAGGAGATTTTCGCGGAGGTGGCGGGCGAGCTGCTGGCCGCCCTCTACGCGGTCCATCCCAGCGACAACCTGGCCTTCGGCGGCGGCTGCGCGCTGAACTCCTCCTATTCCGGTCGCATCCTGGCCAACACGCCGTTCAAGGCCCTGCATGTGCCCATGGCGCCGGGCGACGATGGCAATGCGCTGGGGGCGGCGATCCTGGCCTGGGCGCAGGATCATCCGGACGGGGTGCCGGCCGGTGCCGGCCGGACTCAGTCGCCCTATCTGGGCAGCGCGGCGGCCCCGTCGGCGTTGGAGCGCATGGTGCGGTTCGGCGGCTTCACCAGCCTGCAGCATCTGCCGGATGGACAGGTTGTGACCAAGGCGTCGCAATTGCTGGCCGAGGGGCGCATCATCGGCTGGTTCCAGGACCGGGCGGAGTTCGGCCCCCGTGCCCTGGGCAACCGTTCCATCCTGGCCGACCCGCGCGACCCCGGCATGAAGGACCGCATCAACGACCGGGTGAAATTCCGTGAGGAATTCCGGCCCTTCGCGCCCTCCATCCTGCATGAGCACGGCCCCGACTGGTTCGAGGATTACCAGTCCAGCCCCTATATGGAGCGGACCCTTGTCTTCCGGCCGGAGGTGCGCGACCGCGTGCCCGCCGTGGTGCATGAGGATTTCACCGGCCGCCTGCAATCGGTCACGGCGGAGATCAACCCGCGCTACCACGCGCTGATCAGCGCCTTCCACGGGTTGACGGGTGTGCCGATGCTGCTGAACACCAGCTTCAACGTCATGGGCAAGCCCATCGTACATTCGGTGGAGGATGCCATCGCCGTCTTCGCCACCAGCGGCCTGGATGCCCTGGTGATCAACGATTACCTCATCGAGAAACAGGAGGCCGGAGCATGAGCGAACTGGGGATCGGCGGCGGCACGGAACGCAACGTGGCCAGCTTCTACGACAATGCCAACGGCTTCCTGACGGAGAAGAGCGGCTTCTTCAACCAGGGCTACTGGAAGGACGACCCGCAGAGCCAGGACGAGGCCTGCCGCGCCCTGGTGCGGCTGGTGGGCCAGGCGGCGGGCCTGGGCGCGGGTGACAGGGTGCTGGATGCCGGCTGCGGCCAGGGCGACCAGATCCTGCATTGGGTGCGGGATTTCGATGCCGGCCATGTCACCGGCATCACCCTGTCGCTGGCCCAGATCCAGGGTGCGCACAATCTGCTGCAAAAGGCGGAGATCGCCGACCGCGTCACCCTGCACCGCATGTCGGCCACCGAGCTGGACCTGCCCGACAGCAGCTTCGACAAGGTGGTGGCGGTGGAGAGCGGGCACCATTTCGACACGCGTGCCGATTTCTTCGCCGAGGCCTATCGCGTGCTGAAGCCGGGCGGGCGCTTTGCCGCCTGCGATATCCTGCCCATGCCCCGCGCCCTTGCGGGCAAGTTCGGCTGGGTGGTGGACGCCATGCGGCGCTTTCCCAACAAGGCGATGATGCCGGCCGCCAATGTCGTGGACCGCACGGTCTATCGCGACCAGCTGGTGGCAGCGGGCTTCACCAACGTCCAGGTCATCTCGATCCGCGAACATGTCTACGGCCCCATGGCCCGCAACCTGCGCAAGCGGCTGGACGCCGGGGAGATCAGCCCCTGGACGCCGCTGGCGCAGGTGTCGCCGTCGATGCTGTTCGACCGTGACCGGCTGCATTATGTGCTGGCGCTGATGCAGATGCTGGGCGCCATCGGCAGCGACCTCACCTGGCCCGGCACCGAACGGGCCTGCGAACATGGGCCGCTGGATTACATCCTGGCGGTGGCGGAGGTTCCGGGGACGTGACGGCCGATAACGCCCATCGCGAGTTGCTGACCCGGGCCGCCGCCGAGATCAAGGCGCTGCAGGCGCGCCTGGACGCGGCCGCCGGTGCGGCACCCATCGCCGTGATCGGCGCCGGCTGCCGCTTTCCCGGCGGGGCCGACGGGGTGGATGCCTATTGGCATCTGTTGCGGACCGGTGGCGACGGCATCCGGCCCGTGCCCGACGGGCGCTGGGACATGGACCGGCTCTATGATCCCGAACCGGGCCGGCCGGGCCGGCTCTACACGCGGGCGGGCGGCTTCCTGGATGATGTCGATCGGTTCGATGCCGGCCTGTTCGACATTCCCGATGCGGAGGCCGACAGTATGGACCCGCAGCAGCGGCTGGTGCTGGAGACGGGCTGGGCGGCGCTGGAACATGCCGGCATCGCACCCGCCACCCTGCGCGGCAGCCGCACGGGCGTGTTCGTGGGCATCGGCCTGGACGATTACGCCCGGCTGATGCAGGCCGAAGGGGTGGGAAGCGACCGTATCGATCCCTATCGCGGCACGGGCACCGGCTTCTGCTTCGCGGCGGGGCGCCTGTCCTATGTGCTGGGATTGCAGGGGCCCTCGCTGTCGCTGGACACGGCCTGTTCCTCCTCCCTGGTCGCGGCGCATCTGGCCTGCCAGAGCCTGCGGGCCGGGGAATGCGACATGGCGCTGGCCGGCGGGGTCAATCTGGTGCTGTCGCCCGACCTGACCATCTATCTCTGCGGGTTGCGGGCATTGGCGCCCGACGGGCGTTCCAAGACCTTCGATGCGTCTGCCGACGGCTATGGTCGGGGCGAGGGGGCGGGCTTCGTCGTGCTGAAGCGGCTGGATGACGCGCTGGCGGCGGGCGACCGGGTGCTGGCCGTGATCCGGGGATCGGCGGTCAATCATGACGGGGCCAGCAGCGGCCTGACCGTGCCCAATGGCGAGGCGCAGCAGGCGGTGATCCGCGCGGCGCTTGCCCAGGCGCGGGTGGAACCCGCCGCCGTCACCTATGTGGAGACGCATGGCACCGGCACGTCGCTGGGCGACCCGATCGAGGTCGCGGCCCTGGGTGCCGTCTATGGTCCGGGGCGCGAGCGCCTGCTGCATCTGGGGGCGGTGAAGGCCCATATCGGGCATCTGGAGCCGGCGGCGGGTGTCGCCGGGCTGATCAAGCTGGCCCTGTCGCTGCACCACGCCACCGTGCCGCCGCAGCGGCCCGTGGAACGGCTGAATCCCGCCATCGACCTGGATGCCATCAAGGCCGGGCTGGCTCCCACGGCCCGGCCGTGGACGGGGGAGCGCCTGGGGGCCATCAGCGCCTTCGGCCTGTCGGGCACCAACGCGCACATGGTGCTTGAAGGGGTGGGAGAGGCCCATGCCCCGGCCACCCGGCATCGCCCCGTCCATGTTCTGGCGCTGGCCGCCGGCACGACCGACGCGTTGACGGCGCAGGCACGTGCCCTGTCCACCACCCTGGCCACCGCCCCCGACACGCGGGCCGCCGACCTTTCGGCCGCCATCTCCCGCACCCGCAACGGCTTGCGCTATCGCCGCGTGCTGGTGGGGACGGCATCGGAGATCGCATCGGCCGCCCTGTCCCCGGCCCCGCCCGCACGCACGGGTGCCGCCCCGCAGGTGGCTTTCCTGTTCAGCGGCCAGGGTGCCCAATATGCCGGCATGGGCCGTGGTCTCTATGAGACGGAGCCAGTGTTCCGCGCCATGCTGGACCGGTGCGACGCGATCTGCGCCGGTCTGGGCGTGCCGCTGCTGGACATGCTCCATCCCGCCGACCCGGCCGACCGGCGCATCGATCATACCAGCTTCACCCAGCCGGCTTTGTTCAGCCTGTCGGTATCGCTGCTGGCGCTGTGGCGCAGCTGGGGTGTGAACCCCGCCGCCGTCATGGGGCACAGCGTGGGTGAGTTCGCGGCCGCCCATGCCGCCGGGGTGCTGGGGCTGGAGGAGGCCTTGGCGCTGGTGGTGGAGCGGGGGCGGCTGATGGGGGCGCTGCCGCTGGGCGGGGCCATGGCGGCGGTCGCCGCCGGCATCGGCAAGGTGCGCCCGCTGGTGGATGCCGATCCCGGCCGGCTGGCCATTGCCGGCCTGAACGCCCCGGACGAGGTGGTGATCTCCGGTGCCGCCGATGCCGTGCGGCTGGCGGGTGAGGCGTTGCGGGCCGACGGGGTGCGCGTGCGCGATCTGACGGTCAGCCACGCCTTCCATTCCCCCCTGATGGACCCGGTGGTGGATGCGTTTGCGGCCTGCGCCGCCGGGTGCGACAGTGCCGATCCCGCCATCGCCCTGGTGTCCAACGTCACGGGCACCTTCGCCGATGCCGGCCTGCTGCGCGACCCGGCCTATTGGGGCCGGCATCTGCGGCAACCGGTGCGCTTCGCCGACGGGATGGCGGCGCTGATCGGGGCCGGCTGCACGCATTTCGTGGAGATCGGGCCGGGGGCGGCCCTGCTGGGCCTGGGCCGGCGCGTGGCGGGTGATGGCAGGCCGGACCTGCGCTGGCTGCCGTCGCTGCGGTCCGGGCAGATGGATGCGCGTGTCATCCTGGGCAGCCTGGGCGCGCTGTACGAGGATGGGGCATCGGTCGACTGGGCGGCCGTGCACCGGGGTTTCGCCGACCCGTCCGTCCGTGCCCCCACCTATCCGTTCCAGCGCAAGCGCCACTGGTTCCGGCCGGGCCGCGCGCGGGCGGAGCAGCCGCAGGCCAAGGGGGGGGCTGCCCTGGTGGGCAGCCGCCACCGTTCCCCCGCCCGTACCGTGGAATACCAGTCGCGCTTCGATCTGGGGGTGCTGCCGATCCTGGGCGACCATGTCGTCTATGGCCGCGCCGTCGTCTCCGGCCCGACGCTGGTGTCGCTGATGATGGAGGCGGCGCGCGACCTGCTGGACGGGCAGCCGGCGGAGGCCGGTGCCATCGCCTTCCTGGAACCGGTCATCCTGACCGATACGATCAGCCGCACCGTCAGCCTGACCCTGGCACCGGACGGGCCCGGCCGCTGGCGGGCGGAACTGCAAAGCCTGATCGACGGTGCCGATGATGGCGCCTGGACCCTGCATGCCACGGCGATCATCGCCAAGGCCGCCGCCCCGGCGGACACCGCCCCGTCGCTGGAGGTGGTGCGCGCCCGCTGCCCCGACATCGTGACGGGCAAGGCGCTGTACGACGATGTCCAGACGCGCGTCGGCTTCACCTTCGGCCGGTCTTATCTGTGGGTCGATACGATCTGGCGGCGCGAGGGGGAGGCCATCGGCCGCATGCGCGCGCCGGAGCCGTCCGACCGACGCGACGGCAGCTTCGCCTTCCATCCCGGCCTGCATGACAGCTGCTATCAGGTGTTCGGGGCGGCGTCGCAGTCGGTGATGGGCACCGACCTGTCGGTGGCGGTGATCCCCGTGGGCGTGGACAGCTTCCGGTTCTTCGGCGACGCCGGCGGCGACCTGGTCTGCCATGCCGTGCTGTGGCCGGGGGAGGCAGGCCGCGATGATATGTTCGCGGGCGATTTCACCCTTTACGACGCGGCCATGGGCCGCGTGGTGGCCGAGGCGCGCGGCCTGCGCCTGCGCCGGGCGCGGCGCGACGTGATGATGCGGGCACTGTCGGCCGGCGATGCCGGGCCGCTCTATCGCCTGGACTGGAAGAAGCTGCCCCCGCCCGTCGCCGCCAGGGCCGGGCGCTGGCTGCTGGTCGGTGACGATGCGTCGCCGCTGGCCGATGCGCTGCGGGCCGGCGGGGCGGGCAGCGTGCAGGTCGTATCGGCGGCTGAACTGCCGGCGGCCCTGGCGAATGTGGCGGATGGCGTGGCCTTCCTGCCGCTGGCCGGTGGCGATGCGCGGGCAGTGATCGAACCGGCGCTGGCGATCGTCCGGGCCCTGGCCGCGGCACCCGGCACGCCGCGCCTGTGGCTGGTGACCCGGGATGGTGACCTTTCCCATGCCACGCTCTGGGGTCTGGGGGCGGTGGCGGCACTGGAACTGCCCGACCGCTGGGGCGGATTGGTCGACCTTGCCGGGCCCGGGGACTGGCGGGCGACCGCCGCCCACCTGCTGGCCGGCGGTGTCGAGGACCGGGTGCGGATCGGCGAAGGCGGGGTGGAGGCGGCCAGGCTGCTGCCGACGGGTCCCGCCGGTCCGGCGCCTGCCATCCGGGCCGATGCCAATTACCTGATCACCGGCGGCCTGGGCGAACTGGGCCTGGCGACCGCCGAATGGCTGGTGCGCCAGGGGGCGCGGCACATCACCCTGACGGGGCGGCGGGGCGGGGAGGTGCCGGCATCCCTGACGGCAGCGGGTGCGGATATCCGCATCGTCGCCGCCGACGTCACCGACCGGGCGGCCATGGCCGACCTGCTGGGCGAGATGGACGGGGTGCGGCGGCCGGCGCTGGCCGGCCTGTTCCATGCCGCCGGCACCCTGGCCGACCGTACCTTGACGGGGCTGGACTGGGCGGCGACGGAACCGGTCCTGTCGCCCAAGCTGAACGGCGCCCTGATCCTGGACGCTCTGACGCGTGACCGGGGGCTGGACCTGTTCGTCTGCTATTCCTCCGGCGCCTCCCTGATCGGGTCGCCCGGCCAGGGCAATTATGCCGCCGCCAATGCCGGCCTGGATGCGCTGTGCCGGCGGCGTGCGGCGGCGGGGCTGCCGGCCCTGTCGATCAATTGGGGGCCTTGGGCCGGCGGTGGCATGGCCGCGGTGCGCGATGATGACGCCTGGACGGCGCGCGGCGTGCGCCCCTTCACCCGGGATGAAGGCATGGACCTGATCGGCCGCGCCCTGTCATCCGGTCTGGCCCAGGTGGCGGCCCTACCCGTCGATTGGGGCCGCTACCTGTCGGGTGCCGGGGCCACGCGCGCCGGCCTGTTCGACGCTGTGCGTCCCAAGGCCAGGCTGGATGCGGGGACGAAAGAGAATGTCTTCGCCGACTGGCAATCCCGGCTGGCGGCGGCGGCGCCGGAGCGGCGGCGGGAGATGCTGGAGGATATGTTGCGCCCGGCCCTGGTCGCCGCCATCGGCCTGCCCGCCGGGATGGCGGTGCCCGCGCGCCAGGGCTTCTTCGATCTGGGCATGGACAGCCTGATGGCCATCGAGTTCCGCAACCGACTGCAATCGCTGCTGGGGCGGCCCTTGCCGGCCACGCTGATCCTGGACCGGGCCAACCTGCATGCGCTGGCCGGATATCTGCTGGAGCATCTGTTCGCCCTGGCCGAAAGTGCCGGACCCGCCCCGGTGGCGGCCGCGGTGACCGATCACGCCGATCTCGACATGCTCAGCGATGACGAACTGACATCCCTGCTGATCCAGGAACTGGAGGACACGAGATGAGCCCTGCCGCCACGCCGGTTCTGAAGGGGGATAACGGCACCCCGTCCGCCAGCCTTGCCGCCGTCTATGGCGCCGCCAAGGCCCTGGGGCTTGAGAGTCTTTATCTCAACCTGGGATATTGGGCTGATCCCCCCGCCGATTACGATGCCGCTGCTGCTGCCCTGGTCGACCAGGTGGCCGCCGCCGCCGGCATCGGGGAGGGGGATGTGGTGCTGGATGCCGGCTTCGGCTTCGGCGACCAGGATATACGCTGGGCCGAACGGCTGAAGCCGGAACGGATCATCGGCGTCAATGTCATTCCCGAGCAGATCGAGGCCGCCAAGGCGCGGGTGAAGGCGGCGGGGCTGGAGGGACGGGTGGAATTGCACCAAGCCGACGCCACGCGCCTGCCGGTACCCACCGGGTCGGTGACGCGGGTGGTGGCCGTGGAATCGGCCCTGCATTTCGACAGCCGCGCCGATTTCTTCTCCGAGGCCTATCGGGTGCTGGACCATGGCGGGCGCCTCGCCCTGGCCGATATCGTGCCACGTCGCGACCGGCCGCTGGTAGCCAAGGTGGTGGACCTGCTGGCCGCGCGCCTCTGGGCCATTCCGGCGGAAAATCTCTATGACCTGGACACCTATGCCAGCCGGCTGGAACAGGCGGGCTTCGTCGATATCGAGGTGCGGGACCTGTCGCAGGAGGTGTTCGTCGGCTTCGGCAAGCATGTGATGGAGATGCTGGGCGACCCCGACGCCGTGAAACGGCTGGGGCTGGAGACCTTGCTGCAATGGCACCAGTCGACCCTGGCCGTGCTGCAATTCCAGTATGTGCTGGTCAGTGCGCGCAAGCCGGGCCTGCCGCTGGCCGCCGCCGATGTCGCATCCCCACGGCGCGGCGGGCGGCGGACCAAATCCGCCCCGTCGGGTGAATAAGGGCTGTCGATGAGCAATCCCCCCGACCAGGCAACCGCCCTGCGCGCCGCCCTTGTCGCCGTCCGCGACATGAAGGGGCGGCTGCGTGCGCGGGAGCGGGAACCGATCGCCATTGTCGGCATCGGCTGCCGCTTTCCCGGCGGGGGCGACGGGCCGGACGGATATTGGCGCATGCTGTGCGACGGGGTGGATGGGGTCGCCCCCATTCCGCCCGACCGGTTCGACATGGACGCCGTCTATGACCCCGACCCGTCGGTGCCGGGCAAATCCTATTGCCGGCAGGCGGCCCTGCTGGCGGAGGTGCGCGGTTTCGATGCCGGCTTTTTCAACATCTCCCCGCGCGAGGCGGTGACGATGGACCCACAGCAGCGCCTGCTGCTGGAGGTGGCCTGGGAAGCCCTGGAACATGCCGGCATCGCCGCCGACCGTCTGGCCGGCAGCCGCACGGGCCTGTTCATCGGCACCATGAACCAGGATTACGACCGGCTGGTGCGGGCCAGCGCCGATCCGGCCGACCTGGATGCCTATGTAGGCACCGGCACGGGCACCAGCTTCCTGGCCGGACGGCTGTCCTATGTGCTGGGCGTGACGGGGCCGGCCATGGCCGTGGACACGGCCTGTTCCTCCTCCGCGCTCGCCGTGCATCTGGCCTGCCAGAGCCTGCGGAACGGGGAATGCGACCTGGCCTTGGCGGGAGCGGCTAACCTGATCCTAGTGCCGGACACGTTCGTCACCATGGCAAGGCTGAAGGCCCTGGCCGCCGACGGCCGCTGCAAGACCTTCGACGCGTCGGCCGATGGTTACGGTCGGGGCGAGGGGGCGGGGATGGTGGCGCTGAAGCGCCTGTCCGACGCGCGGGCGGCAGGGGACAGCATCATCGCCGTCATTGCCGGATCGGCCGTCAACCATGGCGGGGCCGCCGCCGGCCTGACCGTACCCAGCGGGTCGGCCCAGCAGGCGGTGATCCGTGCCGCCCTTGCCCAGGCGGAGATGGAACCGCATGCCGTCACCTATGTGGAGGCACATGGCACGGGCACCAGCCTGGGAGACCCGATCGAGATCGCGGCACTGGCCGCTGTGCAGCAGGGACGGACCACGCCGCTGCATGTCGGCACGGTGAAGACCAATATCGGCCATCTGGAGGCGGCGGCCGGCATCGCCGCCACCATCAAGGTGGCCCTGATGATCCGCCACGGCCGCATCCCGCCGCATTTGCATTTCATCCGGCCCAACCCGGCCCTGGACCTGGGTGCGGTACCGGCCGAGGTGCCCGTACGCCTGACCGATTGGCAGGGGCCGCGCGTGGCCGGGGTCAGTGCCTTCGGCATGAGCGGGACCAATGTGCATCTGGTGATCCGCGCCGATGACGCGCTGGCGCCGGTGGTGGAGGCTGCGGCGGGGCCGCAGCTTCTGGCCCTGTCGGCGCGCGATGATGCGGCCCTGTCGGCCCTGTGCGGCCACATGGCGGCGGCCTTGTCGGCCCCCGATGCGCCGGCCCTGGCCGATGCCGCCTGGACGTTGGCCACGGGCCGGGCAAGGCTGGAAAAGCGGCTGGCCGTGGTTGCCGATGACATGGCCGATGCCGTCACCCGCCTGACCGTGGGTGACGGACAGCACGGCACGGCGGCAGCCGGCGGGCGGACACGTGTGGCTTTCCTGTTCAGCGGCCAGGGCACGCAATATGCCGGCATGGCGGCCGGGCTTTATCGGGAAGAGCCGCTGTTCCGCGCGACGGTCGATCGCTGCCTGGCTGCCATGGCGGACCTGCCGGATCTGGCCGATATGTGGTTGGGCGGCGGGGATGATCCGCGACTGAACGACACGGCATATGCTCAGCCGGCCTTGTTCGCCTTGCAGGCAGGGTTGGTGGCGCTGTGGCGCGGGCTGGGGGTGGAACCCGATCTGGTGCTGGGCCACAGCGTGGGGGAATTCGCCGCCGCCTGGGCGGCGGGCGTGCTGGGGCTGGAGGATGCGGCGCGGCTGGTGGTGGCGCGCGGGCGGTTGATGCAGGCATTGCCGCGCGACGGCGCCATGATCGCCGTGTTCGCCCCGGCGGCCGATCTTGCCGGCCTTACCGGCGACCGGGTGGGCATCGCCGGGCTGAATGGGGCGGCGGAAACGGTGCTGTCCGGTGATGCGGCGGCCCTGGACGCGATTGCCGCCGGCCTGTCGGCACGCGGCATCCGCTGCAAGAAGCTGGCGGTCAGCCATGCCTTCCATTCCCCGCTGATGGACCCGGCGGTGGTGCCGTTCGCGGCCTTGGCCGGCACTGTCGCCGCCGGGGCGCCGTCGCTGCCCTGGGTTTCCACCCTGACGGGATTGCCGGTGACGGTGGTCCCCGATGGGGCCTATTGGGGCCGGCAGATCCGTGAACCGGTGGCTTTCGCCCCGGCGCTGGGCGCCCTGGCTGGCCGGCGTATCGGCTGCGTGATCGAGATCGGGCCCGGCCCGGCGCTGGTGGCCCTGGCGCGGCGGGAACTGCCGGATGCCGCCATCACCTGGCTGTCCAGCCTGCGGCCCGGCGGGCAGGATCGCCGCCGGTTCCTGGAATGCGTGGCCGGTGCCTGGAGTGCCGGGGTGGCCGTGCGGTTGGAAGCATTGCACGTGGCGGGTGGACGCCGTCCGGTGCCGCTGCCGACATACCCGTTCCAGCGGGTGCGCCATTGGATCACCGAGCCGCTGGCCGCTCTGCCGCCCTTGCTGGGAGTGGCGTGGGAACCGATCGAGCCGCCGGCCGGTATGATGCCCGCCGGAAGCTGGCTGGTGGTACCAGACCGGGGCGGTGTCGCCGCTGCGCTGGCCGCCGCCGGTCTGGAGATGGAATGCGTCACGCCGGGGGAACTGGCGGGGCGGCGGATGGTGGACATTGCCGGGGTGCTGCATCTGTCGGCCCTGGACCTGCCCCCCCGGGCAGGGACGGGGGACCTGCGCCCGGTGCTGGAGGGTGCCCTGGCCCTGGCCACTGTCGACGTACCCGCGCTGTGGGTGACCCGAGGTGCGCAAGGGGTGGTGACCAGCCCGGCCGGCGCCACGCTCTGGGGCCTGGGCCGCACGGCGGCACTGGAACGGGCCGAAGCCGCCCCCGTGCTGCTGGACCTGTCGGACGATGCGGATGCGGCGGCGGTGATCCGCGACCTCCTACCCCGGCTGGGTGTCTGCCGGGCGGCGGGGGAACGGCAATGGGCCTGGCGTGGCGGGTGGCGCGCGGCGCGGCTGCTGCCGGTGGCGGCGGCTTCGGCCACACCGGTTACGCTGCGGCCCGACCGATCCTATCTGGTGACCGGGGCCACGCGCGGGCTGGGCCTGGCCGTGGCCCGCGATCTGGCACGGCTTGGGGCGAAGCACCTGCTGCTGCTGGGCCGGTCGGACCCGGATGCGGGATTGCTGGATGAACTGGCGCGGGGCGGCGTGGTGGCAATGCCCGTGCGGGCCGACATCACCGATGCGGATGCGGTCGGGCAGGCGATCGCTGCCACGGGTGCGCCGCCGCTGGCGGGTATCGTGCATGCGGCGGGGCTGCTGCGCGATGGGGTGCTGTCGGGCCTGGACTGGGACGCGTTCGCCACCGTGCTGGCGCCCAAGCTGGATGGTCTGGCCAGCCTGCTGGCCCTGGCCGATGGGGTGGAGTTGGATTTCCTCACCCTGTTCTCGTCTGCCGCCGGCACGCTGGGGTCGGCGGGCCAGGGCAATTATGCCGCCGCCAATGCCTGGCTGGATGCGGCGGCATCCGCCCTGTCCGCCGATGGCCGCAAGGTGGCCAGCATCGCCTGGGGCCCCTGGCGCGGCCTGGGCATGGCGGCCGATGCGGACGGTGCCGCCTGGGCAAGGCGGGGCGTGCGGATGCTGGACCCGGCGGCGGGGTTGGCCGCCTTCGTCGCCCTGGCCGGGTGGCCGGGGCCGGTTGCCGTGCTGCCTTTCGACTGGCAGGCCTGGCGCGCCTTCGACGATACCGCCCTGCTGGACCGGCTGGCCCCGCGCGCGGTGGCTGTGCCGGCGACGGGCGACCTTGCCGCCCTGCTGGACCAGGCCCCGCCCGGCGACCGGCTGCGGCTGGCGGAGCGGGAGATCGGGCGGGTGGTGCGGTCGGTGCTGCGCCTGGGCGGGGAGATGGCGGTCGATCCCGACCAGCCGTTCAGCATGTTTGGAATGGATAGCCTGATGGCCCTTGAATTGCGCGCGGAGCTGGTCCGCCGGACCGGCCGGCCGCTGCCGGCGACCCTGACCTATGACCATCCCACGCTGGCGGCCCTGGCTCGCCTGATCGCCGGCGATCTGCCATCCCCGGCCGTGGTGGTGAAGGAACCCGCATCCAGCACCCTGCGCGAGAAGGTGGCATCGATGGACGAGGCGGCCCTGGCCGATTATGTGCAGCGCAAACTGGCCGCCCGCCGGGGGAGCACGCGATGAGGGACGAGACGCTGGACCCGACCCGCGAATTGCTGCTGCTGCTGGAAGAAGCCGAAGCCAGGATCGCCGACCTGGAGGGGGCGCGCCATGCCCCCATCGCCGTCATCGGCATGGGCTGCCGTTTCCCCGGTGCCGCCGATATCGCCGCCTTCTGGGACCTGCTGGTCCAGGGCCGTTCGGCGGTGGGGCGGGTACCGGCCGACCGCTGGGATGCGGATGCCTGGTACGATCCCGATCCCGATGCGGTGGGCAGGATCTACACCCGCGACGGTGGCTTCCTGGAACAGGTCGACCGGTTCGATGCCGGCTTCTTCGGCATCTCCCCGCGCGAGGCGGAAAGCCTGGACCCGCAGCACCGCCTGTTCCTGGAGGTGGCGGCGGAGGCGCTGGAGGATGCGGGACTGCCGCTGGACCGGCTGGCGGGCAGCAGCACCGGCGTCTATCTGGGTATCGGCAGCGGCGATTACCTGCGCGTGCTGGGTGACCTGACGCGGCGCGAGCCCTATTACGGGCCGGGCAATGCCTATAGTGCGGCGGCGGGGCGCCTGTCCTATCTGCTGGGCCTGCAGGGGCCATGCATGGCGGTGGACACGGCCTGTTCATCGTCGCTGGTGGCCGTGCATCTGGCCATCCAAGCGCTGCGGGCGGGGGAATGCGATGCGGCCCTGGCCGGTGGGGTCAACCTGATCCTGTCGCCGGAGACGACGCTGTATTTCTGCCGCATGGGGGCCCTGGCCCGCGATGGGCGCTGCAAGAGCTTCGACGCAGCCGCCGACGGTTATGTCCGGGGTGAGGGGTGCGGCGTGGTGGTGCTGAAGCGCCTGTCGGACGCGCTGGCGGCGGGCGACACTGTCCTGGCCGTGCTGCGCGGGTCGGCGGTGAACCAGGATGGCCGCAGCAATGGCCTGACCGTGCCCAATGGTCCGGCGCAGGAGGCGGTGATCGCCCGCGCCCTGGCCGATGCCGGGGTGGATGCGGCCGACATCTCCTATGTCGAGGCGCATGGCACGGGCACCAGCCTGGGCGACCCGATCGAGGTCAACGCCCTGGCCCGCGCCCTGCGTCCGGCGGAACTGCGGGGCGTGCCGCTGGTCCTGGGGGCGGTGAAGACCAATCTCGGCCATCTGGAAAGTGCGGCCGGCATGGCCGGGCTGATCAAGACCGTGCTGGCGCTGAAGCACCGCACCATTCCGCCCGTGCTGAACTTCACCCGGCCCAATCCGGAGATCGACTGGTCGGCCGCCGACCTGCGGGTGCCGACCAGTGCCCGGCCGTGGGATGCGGTGCGGCCCGTGGCCGGCGTCAGCGCCTTCGGCTTTGCCGGTACCAATGCCCATGTCGTGGTGGAGGCGGCACCCGGCGCGCCGGCGCTGCCGGTGGCGGATCAACCCCCGGCCCTGCTGCTGCCCCTGTCGGCGCGCGGCCCCGGCGCCCTGCGTGATCTGGCCGCTGCCTATCTGGACCGGCTGTCCGGCGGGGATGATGCCGCCGCCCTGTGCCGGGCCACGGCGCGGCGCCGGGCGCATCATCCGCACCGGCTGGCCCTGACCGCCGCCGATGCCGCCGGCCTGCGCGCCGCACTGGCCGGCTGGCTGGAGGGGGGGAGTGAAGGCGAGGGCTGGCAGGCGCTGGCCAGTGCCGGGGTGGCGTCGCGGCCGCGCGTGGTCTTCATCTTTCCCGGCCAGGGCGGGCAATGGACCGGCATGGCCAGGGACCTGATGGGTGATCCTGCCTTCGCTGGTGCGCTGGAGGCGGCCAGCGGGGCGCTGGCGCCGCATCTGGGCCTGTCCGTGGCCGGCCTGATCCGCGCGGGTGCGGCCTGGGATCGGATCGATCTGGTACAGCCCGCCTTGTTCGCCCTGCAGGTGGCGTTGGCCGCGCTGTGGCGGTCCCGGGGGATCGTGCCCGATACTGTCGTCGGCCATTCGATGGGGGAGGTGGCGGCGGCGCATGTCGCCGGCATCCTGTCGCTGGAGGATGGGGCCCGCATCATCGCCCTGCGCAGCCGGTTGCTGTCCGGCATCGCCGGCCAGGGCTCCATGCTGCTGACCGACTTGTCGCTGGAGGATGCGGAGGTACGGATCGCCCCGTTCCGGGGGACCCTGTCCGTGGCGGTGGCCAACAGCCGCCGGTCCATTGTGCTGGCCGGCGATGCCGATGACATCGACAGGCTGGCGGCACGGCTGGAGGCGGACGGCGTCTTCGCCCGCAAGGTGAGGGTGGATGTGGCCAGCCACAGCCCGCAGGTCGACCCGCTGCTGCCGGAACTGGCAATGCTGCTGCGCGACCTGTCGCCGCGCGACGGGCTGGTGACCATGCTGTCCACCGTCACCGGCCTGCCCGTGAAGGGCGGGGAGCTGGATGCGGATTACTGGTGCCGCAACCTGCGCCAGCCCGTGCTGTTCGGCGCGGTGGTGGAGGGGCTGGTGGCCCGGGGCACGGATGTCCTGGTCGAACTGGGGCCGCATCCGGTGCTGGTCCCGGCCATGACGGAGAATATCCAGGCCGCCGGCCGGCTGTCGCGCGCCGTCGCCTGCCTGCGCCGCGACGTGCCGGCGGCGGGACCGCTGGCCGAAGCGGCGGGGGCGCTTTACGCTGCCGGTGCCGCGCTGGACTGGGCCGCGCTGCTGCCCGGCCCCGTGCCGCCCATCGACCTGCCGCATTATCCCTGGCAGCGCCAGCGCTACTGGGCGGAACCGGTGGACGGTGCCCGCACCATCCTGCCGCCTCCGGCATCCGCCGGACAGACGGAGATCGGCGGTTATTACGACCAGGGTGCGGCCTATCATGAGGCGCGGCTGGCCCAAGGCGGGGTCGAAGCCTCGCAGGAGGTGCTGAGCGGTTACCTGACCTGGAGCCTGCTGCCCGTGCGCGTACCCGGCTTCTCCTGGCTGCGTACCGTGTTCCAGCCCGAACATGACCCGGCCCAGCAGAAGTTGCTGGTCGATGGCCAGCGGGAACTGCGCCGGCTGCTGTTCCGGGGCATCGAGATGGGCAGCCTGAAAAGCGCCTTCGATTTCGGCTGCGGCTATGGCAGCGATCTGATCGATCTGGCGGGTGCCAATCCCGGCCTGTCGGTGGAGGGCTATACCCTGTCTGCCCGCCAGGCGGAAATCGGCAATGGAAGGGCGGCCGGGCTGGGGCTGGGCGGGCGGGTAAGGCTGTACCAGCGCGACAGTGCCGCCACGCCGTTCCCCGGCACCTATGACCTGGTGTTCGGGTTCGAGGTATCGGGCCTGATCGCCGACAAGGCATCGCTGTTCACCAATATCCGCACCCATCTGGCGCCGGGCGGGCGGCTGATCCTGGCGGAAGTGCTGGCCACCGGGTCCTCGTCGGTCGACCTGCCGGAATTGTCCACCTATTCGGCCACCACGGCACAGTTCGCCGAACTGCTGGCCGGTGCGCGCATGCGGCTGCTGTCCTGCACCGATGTCAGCGGCCCCATCGCCAATTGCCTGTATGACGGCGATTTCGAGGACAACCTGGCCAGGGTGGCGGCCGATCCCGCCGTCGACCCGGCCCTGGTGCGCCATGTCGCCATGTATCCCAATGTGGGGCGGGCGCTGGATGCGGGGTTGATGATCTATGCCCTGATGTCGGCCGTCCATGATCCGCATGCGCCGGTGGCCGAACTGCTGGCCCATAACCGTGGGGCCCTGGACCGGCCCATCTCCTATCAGGACGCCCACGCCCTGCTGCCCGACGCCGCACCCGACCATGCGTCCTGGCTGTGGCGCATCGATTGGCGGTCGGCACCACTACCCCCAGTCGGGGCGACGGGCAGTCAATGGCTGCTGGTCGGCGGTGGAGAGGCGGAGCGGGCGGCCCTGGCATCGGCATTGACCACCTCCGGCGCCCGGGTGGAGACGGTTTCCGCTGTGCCGGAGACCGTGACCAGAGCATTCGCCGGCATCGTGCATCTGGGGGCGCTGGGCCTGCCCGGCCTGACGCCGGCGGAGGAACGGCGGCAGGGCGTTATCGGCGCCCTGCATCTGGTGCAGGGGCTGGCCCGTGCGGGCTCGCGCAACCCGCCCCGCCTGTGGCTGGCCACGGCCGGGGTGCAGCTTGACGGCGCGGTACCGGCGCAGGGGCCCGTCTGGGGCCTGGGCCGGACGGTGGCGCATGAGCATCCGGAACTACGGTGCAGCCTGGCCGACCTGCCCCCGGTGCCTGGTGCGGACGACTGGGCGGCCTTCGCCCGGCTGCTGCTGGCCGATCAGCCAGAGACGCAGGTGGTTGTGCGCGGTGGCGGCCTGTCGGTGGCGCGGCTGACGGGGGTTGCGGTGACGCCGGGCGAGCCGGCGGCGCTGCGCCGCGACGGCACCTATCTGGTCACCGGCGGCCTGGGCGGTCTGGGGCTGGCCGTCGCCGAACGGTTGGCCAGGGCCGGGGCCGGCTGCCTGGTCCTGACCGGAAGGCGTCCGCCGGGAGAGGTGCTGGCGACGGCACTGGACGCCATCGCCGCGACCGGCGTGGAACTGGATATAAGACAGGTCGATGTGGCCGACCGGGCGCGCATGCTGGCGCTGCTGGACGATATCGACCGGCCGGATCGCCCCCTGCGCGGTGTCATCCATGCGGCGGGAAGCCTGGATGACGGCATCCTGCTGCAACAGGATGCCGGGCGCTTCGAACGGTTGCTGGCCGCCAAGCAGGGCGGCGCCCTGATCCTGGATGAGGGCACGGCCGGCCGCTCGCTGGATTTCTTCGTGCTGTTCTCCGGCCTCGCCTCCTTCCTCGGCTCACCCGGACAGGGCAATTACGCGGCGGCCAATGCCGCCCTGGACGCCGTCGCCCGGTCGCGGCGGTCGCGCGGGCTGCCGGGCCTGTCGATCAACTGGTCGCCCTGGGGACAGATCGGGCTGGTCGCCGGGGCGGTGGACGGGCTGGCGCAGCGCGGGGTGGAAGCCCTACCGGCCGAACGCGGGCTGGACCTGCTGATGCGCTGCCTCGACCTGGATGTGGCGGAACTGGCGGTGATGTCCTTCGACCGCCGCCGATGGGCCCAGGCCTATCCGGCGCTGGCGGCATCTCCGCTGCTGTCCGACATCGCCCTGCCGGCCGCACCGGTGCGCGAGGTGGCGACCGACCTGCGCGGCGCGCTCCTGGCCGAACCCGTGGGCTGGGCCCGGCAGGGCAGGCTGGAGGCGCATCTGGCCGATGTGCTGGCCCGCGTGCTGCGCCTGTCGCCCGAGGCGGTGGAGCGCAACACGGCCTTGAAGGATTTGGGCTTCGACAGTTTGATGGCGCTGGAGACCCGCAACCGGCTGGAGGCGGATACCGGCCTGAAGCTGCCCGTCACCCTGGTCTGGAAACACCCGACCGTGGCCGATCTGGCCCTGCATTTGGCGGAACGCATGGAGGTGCCGCTGCTGGCCGGGGCCGGGCCCGCTGCATCGGACGATGATCTGGACAGCCTGGACGGCCTGCTGGACATGCTGGAGGGCCTGTCGGAGGACGAGGCCGGACAGCGCTACCGGGCGGAGGGCTGAGCCATGGAGCTGGAGGAACGGCTTTCCCGCCTGTCACCGCAGAAACTGGCCCTGCTGGTCCGCGACCTGCAGCGCAAGGCGGCCCAGGCGGAGACCGCGCCCGCCCGCGACACGGCCGTGCCCATGGCCATCATCGGCATGGGCTGCCGCTATCCGGGTGGGGCGGAGGATCCGGTACGGTTCTGGGACCTGCTGGCCGATGGCGGCGATGCGATCGGGGAAATCCCGGCCGACCGCTGGGACTGGAAAGCCTTCTACGATCCCGACCCCGACGTTCCGGCCAAGATGACCACACGCTGGGGCGGGTTCCTTGCCGATGTCGCGGGGTTCGACGCGCCCTTCTTCGGGCTGGGCGTGCGCGAGGCGGCCTGGATGGACCCGCAGCAGCGCCTGATGCTGGAAGTGGCGTGGGAGGCGTTCGAGGCGGCGGGACAAACCCGCGCATCGCTGGCCGGCAGCCGTACCGGTGTGTTCGTCGGCGCCTATAATCATGAATATTCCGCCCGCACCTTCGACCGGCTGGAGGAGCTGCAGCCCTTCTCCGGCACGGGCGTGGCGCTGAACGCCATCGCGGGGCGCGTCTCCTACCTGTGGGATTTGCGCGGGCCGGCCCTGGTGGTGGATACCGCCTGCTCGTCGTCGCTGGTGGCACTGCATCTGGCGGCGCAGAGCCTGGAGCGCGGGGAATGCGACATGGCCCTGGTCGGCGGGGTCAATGTGCTGCTGTCGCCCATGTCGCTGGTGCCATCGTCCAAGATGGGGATGATGGCGGCGGACGGGCGCTGCAAGAGCTTTGACGCGCGTGCCGATGGGGTGGTGATTGCCGAAGGTTGCGGGGCGATCGTGCTGAAGCCTCTGGATGCCGCCCGGCGCGATGGCGATCCGGTGCTGGCGGTGCTGGCCGGCACGGCGATCAACCAGGATGGGCGCAGCAACGGCCTGACCGCCCCCAACCAGAAGGCGCAGGCGGACGTGATCCGCAGCGCCCTGGCGCGGGCCGGCCTGGGCGCCGGCGATGTCGGCTATGTGGAGACGCATGGCACGGGCACGCCGCTGGGCGACCCGATCGAGATGGAGGCGCTGGCCGAGACCTATGGTGTCGCCGACACCACCGGTCCCTGCCTGCTGGGGGCGGTGAAGGCCAATATCGGCCATGCGGGGGCGGCATCGGGTCTGGCCGGGGTGATCAAGGCCGTCTTCTGCCTGCGCCAGGGCATGGTCCCGCCCTATCGCCGGCTGGGGGCCCTGAACCCCAATATCGAGATCGCGGGCACGCGGCTGTCCATCGTGCGGGAACCGGCCTCCTGGCCCGCCGGGGACAGGCCGCGCATCGCCGCCGTCAGCTCCTTCGGCTGGTCGGGCACCAATGCCCATGTGCTGTTGCGCGAGGCACCGGGGACGGGGGTATCCGCCGCCCCGCCCGCCGGCCCCTTCCTGTTGCCCCTGTCGGCGCGCAGCCGGCCGGCTTTGCGCGACGCCGTGGCGCGCATGGCGGACTGGCTGGAAAGCAGCCCGCCGGTACCGTTCGCCGATATCGCCTTCACGGCGGGCGCGCGCCGCACGCCGCATGAATACCGGCTGTCGGTGGTGGCCGAGGGCCATGCCGGGGCGGCATCGGCCCTGCGCGCCATCCTGGCCGAGGGTGGGGAGGTGGGGCCGGAGGAACCGGCACGCCGCCGGCGGACGGGCTTCGTCTTTTCCGGCCAGGGCAGCCAATGGGCGGGCATGGGCCGCGACCTGCTGGCCGCGGAACCCGTCTTCCGGGCGGTGATCGGGCAGGCCGACGCGCTGGTCGAACCGCTGACCGGCTGGACCATCAGCGCCATGCTGGCCGATGGCGAATGGCTGGCGGAGACGGTGGTGGCACAGCCCGTGCTGGCCGCCATCCAGATCGCCCTGACCCGGCTGCTGGCCCATTGGGGGGTGGAGCCCGACACCGTGGCCGGGCACAGCGTGGGGGAGATCGCGGCGGCACATGCGGCCGGCCTGCTGGACCTGGCCCAGGCCATGCGCGTGGCCGTGCATCGCGGGCGGGTGATGCAGGCGGCCCATGGCGGCGGCGGCATGGCTTCGGTGAACCTGCCGCCTGATGCATTGGCGGGATTGATCGCTGGCACCGGCCTGGACATCGCCGCCATCAATGCGCCCACCTCCTGCGTGGTGGCGGGGACGCAGGCGGGTCTGGCGGCGCTGGCGGCCAAGGGCGTAGCCATGCGGCGACTGGATGTGTGCTACGCCTTCCACAGCCGGTCGATGGTGGCTTTGCAGCCGGAACTGCGCATGGCGCTCGACGGGCTGGCGCCGGCGGCGGACGGGCAGGTACGGCTCTATTCCACGCTGACCGGGCGGCGGCGCGACGGGCAGGCAAGGTTCGATGCCGCCTATTGGGCGGACACCATCGCGGCACCCGTGCGCTTCGCCGATGCCGTTGCCGCCATGGCGGGCGACGGGGTGGAACTGTTCGTGGAGATCGGGCCGCATGCGGTGCTGACCCGTTCCGTCCGCGAGATCGTCGGCGAGGGTCCGGGACGGGCCGTGGCCACCCTGCGCCGCGACCGGCCGGAACGGGCGACCTTGCTGTCGGCCCTGGGCGAATTGCATGCGCTGGGCGCGCCGGTACGCCTTGTCGCCGCCTTCCCGACCCCGCGCCCCGTCGCCGCGTTGCCCACCTATCCCTGGCAGCATCGCCGCTGCTGGGTCGATTTCCCGCCACGTGCCGAGGCGGGGGCGGTGGCATCCGGCACCTTGCCGGGCCGCCGGCTGGACATTGCCGGGCGGGAGGTCGTGCATGAGGTGCTGGTGGGGGTGGGGACCTTCCCCTTCCTGGACCATCACCGCTATTTCGGGCGCATCACCGTGCCGGCGGCCTTCTTCCTGGCCTTCGCCCTGGCGGCGGGCAAGGGGGCGGTGGAGGATGTGGATTTCCGCGCCGCCCTGACCCTTGAGAATGGGGACAGCCGGCGATTGCAGCTGGTCACCGCGGCCGATGGCACTTTCCGTGTGTGCAGTGCCGATGGGGCCGGCGGCTGGACCTGCCATGCCGAGGGACGCCATGGCGCGGGAACGGTGACGGCGGCGGCGGCGAGGGCGGCAGGGCGGGGGGCCGATCCGGCGGCCTTCCATGATTTCCTGGACGGGGTCGGCCTGTCGCTGGGCGCCAGCTATCGCGTGCTGTCGGATTTTTGCATCGACGGGGCCTCGGCCTCGGCCCTGGTCGATATCGGCCGGACGGGATCGGTGCCGGTCGATCCGTTGCTGCTGGATGCCTGCCTGCAGGTCATCGGCGGGCCGGACTGGCTGGCGGCGCAGGCGGGCGACCGGGCGGGCCTGCGCGCCTCCATGCCCGTCCATCTGAAGCGCCTGACGGTGGCGGGGCCGTTGCCGGGGCGGGTGGCCATCGCCGTGGCCGGCGGGCCGGCGGGGGCGGCGCGGCTGGCGGCCGACAATGTCACCCTGGACGTTTCGATCACCGATCCCGACGATGGCCGGCCGCTGCTGTCCATCGAGGGTTTCACCATCCGCCGCCTGTCGCAAACCGCCCTGCAGGGCGAGGTGGCGGGTCTTTACGCCATCGACTGGCAGCCGGCATTGGCGGCACCCACCGTCCCGGCGGGCCTGTTGCTAGCGGGAACCGGGGAGGCATTGGCCCCCGATCCCGCCGCCTTCCTGGCGGCACTGGATCAGGTCCGGTCGACGTCCGGCCCCGTATGGTGCAGCGCCCGGCTCGGCAGCCCGGCGGATGGGTTGCTGGAGGGGCTGGCGCTGACGGTGGGGCTGGAGGATGCGGGCCGGATGGGCGGCACCGGTGATGGCCAGCGCCTGCTGCCCGGGGAACAGGTGCGCTGGTCGCAGGGCAAGGCCATGGTCGCGCGCCTGCGCCGGTTGCCGGCACCGTCGGGGTCGGGTTTCGTGCCGCGTCCGGACCGATCCTATCTGGTCACGGGCGGGCTGGGCGGGTTGGGGCTGGCGACGGCGCGCTGGCTGGCCGATGGCGGGGCCGGCGGGCTGCTGCTGATCGGCCGGCGGCCGGGTGATGCGGCGCTGCTGGCGGAGCTGTCGGCCGGCGGCTGCCGCGTGACCTATCTGGCGGCCGACGTGGCGGATGAGGCGGCCTTGGGCCGGGCGCTGGCGGCGGGGCTGGCGGGCCTGCCGCCGCTGGACGGGGTTTTCCACGCGGCGGGACTGCTGGAGGATGCCACCATCGCCACTATCGATCCCGCCCGCGCATCCGCGGTGATCGCGGCCAAGGCCGGCGGCGCCTGGGCACTGCACCGGCTGACGGCGGACCGGCCGCTCAGCCTGTTCGTGCTCTATGGCTCCCTGGCCGGGCTTACGGGCAATGCCGGACAGGCCGCCTATGCCGCCGCCAACCGCTATCTGGACAGGCTGGCCGAATGGCGGCGCTTGCAGGGGTTGCCGGCGACCAGCATCGCCTGGGGCCCATGGGCGGAAGTCGGGATGGCGGTGCGTGCCGGTTCCGGCCGCGCGGCCGCGCGGGGCCTGCGGGCGCTGAAGCCGTCGGCGGCATTGACCGGTCTGGCAAGGGTGTTGGGCGATCCCGCGACACCCGCCATGGTGACGATCGCGGAGATCGACTGGGCGGCGATGGCCGCCGGTCCCGCCCTGTTCGCCGACCTGCTGCCCAAGCGCCAAGGTGAAGACAGCCGCCGGGCGGAACTGGCGGCCCTGGCGCCCGACCGGCGGCGCCGGGAACTGGTCGACCTGGTGGCAAGGCAGGCGGCATCGGTGCTGGGCCTGGCGCCGGGGGAACGGCCCGACCCGCGCCGGCCCTTGCGCGAACTGGGGCTGGACAGCCTGGCCGCCGTGGATTTGCGGGGCGCGCTGGGGCGGGTGTTGTCGGCGACGCTGCCGGCCGTGCTGGTCTTCGACCACCCGACGGTGGCCGATATCGCCGCCTTCCTGGACGGTGAACTGTTCGCGGTCGTGGAAGCGATCCCGGTTGCCGCCCCGGCGGCAGCGGCGGCCAACGACATCGATGATGTGCTGGGCAGCCTGGCCGATCTGTCGGATGAGGATGTGATGCGCACGCTGGGGGGCGGCTGATGTCGGCGCTGGACAGGATCGTGGGCCTGCCGCCCGCCAAGCTGGCGCTGGCCGTCCGCACGCTGCGCGACCGCGCCGGCGGGATTGAGGTGCTGAACGCGGAGCCGATCGCCATCATCGGCATGGGCTGCCGCTTCCCCGGCGGGGCCGACAGCCCGCAAGCCTTCTGGGACCTGCTGGCCGGCGGCACCGACGCCATCACCGAGGTGCCGGCCGACCGCTGGGACCTGGGCGCGGTCTATGACCCCGATCCCGACGCGCCGGGCAGGACCACCAGCCGCTGGGGCGGCTTCCTGTCCGGGATCGACGGGTTCGACCCCGCCTTTTTCGGCATCGCACCGCGCGAGGCCGACAGCCTGGACCCGCAGCAGCGGCTGGTGCTGGAGGTGGCGTGGGAGGCGCTGGAACGCGCTGGCCAGCCGCCGCGCAGCCTGGCGGGCAGCGCCACCGGCATCTTCCTGGGCACCGCCACCCTGGAATATGGGGAGACGCGCAAGGACCGGCTGCGCATCGACCCTTATTTCGGCACCGGCAACAATGCCAGCGTGGCGGCGGGGCGGCTGTCCTATCTGCTGGGCCTGAACGGGCCGGCTTTGGCGGTGGACACGGCCTGTTCCGCCTCGCTGACCGCGGTGCATCTGGCCTGCCAGAGCCTGCGGGCCGGCGAGAGCGACATGGCGCTGGCGGGCGGGGTGAACATCATCCTGTCGCCCGACGGCGCCATCTATTTCTCCAAGCTGGGGGCCATGGCGGCGGACGGCCGCTGCAAGAGCTTCGATGCCGCCGCCGACGGCTATGTCCGCAGCGAGGGCTGCGGCATGGTGGTGCTGAAGACCCTGTCGAAGGCGCTGGCCGATGGCGACCCGGTCCTGGCCCTGATCCGTGGTAGCGCCATCAACCAGGATGGCCGCAGCAACGGCCTGACCGCCCCCAATGGCCGCGCGCAGGAAGCGGTGATCCGCCGCGCGCTGGAGGTATCGGGCGTGGCGGCGGGCGATGTCGCCTATGTCGAATGCCATGGCACAGGCACGCCCCTGGGCGATCCGATCGAAACGGGTGCCCTGGCCCGCGCCTATCGCGCGGATGGGGCGGGGCCGCTGCTGCTGGGCGCGGTGAAGTCCAACCTGGGGCATCTGGAGGCGGCGGCCGGCATCGCCGGGCTGATCAAGGCCGTACTGTGCCTGCAAAGGGCGGAAGTGCCGCCCAACCTGCATTTCAACCGGCCCAACCCGCATATCGACTGGGCCGGCGGGGCCCTGGACGTGCCCACCGCCATGACCGCCTGGCCGGGTCGGGGCCGCCGCTTCGCCGCGGTCAGCGCCTTCGGCTTCAGCGGGTCCAACGCCCATATGGTGCTGGAGGAGGGCATGGAACCGGCGCCGGCCGGGGTTTCGCCCGACCTGTCGGCCCTGCTGCTGCTGTCGGCGCAAAGCCGGGAGGCGCTGGTGGAAAGCATCGGCACCTGGCGGGACTGGCTGCGGGCGCAGGACCCGGCCCGCGACGCCCATGCCATCGCCGCCACCCAGGCCCAGCGCCGCAGTCGCCATCCCTGGCGCCTGGTGGTCGGTGGCCGCACGGTCGCGGACCTGTCGGCTTCCTTGTCGACCGCACTGGCACCGGTGAAGGCGGAAGAGGGCGTGCGGCTGGTGATGGTCTTCCCCGGCCAGGGCTCGCAATATGCCGGCATGGGCCGGGAACTGGCGGCGGCATTGCCGGTGGTGCGTGAAACGCTGGCGGCGTGCGAGTTGGCCTTCACCCCCCACGTCTCCTGGCGCCTGTCTGACCTGCTGGATCTCGATGCGGCATCGTTCGACGCCCTGCCGGCCGACCGGGTGCAGCCGGCCCTGTTCGCCCTGCAACTGGCGCTGGCCCGGCAGTTCCTGGCCTGGGGCCTGAATGTCGATGCCGTCATCGGCCATTCCATGGGAGAGGTGGCGGCCGCCTGCACGGCAGGTGCTTTGAGCCTTGACGATGCCGCCCGCATCATCTGCACCCGGTCCCGTCTGGTGGCGGAACGGGCGGCTGGCGGGGCCATGGCCGTGCTGGAGATGGCGGAGGCGGAGGCATTGGACGCCATCCGCCCCCATGGCGACGCCCTGTCGCTGGCCGCGATCAACGGCCCGCGCAGCGTGCTGGTGGCCGGCCGGTCCGACGCGGTGGCGGCCTTGGTGGCATCGCTGGACGCGGCCGGTATCTTCGCCCGGCAGGTGAAGGTGGATTACGCCTCGCACAGTGCGCAGATGGATCCGGTGCTGGCGCCGTTGACGCGGGCATTGGCGGGGGTGACGCCGATGACAAGCACCATTCCCCTGCATTCCACGGTAACGGGCGGGGTGATGGCCGGGGACCGGCTGGATGCCGGCTATTGGGCGGACAATCTGCGCCGGCCGGTGCGCCTGTGGCCCGTGGTGGAACGGCTGGCGGCCGAGGGGCCGACCATCTTCCTGGAGGTCAGCCCGCATCCGGTGCTGGTGCCGGGGCTGGAGGAAGGGCTGGCGGGGCTGGGCCATCCCATCCGCCTGACCGGCACCCTGCGCCGGGGGGAGGAGGAGGTCGCCCACCTGCTGGCCACGCTGGGCCGGCTGGCCGGCTGGGGGGCGGAGCCGGACTGGGTGGCGTTGCAGGGCCGGCACCCCGTGGTGCCCGACCTGCCGACCCATCCCTGGATACGCACCCGCCATTGGCTGGCGGCGGCCGAGCGGGGTGGCGGCGTGGCCCTGTCCGTTGCCGACCACGCCCTGCTGGGTGGGGCGGTGGACCAGCCGGGGCCGGATCAGGCCTGGCGGGGCAGCCTGTCGGTGCGGGCGCTGCCCTGGCTGGCCGACCACAAGGTGGGCGGGGCCATGGTGCTGCCGGGTACCGCCTATCTCGACATGGCGCTGGCAGCGGCCGGGGGCGGGGCGGTGACCGACATCGCGTTGAAACGCCTGCTGCTGGTGCCGGGGGATGATGTCGTCCCCCTTCACAGCACCGTGCGGTGGGATGCGGACGGCGGGGGACGCCTGTCCATCCATGCCAGGGGGGACGGCGGCTGGGCCCTGCATGCGCAGGCCACGCTGTCGGCGGTACCGGCTCCGGCGCGGCCAGATCAGGTACTGGCGCGGATCGCCGCCCGCTGCCCCCTGCTGCTGGATGCCGGCGGTTATTACGTGGCGGCGGCGGGCACGGGGGTCGAACTGGGTTCCCGTTTCCGCGTGCTGTCCGATATCCGGACGGGGGCGGGGGAGGTGCTGGCCCGCTTGTCACCTGCACCCGCCATTGCCGCCGGGTATGGGCACCGCATCCATCCGGCCCTGCTGGATGGCGGGTTGCAGGCGCTGGCCATCGCGGTGCTGCGCGGAAGGGATGGCGGGGCGCCGCACGTGCCCGTCGCCGTGGACAGCCTGTCCGCCGCCGGGTCCATGGAAGATGCGGCCTGGGTGCATGCGACGGCCCGGCCCGGCGGGGACGACCCGGTGGGCGACGTGGCTCTGCTGGATGATGCCGGCCGGGTGCTGGTGGCGCTGGAAGGGGTACGGTTCCGGCGGCTGGAGGATGGGGCGGATGTGGAGCTGGCCAACTGGCTCTACCGCCTGGACTGGTCGCCCCTGCCGCCGCCCGGTGCGGCCCGGCGTCCGGGAAACTGGCTGCTGGTCGGCGGGGGCGATGTTGCGATGGCCCTGGCCGCGGCCCTGACGCGGGCCGGCTGTACCGTGCGGCGGGCGGTGGATGGGGTGGATGCCGATCCGACGGGGCTTGCCGGCATCGTGCACCTGTCGGCGCTGGCGGACACGGACGATATCGCGGACCTGTCGCCGGCCGGACTGATGGCGGCACAGGCGGCGGGGGTGGGATCGCTGGCCGCGCTGTGCCGTGCGCTTGCCGGGGTCGAGGGGGAAGGGCCGCGCCTGTGGACCCTGTTCCCGGCCGGCCCCCGGCATGCCGCCATGGCGGGCCTGGCGCGCACCGCGATGCAGGAACTGCCGGGCCACCGGCCGGGCTTCATCGAACTCGACGGCGCCGTCGATGCCGGGGCGCTGGCTTGCCTGCTGCTGGCGGACGGGCCGGAACGGCAGGTGCGGCTGGCGGGAAGCCAGGCCTTCGGTGCCCGTCTCAAACCCCTGGATCGCGACGATGCCGCCGCCCTGGCACACCAGGCGCCGCTGTCGGGCGGCATCAAGGGTGCGGTGCTGGTCACCGGCGGGTTCGGCGGCATCGGGCTGGTCCTGGCGGAAGCGCTGGCCGACGCCGGCGCCCGCGCCCTGGTCCTGGCGGGACGACGCGGACCGGACGCAGCTGGCGTGGCACGGCTTGCCACCCTGCGGGCGCGGGGCGTGACGGTGCAGGAGGCGGCGCTGGACGTGACGGATGCGGCGGCGGTGGCGGCCCTGGTCGCTACATATCCCATCCGCGGCGTCATCCATGCGGCCGGCACGCTGGATGACGTGCCGCTGTCCGCCATGGGGCCGGACCGGCTGGATCGGGTGCTGGCCCCGAAGCTGGCGGGGGCCTGGGCGCTGCACCGGGCGCTGGCGGGGCGGGAACTGGATTTCGTAATCCACATGTCCTCCACCGCCGCCCTGTTCGGCGGACCGGCACAGGGCAATTACGCGGCGGCCAACGCCTTCCTGGATGCGATGGCCGCCTGGCAGCGGGGGCAGGGCGTGCCGGCCCTGTCCGTCGGCTGGTCGGCCTGGACGGAGGTCGGGCTGGCCGCGGCGTCGGCGGGGCGGGGTGAAAGGCTGGCGGCGCAGGGGATCGGCGGCATCGATCCGGCGCGCGGCGCGACCATCCTGCGCCGGCTGCTGGCCCGGCCGGCAGGCGGAATGCCCGCGGCGCTGACCGTGCTGCCGCTGGACGTGCCGCGCTGGCGCGACGCCTATCCGGAGGTGGCGGCCGATCCGCTTTTCGCCGACCTGCTGGCGGGCGGCGGGGCCGTGCAGGCGGAGGGGACGGCACGCGATGTCCTGCCCCCGTCCGGCCCGGCGCGGCGGGCGGCGCTCGTCCGCTCCGTCATCGCCCATGTCGCGGCCGTCACGGGTCGCGACGCGGCCGACATCGATGCGCGCACGGCCCTGGCCGGGCTGGGCATCGACAGCCTGATGGCCATGGGCGTGCGCAACCGGCTGCAGCGCGATTACGGTCTGGCCCTGTCGGCGACGCTGCTCTGGCGCCATCCCAATCCCGGCGCCCTGGCCGACCATCTGGCCGGGCTGCTTGAGGGTGATGCGGTGGTTCCGGCAGAGGTCGTGGCCCCGCCATCGGCGTCGGTGGAAGAGGATTTCGACGATCTGTCGACGGCGGAACTCGCCCGGCTGCTGGCCGCCGAACTGGAACAGGATTTCGCGGAGAATGCCCGCCCATGAATATCGATCCGGGCCCTGACTACCAGAAGCTGCTGGCCGACGCGCTGCGCCAGATCCGCAGCCTGAAGGCCGCGAATGCCGCCGCCCGCGCCGTGCCGCCCGTGGCCGTGATCGGGCTGGGCTGCCGCTTTCCCGGTGGGGCCGAGGGGCCGGACGCCTATTGGCGGATGCTGCTGGACGGGGTGGACGGGATCGTGGAACTGCCGGCCGGCCGCTGGGACCAGGCGACCTTCTTCCGGTCGCTGGGCGTTCCGGATGCGGAACAGAGGCGGGTCTATGGTGGCTTCCTGGCCCAGGTTGATGGTTTCGATCCCGAATTCTTCGGTATTTCGCCACGGGAGGCGGCCGATATCGATCCGCAGCAGCGCCTGCTGCTGGAGGTGGTGCACGAGGCGCTGGAACATGCCGGCATCCCACCATCGACCTTGTCCGGCAGCGATACCGGCGTCTATGTCGGGGTGCACAGCCAGTCCAGCGACTATTTCTTCCTGCAGGCCGCCGATCCGGCCGGCGTGACGCCGCACAGCGCCACGGGCACGGCGCATAATGTGGCGGCCGGCCGTATCGCCTATCTCTGGGACCTGCGCGGGCCGGCCATGGCGGTGGACACGGCCTGTTCCTCAGGCCTTGTCGCGGTGCATCTGGCCTGTCAGGCGCTGCGCACGGGGGAGGTGTCGCTGGCGCTGGCCGGCGGGGTCAATCTGCGCCTGCTGCCGCTGTTCCCCACGGCCACGGCCCGCATGGGCGACTGGCCCGGCGATTATCGCTGCAAGAGTTTCGATGCCCGCGCCGACGGGGTGATCTCCGGCGAAGGCGGCGGCATGGTGGTGCTGAAGCGGCTGGAGGATGCGCTGCGCGACGGTGATCCGGTGCGGGCCGTCATCCTGGGTTCCGCCACCAACCAGGACGGCGCCAGTCTGGGCCTGACCGCCCCCAATGCGCAGGCGCAGAAGGCGGTGATCGCCCGGGCCCTGTCCATGGCCGGGCGGTCGGGCACGGACGTCACCTATGTGGAGACGCATGGCACCGGCACGCGCCTGGGCGACCCGATCGAGGTGGAGGCGCTGGCGGAGATATTGGGCGGTTCGGCCCCGCCCTGCCTGCTGGGGGCCGTGAAGTCGAATTTCGGGCATCTGGAGGGCGCGGCCGGCATTGCCGGGCTGGCCAAGGCAGTGCTGGCCATGGAGCGGGGGATGGTGCCGCCCAACCTGCATTTCCAGGCGCCCAACCCGGAAATCCCCTTTGCCGCCACGCGGTTCCAGGTGCCGGTGGCACCCACGCCCTGGACAGGGGAAAGGCGGCTGGCCGGGGTCAGTTCCTTTGGCTGGTCGGGCACCAACGCCCATGTCGTGCTGGCCCCGGCGCCAGAAGCGGCCCCTGCGACCATGGCTGACGGGCCGGTGCTGCTGCCCTTGTCGGCGCGCGGTCCGGCGGCACTGCGCGACCTGTCGGCGCGCATGCGGGATTGGCTGAACGATGCCGATCCGCCGGCTGGGGACATGGCCTATACCGCGGCGCGGCGCCGCGACCATCATCGCTGCAGGCTGGCCGTGGTGGGGGCCGATGCGGCAGGGCTGGCGGCGGCACTGGCCGACGCGACGGTTGGCGAACCCGCCACCGGCCCCCTGGTCTTCGTGTTTTCCGGACAGGGCAATCTCCGGCAGGGGGCGGCAGCAGGCTTGGGGATGCGGGAATCGGCCTTCCGCGCTGCACTGGACCAGGCCGACGCCGCCATCGTCGCGGCCGGCGGCCCGGGCGTGGCCGGGCTGCTGCTGGACCGGCCGGACGGGGTGGATGTGCCGGTGACCGATGTGATGGCGGCGGCCTGCGGCCTGTTCGTGCTGCAGGTGGCGCTGTTGGCGCTGTACCGCCATTGGGGGGTGGAACCGGAGACGGTGATCGGCCACAGCCTGGGCGAGGTGGCGGCGGCCCATGCCGCCGGCTGCATCACCCTGGAGGCGGCGGCGCGCATCACCGTGGCCCGCACCCGCCTGTCGCGGCAGGCCGCCGGGGCCACCGCGGCGCTGGCCCTGGAGGAGACGGCGGCACGGGCCGCCATCGACCGGCTGGGCCTGGACCTTGCCGTTGCCGCCATAAACGGGCCGGACAGTGTCGCGGTTTCCGGCGATGGGGACGCCATCGACCGGCTGGTGGCCGACCTGACAAGCCGGGGCATCCAGGCAACGCGCCTGTCGGTGCCCATCGCCTTCCACGGCCCGCGGATGGCGGGGCCGGCCGCGGCCCTGGCCGGCGAACTGACGGGGCTGACGGCCGTCACACCGCGCCTGACGATGATCTCCACCGTCACCGCCGCCCCGCTGATCCGGGCGCCCGACGCGGCCTATTGGGCGCGCAACCTGCGGGAGCGGGTGGATTTCCGCGGCGCGTTGGAACAGCTGCTGTCCGCCGGTGCGACACCGGTCTTCCTGGAGATCGGGGCGCATCCCGCCCTGTGCCCCGCCATCGCCCGCACCGCAGTGGTCGGGGGCGTGGCGGCAATGGTGGTGCCCGGCCTGCGGCGGGGAACGGACGATCATGTCGGGGTCCTGTCGGCGCTGGGCCGGCTTTACGGGGCGGGTATCGACACGATCCGCTGGGATCGCCTGTACCCGGCCGGCCGGGTCCTGGACCTGCCGACATACCCGTGGCAGCGGCGGCGCTTCTGGCACGAAGGCAGTGGCAACGCGCCCCTGTCGTTCACCATGGCGGCGCAGCCCGTACCGCTCTATGCGCCGGGCTGGGTGCCGGACCAGGGAACGGCCGTCGGTGCGGGTCCCCTGCGGGCGCTGGCACTGGGGCCGGGGGCCGGGGTTCTGGCCGATACGCTGGCGGTACCGGGCGCGCCGGCGGGTGCGGATCTGGTACTGGTCGCCGACGGGGCCGGCGATGCGGCGGCCATGGTGGCGGAAGCGGCGGTCGCGCTGACGGGGTCTGCGGGGCGCGTGCATCTGCTGGTGACAGAGCCGACGCCGGTGGCCGGCGCGCTGTGGGGCCTGCATCGCGGCTTCGCGCTGGAACATCCGGAACGGGCGGGCCATCGCCTGCTGGCCGGGGAAGGGGCGGATGCGGCCGCCATCGCCAGCCTCCTGGCGCGGCCGGGCATGGATGAGTTCCGGCTTGACGACGGGATCGTGCAGCGGCAGCGGCTGTTGCCTGTCCAGGGCCCAGACACGGTCCCACGCCTGCGTGGCGACGGCACCTATCTGGTGACGGGCGGCACCGGCGGTCTGGGCCGCACGCTGTGCCGCTGGCTGCTGGCGCGGGGCGCGGGTGATGTCGTGCTGCTGTCGCGACGGCCGGATCCTGCCGGTGACGGGGCCGACCCGCGTGTGATCTGGCGGGCGGCGGATTGCGCCGATACCGGAGCCATGGCGGCCCTGCTGGACGACATGCGCCGTACCCTGCCGCCCCTGCGCGGCGTGGTGCATGCGGCGGGCATGCTGGATGACGGCATCCTGGCGGCCCAGAATCCGGACCGCATCCGTGCCGTGCTGGCGGCCAAGCTGGACGGCGCGTTGCTGCTGGACCGGCTGACGCGGGATGACCCGCTGGACCTGTTCCTGCTCTGCTCCTCCCTGGCCGGCCTGCTGGGGGCGCCGGGGCAGGCGGTCTATGCGGCGGCCAATGCCGGGCTGGATGCGCTGGCGGATGCACGGCGGGCGCAGGGCCGGCCGGCCCTGTCCGTGGCCTGGCCCGTGCTGGCCGGCCCCGGCCTGGCGGCGGGTGGCGGGGCCATGGATATCGGCCTGGACCTGCTGGGCCCGGAACAGGTGATGGCGGTGCTGGACCGCGTCCTGGGCCTGGACGCGCCCGTGCTGGCGCCGCTGCCGGTCGATTGGGGGCGGTTCCGGGGCCTGCGCGCCGGATCGGCGCCGGCCCCGTTGATCGCCGATCTGGTGCGGGGCGAGGGGCCGGCCGTGGTTCCGGCGGCACGCGACCTGCGGGCGGAAGTGCTGGCGCTGCCAGTTCCGGCCCGGTTGCCGGCGATCGAGGCTGCCATGGCGGTTTTGTCGGCGCAGGTGCTGTCGATCGCGCCGACGCTGCTGGACCCCGACCTGTCGCTGCTGCGCCAGGGGCTGGACAGTTTCACGGCGATCGAACTGCACCGCCATGTCGAGAAGGGGTTCGGTGTCTCCCTGCCGCTGGCGGCCTCGCTGGCCGGGGGCAGTGTCGTCACCCTGGCGGTTGAGGTGGAAAAGCTGCTGTCGGCGGCCCCGGCGGCGGAGCCCGCTGTGCCGGACGGTGATCTGGCCCGGCTGATGGCCGATATCGACACTCTGTCGGAGGAGGAGGTGGAGGCGCTGCTGGCGGCCGAAGCCGCCGGGAGTGCGGCATGAGCGGGCGGGCGGCGGGTCTGCTGGAACAGCTGTTCCTGGCGCTGGATGGGTTCCGGCCGATGAATGTCGTGGTTCGCGCCCGGCTGGACCTGGCCCCCGATACCGGTCGGCTGGCGGCGGCGATGGCCGCGGCCCAGGTGGCGCATCCGTTGCTGCGCGCCGGCATCGCGCCCGGCGGGCCGCCCTGGTGGCGGGGGGATGCCGGTCCGGCCCCCCTGACCGTGCGTGACGGGGTGGGGGACGGGGCCTGGCTGTCGGTGGCGGAGGCGGAACTGGCGACCCCGTTCCGGCCGGAGGACGGACCGCTGTGGCGGGTGGTCCTGCTGCGCGGCGGCGATGGCGGGGCCGACCTGCTGGCCTGTTTCCATCATGCGCTGGGGGATGCCCATGCCGGCATGCGGCTGCTGGCGGCATTGCTGGGCGACGCGGGTGGGGAGCGGGCATTCCCGCCCGCCTATGAAACGCGCGCGGCCGCTGTCGCCGCGATGCCGGCACCGTCTGCCATCCTGCCGCCGCTGTCCCTGGCCCCGGCCGTCTGGCAGGCGCGCCTGACCCATCGCCGGCTGCCGGCGGGTCTGGTCGATGCCCTGGCCGGCCGGGCGCGGCGGGAGGGGGCCAGCCTGCATGGCGCCCTGGCGGCCGCGTTGCTGCCGGCCACGGGCCGGGCCGGCGGGTTCAGCCTGACCTCTCCCGTTTCGGTGGGGGCGGCATTGGGCGGGGGGGATGATTTCACCCTGGCCGTGGCGGAGGTGACGACGGCCCATGCCGCCGGCCCCGATGCGCCCTTCTGGCCCCTGGCGCGGGAGGTCGCGGGTACGGTGCGCGACCGGGCGGCGCCCGAACGGCTGCTGCCCTTCCATCTCGCCGCCCTGTCGCGGCTGGCCGAACCCGGCATGCTGGCGGCGGCAACCACCGATATCGGCCGGTTCACGCCCGACCGGCTGGGCCTGACCAACCTGGGCCGGGTTGCCGTGCCGGGGGCATCGGCGCTGGATTTCGCCGTGGTGCCGCCGGCCACGCAACTGGTGCTGGCCGCCGTCACCGGTGGCGATGGCAGCCTGGGACTGACCCTGACCCGCCCCGACCCGCTGCTGGGGGCGGGGCAAGCAGAGGCCTTGATGGACACACTCGTCACCCGCCTGTCCGACGCCGTGGAGGAGGGGGCGGCGCCCGCCCTGCCGCCGGGGATCGACCTGTCCGCCCTGTCGCCGGCCAGGCGCAAGCTGCTGATGCTGCGCTTACAGCAGCAGCAACGACAGGCGGCGCCCGCCCGGTCGCCGCTTTCCTACAACCAGCGTTCCATGTGGTTCCTGTCGCGCATGGCGCCGGACAGTGCCGCCTACACGCTGCCCTTTGCCGTGCAGATCGACGGCCTGCCCGATGCAGGCCCGCTGGTGGCGGTGCTGGGTCTGCTGCGTCGCCGGCATGACGTGCTGGATGCCGGCTTCCCCCTGGTCGACGGGCAGCCGGTGCAGGAACCGTCCCCCGGCCTGGCGCTGGAGATCGGGCATGTCGATGCCGCGGGCTGGGACGGGGACCGGCTGCACCGGGCCATCGCCGACGCCTATGCCCGGCCCTTCGACCTGGAGCGGGGCCTGGGCTGGCGGGCCGTGCTGTTCGACCGCGGCGGCGGGTGCTTCGTGCTGTTCCTGGCGCTGCATCATATCGTCATCGATTTCTGGTCCCTGGCCCTGCTGGCCCGCGACCTGCGCGCCTGTCTGGCGCACCAGATGACGGGGGCGGCCCTGCCGCCGGCCCCGGCCCGGCGCTATGCCGATTTCACGGCGGCGCAGCGGTCCTGGCTGGACGGTGCGGCGGGCGGGGCAGCGCGGGCCCATTGGCGGGAACGGCTGGCCGGGCCGCTGCCCGTGCTGGACCTGCCGACCGATCGGCCGCGCCCGGCCCTGCAGGGCTTCCGGGGGGCGTCGCTGCGCTTCGCCCTGGGGGTGGAACTGGGTGCCGCCGCGCGGACCGTGGCGCGCGAACGTGGTGTGACCCTGTTCGCGCTGCTGGCGGCGGCCTGCCAGGCGCTGCTGCACCGGTGGAGCGGGGCGGGAGAGGTGCTGCTGGGCACGCCCACGGCGGGGCGGGCGGATGAGGGGTTCGCCGCCACCATCGGCGATTTCATCAATCCCGTGATGCTGCGTGCCGGCTTCGCCGACCGGCCCAGCTTCGCCACGCTGCTGTCGCGCACGGCGGCGGATGCGGCGGCGGCACTGGGGCACAGCGCCTATCCGTTCCCGCTGCTGCTGGAGGAACTGGCCGTCGCCCGCGACCCCAGCCGGCCGCCGGTCTTCCAGGCCATGGTGGTGTTGCAGAACCAGATGGCCCCGGCCGGCGACGCGACAGGGTTCCAGGCCCTGGAGATCGATCTGCAGGGCTCGCAGCTGGACCTGACGTTCGAGTTCCGGCCCGAGGGCGAGGGACTGTCGGCGGAGATCAAGTATGACAGCGACCTGTTCGATGAAGGCACCATCGACCGGCTGCGCGGTCATCTGCTGACCCTGCTGCCGGCGGCACTGGCCGATCCCGACCTGCCCGTGGCCGACCTGCCGCTGCTGGACGCGGCCGGACTGGCCCTGGTGACACACGGCTGGAACGAGACGGGCCTGCCGGGGCCGGTAACGCATCCGCTGTCACTACTGGAAGCGCAGGCGGTGGGCCGGCCCGATGCACCAGCCGTGACGCAGGGCACACAGATACTGACCCATGCCGGCCTGTGGGCGCGGTCCGGTGCCCTGGCCGGTTGGCTGGCGGCGCAAGGGATCGGACCGGGCGACAGGGTCGGCATCTGCCTGGACCGCACACCCGACCTTGTGGCGGCGCTGATCGCCGTCTGGCGGGCGGGTGCGGCCTATGTGCCGCTGGACCCCGTGCACCCGGTGGACCGGCTGTCCTATATCGTGGGGGATGCCGGCTGCGCCCTGGTGCTGGTGGATGCGGGTACGGCACCCGTGCTGGCCGGTACCGGCTGCCGGCTGGCGACACTGCCGGGCAGCGCCGATGCGGCCCCGCCGGTCCTGGCGCCGGATATGTCGAGCCCCGCCTATATCCTCTACACGTCCGGCACCACGGGTCGGCCCAAGGGGGTGGTGGTCAGCCAGCATAATCTGGGCAATTTCCTGCTGGCGATGCGCGACCTGCTGGGCACCGGGCCGGGCGACCGGCTGCTGGCGGTGACGACCCTGTCCTTCGACATTGCCGGGCTGGAACTGTTCCTGCCGCTGTCGGTGGGAGGGGCCGTGGAACTGGCGACGGCAGAGGAGGGGCGCGACGGGGTGAAGCTGGCCCGGCGGCTGGCCGATTGCCGACCCGGCCTGATGCAGATGACCCCGGCCGGCTGGCGCCTGTTGCTGGCAGCGGGGTGGCGGCCCGATCCCGGCCTGACCATGCTGGTGGGCGGGGAGGCGCTGCCCCGCGACCTGGCGGATGCGCTGCTGCCCGAAGGGGCGGGTTGCACCTTGTGGAACATGTTCGGGCCGACGGAGACGACCATCTGGTCCACGGCGCAGAAGGTGGCACGCGGCCCCGGTCCCGTGCCCATCGGCCGGCCCATCGGCAATACGCGTGTCTATATCGTCGATGCCGCCGGCCGGCCGGTGCCCATGGGCGTGACGGGCGAACTGCTGATCGGCGGGGATGGGGTGGCGACCGGCTATCACGACCGGCCCGACCTGACAGCGGACCGCTTCCAGCCCGATCCGTTCGTGCCGGGCGGCCGGGTCTACCGCACCGGCGACCTGGCCCGCTGGCGCGGCGACGGGGTGCTGCTGTTCCAGGGCCGCGCCGACCATCAGGTGAAGCTGCGCGGCTTCCGTATCGAGCTGGAGGAAATCGAGGCGGTGCTGGTCACCCATGCGGGTGTGGCGGAAGCGGTGGCCGCCGTGCGCCCCGGTGCCGATGGCGAAGGGCGGCTGGCGGCCTGGATCGTACCGGACGGGGCGGCACCGGGGGCGGACGCGCTGCTGGCCCATCTGGCGGAGCGGTTGCCGCCCTACATGCTGCCCACGGCCTGGACCTTCCTGGCGGCGCTGCCGCGCACGCCCAACGGCAAGATCGACCGCAAGGCATTGCCCGATCCCACCGCCGCATCGGCGTTGGCGCCGGTGGCGCCGCGCACGGGCGTGGAGGAACGGCTGGCCGTCCTGTGGCGGGAGATATTGGGACGGGAGAGCGTGGGCGTGAACGACAATTTCTTCGACCTGGGCGGCCATTCGCTGCTGCTGGCCGGGTTGCAGGCCCGGCTGAACGCCGATCTGGCCGATATCCTGCCGGCCGGTGGCATCGCCATGACCGACCTGTTCCGCCTGCCCACCATCGCCGGGCTGGCCGGGATGCTGGCGGGCGGGGCGGCGGAGGGTGACGGGGAGGACGATGCGCGCGACCGCGCCGGGCTGCGCCGCGCGGCCCTGGCCCGTCGCCGCCGGCCCGTGACGGGAGAGACGGCATGAGCGAGCAGCCGGACGGGATTGCCATCATCGGCATGGCCGGGCGCTTCCCCGGTGCCGGCAGCGTGGACGCGCTGTGGCGGAACCTGCTGGACGGAGTGGAGGGGATATCGACCCTGACCGAGGATCAGCTGCGGGCCGCCGGCGTGCCCGAGCATGTCCGTCGCGATCCGGGTTTCGTGCCGCGCCAGGGGCTGTTGGACGGCCATGACAGGTTCGATGCCGGCTTCTTCGGTTACAGCGCGCTGGACGCGGCAAGACTGGATCCGCAGCAGCGCGTGTTCCTGGAGGTGGCGTGGGAGGCGCTGGAACAGGCCGGCATCGACCCGGTGCGGGCCGCGGGGCCGATCGGCCTCTATGCCGGCTGTGGCGTGCCCACCTATCTGCTGCACAACCTGTTCCGGGGGGCGGGGGCGGTCAGCGAGGATACGGCCGCCGACTTCGCCACCATCATCGGCAATGACAAGGATTTTCTGGCCACGCGCGTGGCCTACAAGCTGGACCTGACGGGGCCGGTCATCACCGTGCAAACGGCCTGTTCCACCTCTCTCGTCGCCGTCCACATGGCTTGCCAGGCGTTGCTGGCCTATGAATGCGACGTGGCGATGGCCGGCGGATCGACCATCACCGTGCCGCAAGGGGCCGGATACCTGCACCAGGAAGGCATGATCCTGTCGCCCGACGGGCATTGCCGGGCCTTCGCCGCCGATGCCGCCGGCACATTGTTCGGCAGCGGCAGTGCGGTGGTGGTGCTGAAGCGGCTGGCCGATGCGCTGGCCGATGGCGACCTGATCGATGCGGTGATCCTGGGGACGGCCGTCAATAATGACGGGGCGGCCAAGGCCGGCTACACCGCACCCGGTGTCCGGGGCCAAGCCCGCGTCGTGGCGCTGGCGCAGGAGGTGGCGGGCGTCGATGCCGGACAGATCGGCTATGTCGAGGCGCATGGCACGGGCACGCCGCTGGGTGACCCGATCGAGGTGGCGGCACTGACCGACGCGTTCCGGCGCAGCACGAAGGCCACGGGCTATTGCCGGCTGGGCACGATCAAATCGGCTGTGGGGCATCTGGATACGGCCGCCGGGGTGGCGGGATTGATCAAGGCGGCGCTGGCCGTGCGCGACGGGGTGATCCCGCCGACCCTGCATGCCGGGCAACCCAACCCGGCCCTGGGGCTGGAGCGCACCCCCTTCATCCTGGCCGACCGGCGGCAGGACTGGTCCGACTTGGGCGGGCAGCGGCTGGCCGGGGTCAGCGCCTTCGGCATCGGCGGCACCAACGCGCATGTGATCGTGGGGCAGCCGCCATCAGCCGGGGGCGGCACGGACGGGGACTGGCAGGGGCCGGGCCTGTTGCTGCTGTCGGCGAAATCGCCGGCGGCGCTGGCCGGTCTGGCCGGGCGCTATGCGGAATTCCTGGCGGGAACCGATGCGGCGCTGGCGGACATCTGTGGCACGGCCTTCCACCGCCGTGCCCTGCTGACCTGGCGGTTGGCCGTGGCCGGTCGCAGCCGGGAGGAACTGGCGGCGGCGCTGGCGGCCGTGGCGCCCGCTGTCGCGGGCGATGCGGATTTGCAGGCCGAAAGGCTGGGATCGGCACGGTGCTGCGTGTTCATCTTCCCCGGCCAAGGGTCGCAATGGCCCGGCATGGGGCGCGACCTGACGGCGGCGGAACCGGTGTTCCGCGACACCGTCGCCGCCTGCGCCCGCGCCATGGCGCCGTGGATCGACTGGGACCTGGCAGCCACCCTGCGCGGGGAGGGACCGGTGGCGGGTCTGGACCGGATCGACGTGGTGCAGCCCGCCCTGTTCACCATGCAGGTGGCGCTGGCGGCACTCTGGCGCGCCAGGGGCGTGGTGCCCGACGCCGTCATTGGCCATTCCATGGGGGAGGTGGCGGCTGCCGTCGTGTCCGGTGCGCTCGGCCTGGAGGACGGGGCCCGCATCATCTGCCGGCGCAGCGCCCTGCTGCGCACCGTGGCCGGCCAGGGGGCCATGCTGGCCGTGGACCGGGCACCGGCCGCGGCAGAACAGGCGCTGGCGGCGCTGGACATCGGGCATCTGGTCGCCGTGGCCGTGGCCAATGGTCCCGGCAATTGCGTCCTGTCGGGTGACCGTGCGGCGCTGGAGCGGCTGTCGGCGGTGCTGGAGGCCGATGGCGCGTCGGCCGCCTGGGTCAAGGTGGACGTGGCCTCGCACGGGCCGCAGATGGACCCGCTGGAGGCACCGCTGCGCGAGGCATTGGCCGGCATCCAGCCCCGGGCGCCCGCCATTCCCTTCTTCTCCACCGTCACCGGCGCCTGGGTCGGTGACGGTGAGGTGGATGGGGATTACTGGTGGCGCAACCTGCGCGGCCTGGTACGGTTCCAGGCGGCGGTGGAGGCCCTGTCCGCACAGGGATTCGGTGTCTTCCTGGAGGCCAGCCCCCATCCCGTGCTGACGGCGCCCGTGCGGGCGACCCTGGCGGGGGTGGGGCGGACGGGACTGGCGCTGGGCACCTTGCGCCGCGACGGGGATGCCACCCTTGCCTTTGCCGAGGCCATGGGACGGCTGTTCGCGGCGGGGCAACCCGTGTCGCTGGAACCCTGGCTGCCGCGACGCTGGTCCTGCGTGCGGCTGCCGGCCTATGCCTGGGAGCATCGCCGCTACTGGATCGACCCGCCACAGCGCGTGGCGTCCGCCGCTTGCGCCCCCGCGGCGGCCGATATCCCGGCGGACGCGGATTTCAGCGCGACGGAGCGGCGTCTCGCCCCCCTGTGGCAGGCCGTGCTGGGCACGGTACCGGCGGGGGCGGAGGCGAATTTCTTCCTGTCGGGGGGCAATTCCCTGATGGCGCTGGCCCTGCTGAAGCGGGTGCGGGCGGCGTTCGGCGATGCGCCCACCGTGACGCAGTTCCTGCAGGCCCCGACCCTGGCGGGGCTGGCCCTGCTGCTGGACAGCAGAACGGGCAGGGCGGCCCCTTCCCTGCCCCCCACCTTGCTGGCGATCCAGCCGGAAGGGGCCAGGCCCCCCTTGTTCATGGCCACCCCCATCATGGGCACGGCCTTCCCCTATTTCCCGCTGGCGGCCGAACTGGGGCCGGACCAGCCCTTCTATGCCCTGATGCCGCCGGGCATGCAGGATGGCGGCCCGGCACTGGCGGACCTGGGCAGGCAGGCGGCGGTGTTTGCCGATGCCATCGAACAGGTCTGTCCGCAAGGCCCGGTGCATGTGGCCGGCTGGTCCTTCGGTGCGCCCGTGGCGTTCGAGCTGGCGCGCGAACTGGACCGGCGCGGACGCACCCCGGCCTCGGTCCTGCTGATCGACACGCCGGCCCAGATCAAGGGTCAGACGCCCAACCCCCTGGAGGCGGCGCGGTTCCTGTTCGTCACCGTGATGGGCAATATGATGCCGTATCTGCGCGCCTACATGACCCTGCGCGGCGGGGCGGGGGCGGAGGGGCTGTGGCCCATGGTCCGGGTCTATGCCGGAAATGCGCGGGCCACGGTCGGCTATCACCCCCGGCCCTGGCGCGGCGCCGTCACCCTGCTGCGCACGGCCAGCGCCGGCACATCCGCCGACCGGCGGGAGGATTGGGGCTGGTCCGATCTGGCCCTGGGTGGCGTCCAGGTCGTGCGCATTCCCGGAAATCATATGACCTTATTGCAGCATCCGTACGTGAAAACTGTTGCAAATGCCATTATAAAGATATTCTCCCCACAACCCGCCGCGCCAATGCCGGAGGACGTGCCATGACCGCAGCCGACATCAAGCACCCGATCCCCAATGATCCGGTTACCATCATGCGCCTGCTGGCGGCGGCCACGCCGCACAACCCGGCGCCGGGCTTCCTGAAATCGGCCGCGGCGGGATTGTTCCGCTGGGACCTGATGCTGCCCTTTCCGGAACAGGACCCCGCCGACGCGGCCCTGGGCGACGCGATGGTCAAGGAACAGGCGGCATTCCTGCAGGCGCATTTCGACCCGACGCGCATAGACGCGCGGGGCAAGTTGCCGCCGGATTACGTGGAGCTGTACCGCCGGGCCGGCTGGCAGAAGCTGATGCTGGACAAGCAATATGGCGGCGACGGCCTGTCGCCTCTGAACATGGCGCGGATGGTGGAGGTGACGGCCAGCTGGTGCACGGCCGTCGCCATGTCGGTGTCGGTCAACAATTACCTGGGCTCTCCCTCCTACCTGGATTACATGCCGGATGCGGGCGAGCGGCAGAAGGTGGCCCGCATGGTGGCCGACGGCGCCATTTCCGGCCTGTCGGCGGTGGAATACCAGGGGGCATCGAACCCCATCTTCCAGACCACGGCCATCCCCAGCAAGGATGGGCGCCATTACGTCATCAATGGCCGCAAATGCTATATCGGCAACGGGCCGCTGGCCGACCTGCTGGTCGTGCCCTGCACGACCTTCGCGCAAGGGACGACGGGTGAGATCGGCATCACCGTCTTCATCATCGACACGCGCCAGCGCGGCTTCCGCGTGGCCAGCCCGCAGACCTATATGGGCCTGAAGGGGCTGGCCAACGCCGTGCTGGAATTCAAGAACTACAAGGTGCCGGTGGGCCGCATGGTGGGCACGCCGGGCCAGGGCCTGACGGTGATCATGGAGATCCAGCAGCCCAACCGCATGTTCATCAACGCCATCACCCTGGCGGCCTCGAAGCTGAGCCTGACCTGGGCACGGGGCTTCAGCGACCGTTCCTACATGGAACAGCCGCTGTCCAGCTACCAGGCCACCCAGGCCACCATCGCCGACGCGGCGGCCAAGGTGTTCGCGCAGGAAAGCGTGCTGCGCTGGCTGACCCTGTCGCAGGTGGCGGGCAACCTGGACCTGTGGACCGAATGGACGGCGATGAAGCCCTGGTGCAGCGACACGGCCTGGAGCGTAATCGACGCCACCATGTCGCTGATCGCCGGGCGCGGGTACGAGACGGCGACCTCGCTCGCGCGGCGCGGGCTGCCCCCCTATCCGGTGGAACGGTTCTACCGCGACATGCGGGTCATGCGCATCTTCGGCACGACCAATGCCCTGATGGAACTGAATGTCGGCAATTCGTCCCTGGTCGCGGCGGCCGGCGGCGATCCCGTGCCGCCCCAGCAGCCGGTGCCGCCCACCACCAACCTGTCGCCGGCCAACCGGGCGCATCTGGTGGCGGCCGCCGCCTTGACCACCCAGATCGCCCAATCCACCCGCGCCCTGATCACCCGCAGCGGCGGCATCCAGGGCGCGCTTGCCCAGCAGCCAGCCCTGATCGCCATCGGCCGCGCCCTGATCCTGCTCTGGACCCAGACCGTGACCCTGGCGCGGGTGGAAACCGAGGCGGTTGCCAGCAACCCGCAGGCGCCGCAATTGCAGGAACTGGCTGACATCTTCTGCCGCGACGCCGCGGCGCGAGCGGCCGACGCGCTGGTGGGGGCCGCCGCTTGGCAGGCCGATGCCAGCGCCTCGGTCAGTGCCCAGGTCATGGCCGGCAGCCTGGACTGGCTGCTGGGCGATGTGATCACCCGGGTACCGCCGGCGTGATGGTATTGTTTTGTTTCCTCATGCGCCCGCCTGCGTCATGATGGCGAAAGTTTGACGTCCAACAGAATTGTTTCACCGGGATCAGGACGATGTTCTCCGAAATCATCCATGGCGAGCTTGTGATCATCGAGCTGACCGGCCGGATCGACAGCAACAACTATCTGGAGATCGAGGGTTTCCTGGTGGAACGGGCAGGGCGTGCCTCCGGCCGCCTGCTGATCGATTTCCAGCAGGTGGGCTATATCAGCAGCGCCGGCCTGCGCACGCTGCTGAAATGCGCCAAGCTGTCCAAGGCGGCGCAGGGCCGTCTCGTCCTGTCTTCCATGAACGAGAACGTGTTCCAGATTTTCGAACTGAGCGGCTTCACCAAGCTGTTCCAGTTCGCGCAGAGCCGCGCCAGCGGGGTCGACCTGCTGAGCTGACAAGGGCCGGCGGTGGCCGGCCTCCACCGGTTTCATGGCGATGGGGGAAAGGCGTGGCGGAAATCGTCCTGGTCCTGGACAGCCGGTTGCAGGAGATCGCCCCGCTGGCCGAACGGGTCGATGAATTCTGTGACAGCCATGACCTGCCGCCGCAATTCGCCTTCCAGTTCAACATCTGTTTCGAAGAGGTCCTGACCAACACCATCCAGCACGGGCTGGGTGGGCAGGCGGGGCGCGCCATCACCGTGCGGCTGGCGCTGGACGGGCCGCTGGTGACGGGAGAGGTGGTGGACGACGCACCCGCCTTCGACCCGCTGGAGCGCGAGGGGCCGGACATCGATGCGGAACTGGAGGAGCGGGAGGTCGGCGGGCTGGGCATCCATCTGCTGCGCAGCATGATGGACGAGGTGGCCTATGCCCGCGTCGACGGCCATAACCGCCTGCGCTTTACCAAGAGGCGGCCCGCGTGACCGCCTTCGGCCGTGCCCTGACCGCCTTCGTGCTGCTGGTGCTGCTGTTCGTGGCGGGCGGCGGGCTGCTGTCCGTCCGCTTCTTCCAGGATGCGCAATCGCAGACGCAGGTGGAGACCTTCCGCCGCCTGGCCACCGGGCTGGGCACCAATATCGAAAGCGGGTTGGCGCTGGGCCTGCCGCTGGAAGAACTGCCGGGCCTGCAGGGGTTGCTGGAGCGCACACGACGCCTCGCGCCCTCGGTTTCCGCCATTACTGTCTATGATGTGGGGGGGGAGGTGCGGTTCAGCACCAACCCGTCCGATGTCGGCTGGAAGACGCAATGGCCGTCGGGCACGGCGCTGGAGCAGGACGCCCAGATCGTCCTGGATCGGGAGGATGAACTGGTGGTGATCCAGCCCATCCATGGCGCCTTCGGGGAAAATGTGGGTGCGGTGTCGCTGCGCGTGCCACAGGTGCAGGCGCGCGAGGACAACCACGTCGCCTTGATGCAACTGGCCCGCAACATCGTCGCCATCGGTTGCGTGGCCTTGCTGGTCGCCGGCTTGACCGGCCTGGCGGAGGCATGGCGCCGGGCCCGGCGGCTGGGCCTGCTGCGGGCTTCGTTGATCGGGGCGCTGGACGGGGGCGCCGTGCCCGACTGGCTGGATCCGCTATCCCGGCGGATCATGGCCTTGCGTGCGCGGACAGAGGGGGAAGTGATCCCCGTTGCCGCCGAGCGGCCCGCGACCTCCGTGGCGCCGTTGCGGGAACTGGCCCGCGCCCGGTCGCTGCGGCTGGGGGTGGCGCTGCTGACCATCCTGGCCGCGGCCGGCGGCGCGCTGGTCTGGACCGTTTATCAGCAGATGGAACGCTCCGTACCGCCGCTGATTACAGAACGGGCGCGGCTGACCGGCTATTCCATCGTCGGGCAGATCGAGCGCGCTCTGTCTTTTGGCATTCCCTTCGACCGGCTGGTGGGGGTGGAGCCGCTGCTGGCGGCGGCGGTGGAGGCGGAGGACGGCTTCATCCGGGCTGAAGTGGCGGCACCCGACGGGCGGGTGCTTTACAGTTATACCGACCCGCATATGCCGGACCAGGTAGAGAACGCGGAACGGTTCAGCCTTGCCATCGTCGCCGGCGGCAGGAACGTGGGTTCCCTCAAGGTTGCGCGTACACGGGACGTGACGGGCAGCATGCTGCTGCCGCTGCTTCGCAATCTGGCATTGCTGGCCCTTGCCATCCTGCTGATCGGGCTGGAGGCGGTGGCCCTGGGCCTGATGCGCCTGGGCAACCTGTCGCTGGCGGCCGTCTACCGGGTGGCGGCCCTGGCGGGGGCCGGCGATTTCCGTTTCCTGGCCGCTCCGGGACCCGACGACGACGCGATCAGCGTCGTGGCCGCCGTCAATGCCGTCATCCGCTGGGCTCGTGGCCAGATGGGGCTGGAGGGGGAAGGGGAGCGGCTGGCTGTACGCGACCTGCCGCAGCGCCGGCGCCTCTGCCTGTTCGGCCTGTGCGTGGGCCTGGTGCCGCTTTCGCTCTCGTCCTGGCAGATGCTGGCGGCCGGCCGGTCGGACCAGACGCCGTTTCTGTTGCTGGCCCTGGTGCCCGGCATCGCGGCCGCGCTGTTGCTGCTACGCGGCCTGTGGGGTGTGCTGCCCTGGTGGGAACTGGCGCGGACGCTGTTGCTGGCGATGCTGGCGGGCGCCATCCTTTGCCTGTGCCTGGGGCCGACACTGGGGCCGCAGGGGCTGGCGCTGCTGGGCGTGGGGCTGGGCCTGCTGGGTGGCCTGCCGTTGCTGGCGGCGCGCGACCGGACGACGGGGGCGGCGTGAATGCCGGGCCGCGTGGTACTGCGCACGGTCCTGTCCACGGCTTTGGTCCTGGTCGCGGCGGCGGCCCTGTTCCTGGCCCTGGGCGTATTGGAATATCGGCGCAGCATGGTGTCGCTGCTGGCCGACCAGGGCCATGTGGTGGCCCGCTCGATCCGCGCCACGCTGGAGCGCAACATGGCGCTGGGCCTGTCGCTCTCCTCCCTGCCCGGGGCCGATGCCATCCTGTCCCGCGCCGTGGCGCCGCAGCCGGCGGTGCAGGGTGCCCTGCTGCTGGCCGCCGATGGTGAACTGATCGGGCGCAGCGATCCGGCCCTGGGACCGGGCGACCTGCCGGATGGCTGGCTGTCCGGTCCGTCGCTGGAGGCGCGGGAATGGCGCGGGCTCCTGCTGCAGGCCTTCCCCATCCGCAACAGTTTCGACCAGCAGGAAGGCACCCTGGTGCTGATGCTGGAGGCGGGACTGGTGGGGGAGCGGACCCGGGTCATGACCCACCGGCTGGGCGCCGGGCTGATGGTCGATATGGTGCCGGCGACCTTGTTCATGGGCCTGGGGCTGTTCGGGCTGTTCCGGCGCCTGCGCACCCACCCGCCCGTCGATCCGGATGGGTTCCTGATCCGCTGGACCGGTGCCGTCGCCACCGGCGCCCTGGTCCTGTGCCTGGGGTTCGGCCTGGTACGGGCCTTGCCGGCATTCGAGGAAACGTTGCTGCCGGAACTGGACCGCACGGCCGGGGCGCTTGCCATCGCCGTCGGGTCCGATATTGGCCATGCCCTGGGGCTGGGCGTGCCGTTCGACCGGCTGGGCGGCATGCCGGAATACATGGCCGGCACCTTGGCGCTGGAACCGCGCATCACCCTGCTGGCTCTGGCCGATGCCACCGGCGCCGTCCGCCATGCGGTGGGACTTGAGGGCGAGGCGGCACGTGCGGCCCTGTCGGCCTGGCCTGCCGGCAATGCGGGCGCGTTGCCGGAGGTGGATGGCATCCGCATCCTGGCGCAACCCGTCCGGGCGGGCGGGGCCCTGGCCGGCACCCTGTTCGTGGGCGCGGATGCCGGTTTCGTGCGCGGGCGCCTGGTCGATATCATGCTGGACATGGGCATGGCGGTGCTGGTGGTGCTGCTGGCGGCGATGGAGCTGCGGCGGTTCCTGGTCGGTACGCTGGTGGCGGCGGGGGGCAGGACGGAGACCGGGCGGCGGCAGGCGGACCGGCTGCTGTCCTTCGTGCGTCTGGGCTTCTTCCTGCTGGTCTTCGCCGATAGTTTCGCCCACAGCTTCCTGCCGGTCTATGCCCGTTCCCTGCTGGGGGCGGACCTGAAGGGACTGGATGCGGCGACGGCTGTGGGCCTGCCCATCTCCGCCTTCTGGCTGGCCGTCGCCCTGTCGCAGCCGCTGACCGGGCTGCTGGCACACCGGCTGCCGCGGCCGCTGCTGCTGGGTGCTGTCGCGGCCTTCTGCGCGCTGGGTCTGGCCGTCTGCGGCATGGCCGACGGTTTGTGGATGCTGCTGGCCGGCCGGGTGCTGGGCGGGCTGGCCGTGGGGGCGGTGATGATCCTGGTGCAGGACAGCATGCTGGCGGCCGTGCCGGCCGACCACCGCGCCCAGGCCAATGCCGGCTATCTGTCGATCTTCTTCGCGGGCACCGTCTGCGGCACGGTCACCGGCAGCCTGATCGCCAACCATGCCGGCCCCGCCGCCACACTGCTGGTGGCGGCCGCCTTCGCGCTGGCATCGGTGCCCTTCCTGCTATCCATGGGCACCCTGTCGGGGCCGGAACGGGAAGGGGCGATGATGCCGCCGGTACCGGCCGACGGCCGGGTGCTGGCCGGGTTGGGCCTGCTGCTGCGCAATCCGCGCTTCATGGCGCTGCTGCTGCTGGCGGCCCTGCCGGCGCGCCTGATGATCGCGGGTTTCATCTATTATTGGGCGCCCTTGCGTCTGGCCGACCTGGGCAACAGCCCGTCGGAGGCGGGGCGGGCGATCATGGCCTATGCCCTGCTGATGGCGCTGACCACGCCCTTCTGGGGGCGGGTGGCGGGCGGGCCGGGTGCTGCGCGGCGGCTGGTGCTGGCCAGCGGCGGGCTGACGGCGGTATCGGCCTTCCTGGCCCTGCTGGTGCCAACGACGCCGGGCGTGGTGCTGGCCATCATTACCCTGGGCACCGCCCAGGCCTTCGGCATGTCCTGCCTGGTCACCCTGATCTTCGATGAGACTGCGGTGGAACAAGCCAGCGCCGGGCGGCTGCTGGTGCTGGCCGTCTACCGCGTGGCGGACCGGGTGGGGCTGTTTATCGGGCCCGTGGTGATGGCGTCCCTGCTGGCCCAGGGCGGAGAGGGGGCGGGGCTGGCCGGCATCGGCCTCTCGTGTCTGGGCGCTACGTTGCTGTTGGCCGCCGGCTTGCGTTTCCTGCCGCGCCGGGTGACATGATGGGTTTACCGCGCGGTGGTCGTCGGCGCGTTCAGCGCCTCGGTGAAGCGCAGCACGCTCATCGGCGGATAGGTGTCCAGCTGGCGGGCTACGTCCATGTTCACCAGGAAGGTGAAGCGGCGCAGCGTTTCAACCGGGATCTCGCCGGGCGGGGTGCCGTCGGCCAGGATGCGCTTGGCCTTGGCAGCGGTGAAGCGGCCCAGATTGTAATAGCTGGAAACCAGGCCCATCAGCGCCTTGCCGCCGCGCAGCGGCTGTTCGGTGGCGGCGAAGGTGCGCAGGCCGCGTTCCAGTGCCGCCTGGGTGAAGGTGGCGGCATTGCGGCCCAGGAAACTGTCCGGTCCGATATAGAGGCAGTCCACCCCGTCGGCCACCATCGTGTCAAGCAGGGCGGGAATGGCGTCGGCCATGGGCTGGCCCTGTTCGTTCTGCGGGATGGGGCGGTTCAGGACCTGGATGCCGTGCCCTTCCGCCACCTGCGCCAGCTTTTCCGCATAAAGCCGGGAATTGGCCTCTGCCGCGTTGAAGATATTGCCCAGCTTCTTCAACGGCAGCACCGCCTCCATGGCGTTCAGCTGGCTGTCCAGTGGCGCCATGTGGGAGGTGCCGGTCAGGGGGCGGCCGGGCCGGTCCAGATCCTCCACGATGCCGGCGGCGACCGGGTCGGTGACGAAGATGAACACGGTGGGAATGTCGGTGACATGCCGGTCGGGATCGGTGCTGCCCAGCGTGCCCACCAGGTTCTGGGTGACGCTGGTACCCCAGCTATAGACCAGGTCGGGCCGTTCGCGCTTGATCTCCGCCACCAGGTCCGGCAGGCCGGCCAGGTTCTGGTCCAGGTTGCGGACGGTATAGTCGACCGCCAGCCCCTGTTCCTCCAAATAGTCGCGGAAGCCGCGTTCCATCTCCGTCTCGCCGCGCCACAGCACCATGTAGACGCGCTTGGCCGGCGGCGGCTCCTGGGCAAGGGATGCGTGGGCGGGCAGCAGCAGCGCCAGCACCAGGAACAGCCACCCCACCAGATGCCGTGTATTTCTCATGGACAGCCGCCAGATGATCGACAGTGCCGGATTGCACCCGTCAATCATACCAGACACAATCGCGGCGCACCAATTTACCTGTTCCCGGCGATCGTAACCGATCGCCGGGCCTCAATCGCCGGCGCCCACATAAGTGGGCTTGGCTACGCGGCACGTGCCGCGCGGCGGCAGTCGCCGCCGGTATTCACAGATGTCGAACCGGCATTTCCCGCATCCGGGGAGGAAGCATGCTGCTGCGCACCCGCGTGATAACCATGGTCACGGCCAGCTGCCTGCTGCTGGCGGGCGGTCTTTACTATGCCGGCCTGATGCGGGAGCGGATCGTGGTCGCACGTTATGCCGCCGTGATCCTGGACGGGACCCGCACGCTGCTGGACCAGTCGGTGGCCCATCTGGTGGAACGGCTGCGCTGGCGCGCCGACCGCACGGGCGACCTGTCGATCCGGCTGGCCGCTTCGGTGGCCAAGGGCGACCGGGCGGGCGTGCAGCGGCTGGGCCAACTGCTGGCGGCCGATCTGGCGGGGCTGGGCGGGCAGAACCGGGTGGAGGTGCAGGATGCCGATGGCACCATCCTGTTCACCACCCTGGCCGCCACCTTTCCCGAACCCATGATGGATGACATCACCCGGATACAGGGATTGCAGGCGGGTACGGCCATCAGCGGCATCGAGAATGACAGCCGTCACGGGGCGATGGCCACCCTGCTGCTGCCTCTGGCCGGGCCGGACGGGGCCATGGTGGGCAGCCTGACACTGGCCACCAACATCGCCCAGGTGCTGCCCCTGTTCAAACATGGCGATGTGGCCGACGCCTTCATCGAGGATACGGATGGCAAGCTGGAGGCCGGGACCAACCAGGCACTGTGGGACGAGCTGACGGCCCATGGCGGGCTGGCGGCACGCGCCGCGTTCGAGACGCGGACCATCGGCGACCGCACCGTCATGCTGGCCACCATTCCGTTGCAGGACCGTGCCGGCCAGATGGTGGGCAGGCTGCTGGCCGTGACCGACGCCACCAAAGGGTACGAGATCGAGAAGCTGACGGAACAGATCGTGCTGATGCTGGCGGCGGTGACGCTGCTGGCCCTGCTCTGGCTGTTGAACGCGTCCATGCGCCGCGCGTTCACGCCGCTGGAGGAGGCGATCGACGTGCTGAACGCGCTGGCCCGCGGTAATACCGCCATCCGGTTTGAACGGCCGGCCGGCAATGACGAGGTGGGGCGCATCGTGCGCACCGTCGGCTTCTTCCGCGAGACGCTGGAGGCCCTGTCCGCCGCGCGTGAGCGCCGTGAACGCCAGCGCCAGCGCCAGGAACAATTCATCCGCCAGGAGATGACGGCCCTGGCCGGCATGCTGGCCGAGGGGGCGAAGGCGGAATTGCTGAACGATCTGGCGGAGATCGAGGCGGAGGCCAACCGCCAGCCGCCGGCCGGGACAGGTGCGGAGGCGGCCGATGGCGGCGGCGATGCGCTGGGTATGATGGCCCCGGCCTTCCGCAAGATGTCGCTGCGCGTGCGCGAACAGCACCAGAAACTGTCGCTGCTGGTAGCGGAACTGCGCGACGCGCTGATGACCAAGACGCAATTCATCAGCTTGCAGCAGGAACTGGAGATCGCCCGCAAGCTCCAGGCTTCCATCCTGCCCTCGGCGCCGCTGTTGCATGCCGGGACCCAGGTGGCCGGCGCCATGGTGCCGGCCAAGGAGGTGGGGGGCGATTTCTACGATTATTTCCCGCTGCCCGATGGGCGGCTGGGCGTGGCGGTGGCCGACGTGTCGGGCAAGGGCGTGCCGGCCGCCTTCTTCATGGCCATTTCCCGTACCTTGCTGCGCGCGACGGCGGGCTTCACCCATTCCCCCTCGCGCTGCGTGGCGCAGGTCAACGACCTGCTGGCGGCGGAGAACCCGGAACTGATGTTCGTCACCCTGTTCTACGGCATCCTGGATCCCGCGACCGGCCGCTTCGATTACTGCAATGCCGGCCATAACCAGCCGCTGCTGGTGCGTGGCGACGGCACCGTCGCCGTGCTGCCGGGCACGGGCGACACGGCATTGGCCGTGGTGGAGGATATGGAATATCACGACGGCCAGCTGTTCCTGTCGCCCGGCGACACGCTGTTCCTGTTCACCGACGGGGTGACGGAGGCGTTCGACGTGGATGAACAGTTGTTCGGCGATCCGCGCCTGATCGCCGGCGCCCCCGCCATCGCCACCCTGGCCAACAGTGCGGTACCGGGGCACATGGTCGCCCTGGTCAATGAATTCGCCCGCGGCGCACCGCAGGCCGACGATATCACCTGTGTTTCCCTGCGCTATGCGACGGTGCCCGCATGAAGCCCGATTTCGACGCCGCCCGAACCTGGGCGCAGGCCCGCATCGCCGCCACGCCGCTGATGCCCGACCCGCACTGGCACGGCTGGGTGGCGGACGTGTTTCCATCGGATTTCTACGCCGCCCTGCGCGCGGCATTGCCCGATGATGCGGCCTACACGCCGCTGTCGGCGGATTGGGACCCGGCGGGGGATTATGCGGCGCGGCGCGGGCTGGTCATCGATGATGCGGCCGATGCCCTTATGGATGCGGACCGTGCCGGTTTCTGGCGGGAATTGCGGACGCGCACGCTGGGCCGGGCGTTCGGGGAAAACCTGCTGCGTCTGGCGGAAAGCCCCGTGGCGGCGCGGTTCAGGGCGGAGGGGACGGCGCTGGGGTCCTGGCGCACCTCGCTGCTGCTGGTGCGCGACCGGGGTGGGCCGGGGGTGCTGCCCCACACGTCCGATCCGCCCAATGTGCTGACCCTGCTGTTCTATCTGCCGCCCGACGATGCCAACCGGGCGCAGGGGACGGCGCTTTATGCGCCGCGCGATCCGGATTTCCGCTGTTGGGGCGGGCGCCATCACGGGCGCGAGGCCTTCACCCATGCCTGGACGGCGCCCTTCCTGCCCAACAGCCTATTCTGGTTCGTGAAGGACGACATGTCCTTCCACGGGGTCGAACCGGCGCCGCGTGGCGACGCGGTGCGGGATATCCTATTGTTTTACATCAAAAGAACGGGCTGACCGGTTGCGGATATCCTTTCGTGGGCGGCATGCTATACGGATAGGCGTTGCTGTTAAGGAACCCTTTCCCCGTGACGGTGGTGGCATTCTCCCCGGACCGCGAAATCCCCGTACCGCCGCGTGACGCCGACGGCTGGGAAAGGTGCGCGCAGCGCGTGGCGGCGATCGAGGCGCGCTGGGCCGGCGCCTATGCGTTGCATCATTACGACTTCGTCTATCATCGCCGCCTGCAGGGGCACTGGCCGGCGCGGCTGCGCCGGGATGTGGCCATCCGCTGCGCCTACACGGCCTGGGGTGATCCGTCGCTGCCGCTGCTGCTCTGCGTGGGCGGAATCGTCAATACCGCCCGGCGCTTCGACTATCTGGCGCACCGGCTGTCGGACCGGTTCCATGTGGTGGCGCTGGACTGGGTGGGGCGTGGCCTCTCGGGCTGGATGCCGGTGCAGGGCGATTACAATCTGGCCACATATTGCGCGCAGGTGCTGGCCCTGCTGCGCCATCTCGGGCGGCGGCGCATGCTGCTGCTGGGATCATCGCTGGGCGGGTCGGTGGGACTGGCGCTGGCCGCCCGCGATCCGGGGCTGATCGACCGGCTGGTGCTGAACGATGTCGGTCCCTACATCCCCGCCGCCCGCCGGGCGCGCCGCGCGCAGGCGGTGGCGCGCCATTACCTGTTCGACAGCCCCGATGCCCTTCTGCGCCGCGTCGGTGCCGCGCAGAAGCAGGACGGCCCCCTGTCGGAGGAGGAGCGGCTGCATAATGCCTGGCACCAGACATGCTGGTCGCAGACGGAGGGCGGCCGCATCTACCGCCATGACCCGCGCGCCATGCAGGCCTATGCCGACGGGGCCGGCCAGGCGCTGGACCAATGGGCCGAATGGGGGCTGCTGACCGTGCCCACCCTGGTGCTGCACGGCATGCTGTCCGATGCGCTGCGCCCGCCGGTGCTGGCCCGTATGGGGCGATATCCCGGTCTTTGCGTGGCACATGTACCGCAGACGGGCCATACGCCGGCCCTGTCCGATCCCAACCAGATCGACATGATCGGTGGTTTCCTGGCGGGAAGCGGGCCGGATGGCCCCTGCTCCATTCCCGTTACCCCGACAGCCCTGCGCCACGGCTGACCCCGACGCCCGGGACAATGGGGGAACCCCTTGGGCGCCCGGCCGTTTCCATTCTGGGGTGTCCGGGAAATACCGGGCGACATCGTCTGGCCGCACATGATGGAGATCGACATGAAGGTAAGGGAAGCGATGACGCGCAATGTGCAGGTCGCCGATCCGACGGAGACCATCGAGCAGGCCGCCAAGCTGATGGCCGACCTGGATGTCGGGTCGCTGCCCGTGGGTCAGGATGACCAGTTGGTGGGGATGATCACCGACCGCGACATCGCCGTGCGCGCCGTGGCCACGGGCAAGGGACCGGGCACGAAGGTGCGCGAGGTGATGAGCAAGAACATCAAATATTGTTTCGATGACGAGGAGATCGAGGTCGTTTCCCGCAACATGGGCGACATCCAGGTCCGGCGCCTGCCGGTGATCGACCGCGACAAGCGGCTGGTCGGCATCCTGTCGCTGGGCGACATGGCGGTGAACGATGCCAGTGCCGCCGCCCGTGCCCTGGGCGGTGTTTCCCGCCCGGCTGGGGCGCATAACCAGCGGTGAGGTACAAGGGCCGGGGCAATCGATGCTCCGGCCCTTCCACCATCAATGCACCTCGAACGCGAAGCGCAGCGTGTCGGGGACGGCGCGTACCGGCACGGTCATGTGCCCTTCATCGGCATAACGGTGGAAGCGGGAGCGCAGGCCATGGACGGCCAGCGCATCCATCCGCTTCATGAAGGCGGCGGCGGGGCCGGGTTCGTCATCGATGTCGCGGTCGCCCACCACCACCATCAGGCGGCTGGTCCTGGGCACCTTGCCGGCCAGCACGCGGGCGGTGAATTCCCGCTCCTCCTTCAGGATGCTCTGGTCGTTCCATTCCAGTGACGGGCTGGCGGCCACGATGGAATGGAAGGCCTGGGGCCTTGTGTAGAGCGTGTGCAGGGCCACCAGCCCGCCCAGCGAATGGCCGAATAGCGACTGGCGATCGGCATTGATCTTGTAGCGGCGGGATATTTCCGTGCGCAGCTTGCCGGTCAGGAAATCCAGGAACTTGTCCTGTCCACCGCTCTTGTACTTGGCCAGATGCCGGACATTGGGCGGCGGCGGATCGACCAGGAGCGGGGTGTAATCATCCAGCCGGCGCACATCATAAGCCTGGTCGCCGGGATAGCCCACGCCGACCACGATACCCTTGCCCACCTCGTAATATTCCTGGATGCGGCGTGCTTCGGCGAAGCTGGCGAACATGGCGTTGCCGTCCAGCACATATAGGACGGGATAGCCGTCGGCCGGCATCTCCGTGGCCGGGAAGGACACGAAGATGCGGTAGATGTCGCCGCCATCCGAGGTGATGTCGAACATATGGGTGGACGGCATGGTGTAGCCGGGCGGCGTCTGCTGCGCTTGCTGTGCCTGGGCGGCCGCCAGCCCCGTCAGGGCCAGCGCCAGCATGAGGGTTGACGCAAGCCGCTTCCATGTCCTGGCCATCACCGATCTCTCCCATTGCCGCCGACTTTCCCGTCGATGATGCAATAGAAGCGGCAGCCCCGTCACCGATGCCATGGTGATGGCGGGTAAGGGGGCGGGCTTTCAGGGTAAGGGCTGCACCGGCAGGGTGATGCGCGAGGGATGATCAGTGTCCAGATGCAGGCGGTTGGCGGCCACGACCGGCGTGTCGGGCATGCCCTGCGCCCCGCCGGTATTGAGGTTCACGTCGAAATGCGGGAAGTTGCTGGAACTGACATCCAGGCGGATGCGGTGGCCCGCCTTGAACAGGTTGGCGATGGGGAACATCTCCATCCGCACCTCATAGACCTTGCCGGGTTCCATGAAGCTGGGCTTTTCCCAACCGTCGCGATAGCGTAGGCGGCGGATGCCGTGGCTTAGGTTCATGGCGAAACCGTCGGGATAGACATCGATCAGTTTCAGGGCGATGTCGGTATCGGGCCGGTCGCTGCTGACATGAAGCACCAGATCGATGGGGCCGGCGATGGTGGTGTCGCTTTCCAAAGGTGGGGTCTGGAAGACCAGCACATCGTCGCGCTCGGCCAGCGGCCGGCCGGGCATTTCGCAGCCGAAGAAATCGGCGCGTTCCACCTGATCATAGGCGCCGGGTTCCATCACCGGCTGGCCCGATGTGTGGGCGCCGCCGATGGTGGGGACCGGATGCGTGGGATCGTGGCGCCAGGACAGGCTTTGGCCGGTGGATGTTTCGGCCCGCAGGCCGCCATCGGCGTGTAGATGGAAGGTACGGAAATCCGTGCCGGGCAGGGGCCAGTTCTGTGCCGACAGCCAGCGGCCGCCATGGTCCAGGCGGCCGTCGGCGTTGCGCTGCCCGCTGCCCCCGCCCATCACGAACAGACGCACGGGCGCGTCGGCCGGATCGGCCTTGCCGTCCTTCAGCCAACGATCGAACCAGGACAGGCGGAACCGGTCGTAATCATCGGCCAGATTGCCGTCGAGCGTCGCGGCGGGGCCGAAATCCACGTCACCGGCATAGGTGCGCGACCGCTGCCCATGGGTCCAGGGCCCCATGACCATATGGGTCGGCCCCTGCTTGGCCGCCGACAGACCGGTCAGGTTGGAGATGATGGTGGTGACGTAGGGATCGTACCAGCCGCAGAGATGCACTGTCGGTACATCGGCGCAGGCGGCGTAGTAGTTGCGGGCGGACAGGCCGACCTGACGCCAGAAATCCCCGTACTCGCCCTGGCGCCATTGTTTCAGTACATAGGATTCGTATTCCGGCACGCTGCGCAGGGGGGAATGGCCCTCGCTCCAGGGCAGGCGGCGGAACCAGTCGAACAGGTCTTCATCCAGCAGCGCCTGGACATGGGCGGGATCGGCCATCACCGCCGGGCTGAGCAGGGCCTGCTTATAGGCCCAGGTCAGCTGCTTCAGCTCGAACGCGCCCCCCTGCCGGATGCCGGCGTGATAGGCGTCGGAGAAGCCGCCGCTATCCACCACCATGCAGGCAAGGCCGGGCGGGTTCAGGCAGGCCATGGCCATCTGCACATGCGCGCCATAGGACAGGCCGAACGTGCCCACCCGCCCGTCGCACCAGGGCTGGGCCGTGATCCAGGCCAGCGTGTCATACCCATCCTCGGCCTCGTTCACGTATTTCTCGAACGTGCCTTCGGATGCGTAGCGGCCCCGGCAATCCTGCATCATCACCACATAGCCGGATGATGCGAAACGTTGTGCGATCTCCACCCGTGACCGCGGGTTGGGGTTGGCGAGGCTGTACTCGGACAGGTTCACGCCGCGCCGGTCATAGGGCGTGCGCTCCAGCAGCACGGGCCAGGGGCCGGGCAGACGGGTGCAGTTGGCCACGGGATGGTAGATGTCGGCGACCAGACGCACCCCGTCGCGGGTGCGCATCTCCACATCTTCATCGACCGCCACATCATAGGGCGCGCCGGGCAGGATGGTCATGATCTCGGTTCCTCAAGGGCTTTCGGGAGTTGGCGCCATGAACTGGGCCAGGCTCCATTCGTCGCGGCGCGGCTGCATATTGATGTGCTTGCGCGCCGCCCAGTTGGTCGTGGGGTGGTAGAGCGGGATGATGCCGGTGTCGGCGGCCAGGATGGCCGCGGCTCCGCGCAGGTTTTCCTCGTATGCCGCGGCATCGGGTGCCTGTTCGGCGGCGTCGATCAGCCGATCGACCTCCGGGTTGGAATAGCGGCCGCGATTGATGCCGCCGCTGCCACGCGTCGGATCGAAACTGCCGACGACGGAGCGCATGCCCAGCAGGGAGGTGCCGGTGACCGATCCGAAGCCGTATTGAAGGACGCTGAATTCCAGCTTCGATGCGCGCGGCAGGAACACGCTCTTGGGCAGCGGCTCCACCGCGACCTCGATCCCGGCACGGGCCAGCATGGCGGCCACGGCTTGGGACACCAGCCCGTCACCGACATAGCGGTTGTTGGTGGCATGCAGGGTCAGGCGGAAGCCCTTGGACAAACCGGCCGCTGCCAGCAGACGCTTGGCTTCAGTCAGATCATGGGCGGCGGGCGGGATGTCGGGATTGAAGCCCACGCTTCCCATTGGCACCATCTGGTTGGCCGGCACGCCGGCCCCGGACAGCACCTTATCGATCAGCAACTGCCGGTCGATGGCAAGGGACAGGGCGCGGCGGATATCAGCTTTGCGCAGGGGATTGCCGCCGCTCGGCGCCTGCACGAAGGGACTGTCATCGCGGGCACTGTCGAGGTGCAGATAGAGCAGGGTGACGGTGGGGCTTTGCAGCAGGTTCAGGTCGGAACGCCGGCGCAGCCAGTCGATATCGGCCGGCGGCACGGCGTCGATGACATCGACATTGCCGGACAGCAGGGCCGCCACGCGTGCGGCATCATTGCTGATATAGCGGAAGGTGACATTGGCGAAACCCGGCTTCGGGCCCCAGTAATCCTCATTGCGGACCAGTTCGATGCGGTCGCCATGGGCCCAGCGGATGAAGCGGTAGGGGCCGGTGCCGATGGCGGCCTTGCCGGCGTTGAAATCCTCCGTCGCCACCTTGGTCCCTAGACCCTTGGGCAGGATGGTGATGAAGCTGATATCGTAGGGAAGCTGGGCATAGGGCTTGCGCGTCACCATGCGCAGCCGGTTGGGACTGAGCGCCACGATCTCCTTCACCTGCGCCACCCGCCCTGCGAAAGAGGCGGGGGAGAAGGGTACGGTGGGGGCGCGGCGGAAGCTGTAGATGACATCATCCGCCGTAAACGGCGATCCGTCATGGAAGCGCACACCGTCGCGCAGGTCAAATTCCCAGGTTACCGCATCGACCCGCCGCCAGGCCGTGGCCAGACCCGGCACCAGGGCCAGGGTGGCATCCCGCGCGATCAGCGTGTCGAAGACATGGGCGGCCAGTTCCTGGTTCACGCCGGTGGCGGAGAAATGCGGATCGACGGAGCTGGGTTCGGCCTGCACGGCGATGGTCACCGTCTGGGCAGGGGCCTCCATCGGCGCCAGCAGCAACAGCAGGGCCAGGATCAGCTTACGCATGGGCGACCTCCCGGCTGGATGCAGGCGCCAGATGGCAGGCGACGCGATATCCCGGTGCCATGTCGGCCATCGCCGGCACCGTATGGTGACAGGTGGTGACCGCGATGGGGCAGCGGGGGTGGAAGGCGCAGCCGGACGGGGGGCGCAACGGTGATGGGATTTCCCCCTTCAGGCCGGTGAAGCGCCGCTTGCCGACATGGTCGGCCAGCGCCCCACCCACCAGGGCGCGGGAATAGGGGTGGAGGGGGGCATCGAACAACTCCTCTGCCGGACCACGCTCCACCACGCGGCCCAGATACATCACCGCCACCCGGTCGCTGATATGGCGGACCACGGCCAGATCGTGGCTGATGAACAGATAGGTCAGGCCCAGTTCCTGGCGCAGTTCCATGAACAGGTTCAGGATCTGCGCCTGCACCGACACGTCGAGGGCGGCAACGGACTCGTCGCAGACCAGCAGGCGCGGCTTCACGGCCAGGGCGCGGGCGATGCCCACGCGCTGCCGCTGCCCGCCGGAGAATTCGTGCGGGAACCGTTCCATCATCGCCGGATCCAGGCCGACCCGGCGCATCAGGCCGGCGACATAGTCGGCCATCTGCCCGCCATCGATGATGCCATGGGCCTGTGCCGCCTCCCCGATGATGCGGCGGATGCGCAGGCGCGGGTTCAGGCTGGCCATCGGGTCCTGGAAGATCATCTGGATGCCCAGGCCCAGCGCCTTGGCTTCTCCAGCCGGCAGGGTCCAGGGATCGCGCCCCTCCACCAGCAATCTTCCGGCACTGGGCCGGTAGAGCCCGGCGACCACGCGGCCCAGGGTGGACTTGCCACAGCCGCTTTCCCCCACCAGCCCCAGCACCTCACCGGGTCTTATATCCAGGGTCACATCCCGCACCGCCTGCACGATGTCGGGCGCCCTGGTCAGACCCAGCCTTGCCAAAGGGCCGGGCCGGGGGCCGAAGCGCATGGAAACATTGTCCAGCGCCACCATGGCTTCATTCTTCATGCTCATGGCTCACCTTCCATCGGGTGGAAGCAGCGGACCTGATGCAGGTCGCCCTGCATCGCCGGCATCACCCCGCAGAGTTCCGTCGCGCGTGGGCAGCGCGGGGTGAAGGCGCAGCCGGGCGGGCGGTGGACGGGGTGTGGCGGGCTGCCCGGCACCTGGGCCAGGGGTTTGCCGCGTTCCGCCCGGTGCGGCAGGCTGTCCAGCAGGCCGCTCGTGTAAGGGTGGCGGGGGTGGGACAGCACCTGATCCGCCGGCCCGATCTCCACGATGCGGCCGGCATACATCACCGCAATACGGTCGGCCAGGCCGGCGACCACGCCGATATCATGGGTGATCCAGACCAGCGAGGTGCCGGATGCGGCCACCATCTCCTGCATCTCCGCCAGGATCTGGGCCTGGACGGTGACGTCCAGGGCCGTCGTCGGCTCATCCGCGATGATCAGCTTGGGCCGGTGCAGCATGGATGTCGCGATGGCCACCCGCTGGCGCATGCCGCCGGAGAATTGGTGCGGATAGGCTTTCAGCCGGCGCCCGGCATCGGCGATGCCGACGCTGGACAGGGCGGCGGCGGCACGATCCTCCGCCGCCCGGCGGGTGACGGGACCATGGGCGGTCAGCGCCTCAACCATCTGCGTATCGATGCGCAGCATGGGGTTCAGGGTCATCATCGGGTCCTGGAAGATCATGGCGATCTCCCGCCCGCGCAGATCGCGGATATGCTCCTCGTCCAGGTCCAGCAGTTCGCGCCCATCCAGCAGGACGGAACCGCCCACCACCCGGCCCGGCGGGTCGATCAGGCCCATGATGGACCGGCCGGTGATGGACTTGCCCGACCCGCTTTCCCCGACCAGACCCAGCACCTCTCCGGCACCTAAGTCGAAATCGACCCCGTCCACGGATTTCACTACCCCGTTGCGGGTGAAGAAATAGGTCTTCAGCCCGCGCACCGACAGCAGCTTGCCGGGATCGGCGGCCAGCGCCGGCCGTTCCAGGTCCATCGCCGGCGGCAAAGGCTGTGGCCGCAGGCGGGGGTTCAGCAGCAGGCGAAGCTGGTCGCCCACCAGATTGATACTGGCCACCAGCAGCAGCAGGGTGACGCCGGGAAAGACGCTGACCCAGTATTTGCCCGACAGCATGTGGGAAAAGCCGTTGGCGATCAGCAGGCCCAGCGACGGCTGGGTCACCGGCAATCCGATGCCCAGGAAGCTCAGCGTCGCCTCCAGCGAGATGGCGCTGGCCGTCTGCAACGACCCGATGACGATCAAGGGTGGCAGGCAGTTGGGCAGCAAATGGCCGAACAGGATGCGCATCCGGCCCAGGCGCAGGCTCCTTGCGGCCTCCACATATTCCTTGGCGGCTTCCGACAGGGCGGTGGCGCGGACATTGCGGGCATAGAAGGCCCATTGCACGATGACCAAGGCCAGGACGATCTTGTCCAGCCCCTTGCCGAAAATGGCTAGCAGGATCAGAGCCACCAGGATGCTGGGCAGGCTCAATTGCAGATCGACCAGCCGCATGATCGCGGCATCGACCCGCCCGCCGGTATAGGCGGCGACCAACCCCACGGATGTGCCCAGGGCGGCGGCCAGCAAACCGGCCAGCAAGCCCACCGACAGGCTGGTGCGCAGGCCATAGAGGATGCCCGACAGCATGTCGCGGCCCAGCAGGTCGGTGCCCAGCCAATGCACCATGCCGGTGGCGCCCACCGCGCCGGGCTTCAGATGGCTGTCGGCAAGGTCGAGCTGCGCCAGATCATAGGGATTCTGCGGCGCCAGCAGCGGGGCCAGCAGGGCGGCCGTCAGCAGCAGGATGAGAAGGACCAGGCCGACACGCGCCCGGCGGCTGGCGCAGATATCGCGCAGCAGGGCAAGGGCCGCTTGCCGGCGGGGCGGACGGGTGGGGGCGATGGCGGCGGTGGTCATGCTTTGCCTCCGCCCAGCCGCAGGCGCGGGTCCAGCATGGTATAGGCGATGTCGGTGACCAGATTGATGGTCATGAACAGCAGCGCGACGACCAGCAGATAGGCGACGATGACCGGCCGGTCCAACTGGTTGATGCTGTCGATGATCAGCTTGCCCATGCCGGGCCAGCCGAAAATGGTCTCCGTCACCACGGCAAAGGCGATGACCCCGCCGAATTCCAGCCCCAGCACCGTGATGATGGGGATCAGGATATATTTCAGGATATGGACGCAAACGACGCGGGCCGGCGACAGACCCTTGGCCCGTGCGAAACCGACGAAATCCAGTGGCATCGCCTCGCGCGTGCCGGAACTGACCAGGCGGATGACCAGGGCCAGCTTGTAGAGCGCCAGGTTCACCGCCGGCAGCAGCAGGTGGCGCCAGCCGTCAAGGGTGGCCAGGCTGGTCTCGATCCCCAGCAGGCTCCCCGTCTCCCCACGCCCGCCCGACGGCAGCCAGCCCAGGGTGACGGAGAAGATCAGCACCAGCATCATCCCCTGCCAGAAGCTGGGCAGGGAGAAGCCCAGGATGGACCCGGTCTCGATCGACCGTCCGGCGATGCTGGCCGGCTTCAGCCCGGCATAGAGCCCCAGCGGAATGCCGAACAGGACGGCGATGCCCATGGCCACGATGGCCAGTTCCAGCGTGGCGCCGAACCGGTCGATGATCAGGCGGATGGCCGGTTCGTTGAAGACGAAGGAATGGCCCAGATCGCCCTGCAGTGCCCGGCCCAGGAAGGAGAGATATTGCTCCGGCAAGGGCCGGTCCAGGCCCAGCGCGGTCATCGCCGCCGCCCGGTCGGCCGGCGTGGCCTCCGGATTGATCAGGATGTCCACCGGATTGCCGATCATATAGATCCCGGTGAAGATCAGCGCCGACAGCACCAGCAGCACGGACAGGCTCTGCAGCAGGCGGCGCGCGAGGAAGAAGACCATGGGGGATGGGTCCTTCGGTTACCCGGAAGCCAGGAGCTTACCGACGGTCATTGCCCATGACCGTCGGAGGCCGGCGACTGCCGGCCCGCGCCACGTGGCGCGTAAGCCAAGCCGCCGGATGGCGGCGCCCGGCGCCTGAGGGAACATGCAAACTTCTTACATCTTCACCATGATCCTGGCGTAGGCGTAGGTGCCACGCACATCGTAGGAATAGATGTCGAAATTGATCGGGTTGTTGGCGGCCGATGCCGGCGGCATGCGGTCGAAGACATTGTCGACGCCCAGGGTGAAGCTCGTCCCGCTCTCCTCCAGCGTGTAGCCAAGCTGAAGGTCGTGCATGAAGACCTCCTTCACGCGGCCGCCATTGACGGCATTGTTGGGGATGTCGGCCATGTCGCCGATATAGCGGGTCTTCCAGCCGGCATCCCAGGCCCCGCTGCTCCAGCGTAGCGACGCCTGACCCTTCCAGCGGGGGTAGGAGGATCGCGGCGTGTCGGACTTGCCGGTGCGTTCATCCTTCAGCACGCTGCCATCGGCCTGAGGCACGTAATTGATGAAATGGATCAGGCGGGCGGCGTCCAGCAGTGCGGTGAAATGACCGATCTCCGTGTCGAAGCCGTAGCGCAGGGTGGCATCCACGCCCTCCACCTTGATGCGGCTGAAATTCTGCACCACCTGGCGCAGGTTCAGGATTTCACCGGTGGCCGCGTCACGGCGGACCAGATCGCAATAGGGCCCGCCCAGATTGGCGCAGTTGTTCAGGATCTGCTGCGGCGTCTGTGACGCGATGGCATCATCCACGGTGATGGAATACCAGTCGGAGGTCAGCGACAGGCCATCCGCCCAAGTGGGCGTGTAGGAGAAGCCCGCACTCCAGGTATCGGCGGTTTCCGGGTCCAGATCGGTATTGCCGCCGATCGTGCCCTTCAGCAACCCGTTGCCGTAACGGGTCTGGGTATAGGCGGTGGGCACGCCGGCGCAACCCGCCCGGCCCGCACCGCCGCCATTGCAGGGATCGGTGCCCTGGAACTGCGTCTCACGCGTCCCCTGGTAATATTCCAGGATCGACGGGGCCCGGAACCCTTCGGAGAAGGTGCCGCGTACCAGCAGATCGTCATAGGGGCGGTAGGACAGGCCGAACTTGGTCGTGCTGGCGCTGCCGAAGGTGGAATAGTCCGAGTACCGCACCGCCGCTGACAGGTCGAGCGACTGTACCGCCGGCAGGTCGGCCAGCAGCGGCAGGTTCAGTTCCATATAGGCTTCGCGCAGATCGTAGGACCCGTTGGTCGGCTCGCGCGTCGGGGCCGAGGTGGCGGCCAGGCCCGTCACATAGACCGGCGTGGCATTCACGCCTCGGTCGGGCCGGTCATAGGCGGTTTCCTTGCGGTATTCCACGCCGGCCGCCACGCCGACCTCACCCGCCGGCAGGTCGAACAGCGCGCCGGAGACATTGAAGGTGGCGTCGTACTGGCCGGTGCCGTTCTCGTCGCGGGAATTATAGCGGATATAATCGGCCATGGCGGGCGTCATCACGCCGAACAGATCGACGGGCACGCAGCCATTGGCCCGGCATCGGTCGTTGGGGCCCAAAGCCAGGGCCAGCTTGTCATAGCTGATCTGGTTGAACTGCTTGAACACCGCATCATTCTTGGAATAGCTGAAGAACGCATCCCAGCGCCAATTGCCCATCAGCTCCGTCTTGCCTTCCAGCCCCACGGTGCTGCGGAACGTGTCGACGGTCTGGATATTGTTGCGGTCGCCCACCGTCTCCGGAACGATCTGGATACGGAAGGCACTGCCGGAAAAGGCCCGGTCATAGGGGTTGAACGGGTGATCGGCCCCGATGGAGAAGCCGTTGCTGCCGCGCACATCCAGCAGGAAGGGCGAGAAGAGCTGGGCAGATTCGCGGCGGTTATAGAGCAGCTCCGCCTTGAACTCAATGTCGTCGGACAGGTCGGTGGTCACCCGGCCGAACAGGCCCGCGCGTTCGCTGGGGCCGCCCGCGTACTTGCCCTGGACCAGGGTGTTGTAATCATCATCGGGCAGGCGGGCGGTGCGGAAATCGGCGGCACTGGTGCCGGAAGCACCGGGAATGCGGGTCAGCGGGGCCGCCGCCGTGGAGATGCCGTTCAACTGGTACAGGCCGCGCGGGCTGGTCGGCGGGGCGGTCAGCGGGGTCAGCGCCCGGCGCGTTAGGGCCCGATCCTCGGTCAGGATCTTGGTGGTGTCGACGTAAGAGGCCGACAGCAGGATGGAGCCATTGTCGAAGCTGTGGCCGTAATTCACCTCACCGCTGATCGAGCGGCCGTCGCCTTCCGTGGTGATGCCGCTTTGCAGCTTGGCCTCGAACCCGTCCAGCTTCTTGCGGGTGATGACATTGACCACGCCGGCGATGGCGTCGGCGCCATAGATGGCCGATGCGCCATCCTTCAGCACCTCGATCGTTTCCACGATGCCCATGGGGATGGTGTTCAGATCGACGAAATCGCGGAAGCCGCGCCCGCCGGCGGCATTGACCCAGCGATGCCCGTCCACCAGTACCAGCACGCGGTTGCCGCTGCCTTCCACGCTGCCCAGGTTGCGCAGGTTGATGGCCGAGACGCCGAAGGATGTCCCCTGGGTGCCGTTGGAATTCAGGCTGACACCGGCACCCGGCAGGTCCTGCAGCAGCTGCCCGACGGAGACGGGGGCGGCGTTCAGGATGTCTTCGGCCGTGATGGTGGTCAGCGGGCCGACCGACAGCGCGTCACGCCGCACGATGCGCGATCCGGTGACCACGATCTCATCCAACTGGTCGGCATCGCCCGATTGGGCCAGAACTTGCGAAGGCGAGGCCAGCAGAACCGACAATAGAGCGAGGGAACTGCCGGCCAACAGGCGGGCCGTGCGACGTGATCTCATCTTCTTATACCCCTGTTCCCTGGTGCCCGTCCTGCAAACATACGGCGGTCACCAATTGATTGTGGGGTAACAGTAGGAACGTGTCGCGACCCATAACAACGACATGATATATCCCAATAAGGGCATACCAAAATCGTTATGGGATGGCGGGCCGCGCGCCTTCTCCCGCACCTTTGGGTGTGCTGGAATATCGATGGCGGAGGGCGGGCCGATGAAGGTGAATATCCGCAACCTGGAAGCCTTCCGCGAAACCATGCGCACAGGCTCCGCCACCGCCGCCGCGCGCAAGCTGGGCATAAGTCAGCCGGCCATCAGCCGCCTGCTGGCGCAATGCGAGGAACAGGTCGGGTTCGACATCTTCCACCGCGAGAATGGCCGCCTGATCCCCACGCCCGAAGCCGCCATCCTGTTCGAGGCGGTGGACAATGCGCTCAACGGGCTGAGCCGCGTGGCGCAGATGGCGGAGAACATCTCGGCCTTCCGCATCGGGGAATTGCGCATCGTCGCCCCGCCCAGCCTGGTGGAGGGGCCGCTGGCCCGTGCCATCGCCAGCTTCATGGGCCTTTATCCCGAGGTGCGGGTGACCATCGACCCGCGCGACCTGGACACGGCGCGCGAGCTGGTGGTGGGCCGGTCCTTCGACCTGGGCTTCTATCCGCCCGGCGTGCATCCGGGCCTGAAATACGAGAAACTCATCACCACGGAGACGGTCTGCGTCCTGCCGCAGGATCATCCGCTGACCGCGCTGGAGACGATCCGGCCGCAGGACCTGAAGGGCCAGCCCCTGGTGCTGACCGGCAAGGGCCGCTATTCCCGCGTGCTGGTGGAGGAGGCGTTCCAGCGGGCGAATGTCTATCCGGAGGTGCGGCTGGAAACCCACACGATCGGATCGGCCTGCATCTTCGCAAGCCTGGGCATCGGCATCGCCATCGTCAACGAGCTGATGGCCACCTCCTATGTCGGCCATGGCGTCGCCATCCGCCGCTTCCGCCCGCGCATCCCGCATGATTATGCGTTCATGATGGCGGAAAACGTGCCCCTGCCGAAAGCCGCACAAGCTTTCATGGCCCATTGCCGAACTTCGTTCGGCTGATTTACACAGCGCCCTCAGACGCCGGGCGCCGCCATCCGGCGGCTTGGCTTACGCGCCCACGTGGGCGCGGGCCGGCAGTCGCCGGCCTCCAACGGCATGAGGCAATCTCACGCCGTTGGCTCACCCTGGCTTCTGCCATTCCATGATCAGGAAGAAGGGCATGCGGCGATAGCGCTCCATCTTCTCCGGCGGGCCGACATGGGGCACGGGTTCGGCGAAATGGCGCAGGATCAGGCCCTGGTCCAGCAGCAGCGACATGTAGCGGCTGAGCGGGCGATGCCAGTTCAGGATGCGGATGCCGCGCCAGCCGACGGCGTCGGCACGCTCCTCCATGTAATGGTCGATGGGGAAATGCTCCCCGCCCTTGCCGTCGGGCGCCCAGCCATCGATGGGACCGGCGGTGTTGAAGCTGGTCAGGTTGGCGATCAGCAGGGTACCGCCCGGCCGCAGCGCTGCGGCCATGCGCGGGATGGCGCGGTTGATATCGGGAATGTCGATCAGGCTGAGATAGGCGACAACAAGGTCGACACCACCGGCCGGCACCGCCATCTCCTCCGCCGTTTCCAGCCGGTAATCGCCCGTGGGGTCCAGGGTCCGGGCGCGGTCCAGCAAAGCCCGCGTCGGGTCGATGCCGGTGGTGCGGATACCCAGGTCGCGCAGGATGCGGCAGAACCGCCCTTCGCCGCAGCCGACATCCAGGGCGGTGCGGAACCCCGATCCCGGATACGCGCGATCATCGGCGCGTCCAGCACGAAGCGCCGGCCGAAATCGCCCTCATCCCCCATGCTGTCGATCCAGGCCTGGGCCGACAGGTCCCAGCCGATATCGCCGTCCCCCATCACAACCCGCTTACCCCAGAAACGATGCGATTTCCGCCAGCACCCGGTCGGGATGCTCGCGATGCGGGACATGGCCGCAACCCGTCAGCACGACCGCCCGTCCGCGCCCCGGTGTCGCGATCCGGTCGGGATGGGCGGTGGAGCCATATTCGTCGCCATCGCCATGCAGGGCCAGCAGCGGACAGGTGACACCTGAAAGACTTTCATCCAGCGTCCAGCCGGCAAAGGCCGGGTCCAGCCAGCTGTCGATCCAGGCCGACAGCACCCAGGCGGCCTTGTCGCCATGATAGCGGGCCAGCCGCGCCACCTGGGCCGGATCGCGGAACTGCGCCTGGGCGACGCGGATGCCGTCCAGGGTGCGATCCTCGACAAAGGCCTGGGCGGCCAGGGTGATTACGGCACGGCAGCGGCCCGGCAGGGCAGCGGCGGTGCCAACGGCCATGCCGCCGCCCACCGAATGGCCCAGGGCCAGGAAGGGGCCGATGCAAAGCGCGTCCAACAGGGCGGGCACTGTCTCTCGCCCCTCCGCCGCCACGAAATCCGGGGTCAGTCGGCCGGGAGGGGCGTCCGACCGGCCGAAGCCCAGCCGGTCATAGGCCAGCACGGGCAGGCCGGTGCCGGCCGCCAGCCTTTCCGGAAAGTCCCGCCACAGCTCCACGCAGCCCAGCGAATCATGGAACAGCAACAGAGTCGGTGCAGCGCTGTCCGCCGCTGCCGGCCGCCAGGTGCGGGTGAACAGATTGTGGTCCGCAACGGGAACCATGCGGTCGCAAACCTGGATCGGCGGGGTCGTTTGGCTGCTCATCACCCTGTCCTGCAAGCGCTGTGGCCCGCATCCTACCCGACTGGACCCGTGTGGCTGAACAGGAACGGCACCATTTTCCAACACTCTGGCGACCGGTTCGCGCTGGACGGAAGGGGGCATCGCTGTCGCATAATGCCGGCCCTTCCGTTCGGACCCAGGTGAAGGCAGCAAGCATGAACAACAAGATCGCGCATTCCGCTTCCGTCAACCGCCGCCAACTGCTGGCCGGCACCGCGTCGCTGGCCATGCTGGGGCTGGTGCCCCGTGCCGGTGCCGCCGCCGGCGATGCCGGGACCAAGGCTGATGCCTTCCTGAACCAGCTCAGCGATACGCTGCTGTCCTGGTATCCGGAGAATGCCACGCAGTTGGGCATCGACAAGGACCGGCATGCGGGTTTGCGCGCCGTGCTGGGCGACCGGTCGCTGGCGGGGATCGAGGCGCAGCGCGGCGTGGTGAAGCAGCAGCTGGTTGCCGTGAAGGCGCTGGACCGCAGCGGCCTGCCGTCGGAAATGCTGGCCAATCTGGAGGTGGCGCAGGCGTCCCTGGAACTGTCGGTCACCGGTCATGGCTTCCGCTTCGGCGACATGGCCATGCTGAACCAGAGCTATTCCTACCGCAACAGCCCCTATGCCGTGGCCCAGAACCTGGGTGCCTTCGTGGAGATCCCCGATTTCCTGACCAGCCAGCACAAGATCGAGGCCAAGGATGATGCCGACAGCTATCTGTCGCGCCTGACCGCCTATGGCACGGCGTTGGATGCGGAGACGGAACGGCTGCGGCTGGAGGGTGGCCAGGGCTATAGGCTGCCCGACTTCCTGTTGGACAAGGCCATCGGCCAGATGACCCGCGCCCTGGCCATCCCCGTGGCCGAATGGGAGATCGTGAAGCATTTCGAGGCCGGCGCCAAAACGGTCGGCCATGCCGGCGGCACCGACGCCGCGCGCATCGCCACCGACAAGGTGCTGCCGGCGCTGAAACGGCAATTGGCGGCGTTCGAGACGCAGCGCAAGGGGGCGCGCAGCGATGCCGGCGCCTGGGCCCTGCCGCAGGGCAGCGACTATTACGCCTGGTCGCTGAGTGCCGCCACCACCACCAGCCTGTCGCCGGACGAGGTGCATGCCATGGGGCTGGCGCAGCTGAAGGAGTTGCAGGGCCGCATGGACCCGCTGCTGCGCGCCCAGGGCCTGACCCAGGGCAGCGTGGGGGAGCGCATGGCCGCACTGGGCAAGGACCCCAAATATCTCTGGTCGAACGACGACAAGGGACGGGCGGAACTGCTGGCCTATATCAATGGCCGCGTCGATGATATCCGGGCCCGCATGCCCCAGGCCTTCAACACGCTGGTGCCCGGCAAGCTGGTGGTCAAGCGCGTGCCGGTGTCCATCGAGGCCGGTGCCCCCGGCGGTTATGCCAGTGCCGGATCGATGGATGGGACGCAGCCCGGCTCCTATTACATCAATCTGCGCGACACCAGCATGTGGCCGCGCCACGCCCTGCCGACCTTGAGCTATCACGAGGGCATCCCCGGCCATGTCTGGCAGGGGGAATACAGCTTCAAGCTGCCGCTGATCCGCACCCTGCTGGCCTACAGCGCCTATACCGAGGGCTGGGCGCTTTATGCCGAACAGCTGGCGGATGAGCTGGGCGTGTACAAGGAGGACCCGGTGGGCCAGCTGGGCTATCTGCAATCCATGGCGTTTCGCGCCTGCCGGCTGGTGGTGGATACCGGCATCCATGCCAAGCGCTGGACGCGCCAGCAGGCCATCGACTGGTTCGTCACCAATAATGGCTCCACCGCCGTGCAGGTGGCGGGCGAGGTCGATCGCTACTGCTCCTGGCCGGGTCAGGCCTGCGCCTACAAGATCGGGCATTCGCAGATCAACCGCGTGCGTGATGATCTGAAGGCGAAGCTGGGGGCCAAGTACGCGTTCAAGAGCTTCAACGACGCGCTGGTGATGACGGGCAATGTGCCTCTGTCGCGGCTGGGTGCGCTGGTGGAAGCACGCCTGACGGCATGAAATACCGAGTGCGACCATAAGGACGGGTTGGATGCCCATAATCGCGGGTCATGGGGACTTGTGCCCCTGGCCCGCGACGCCTACCTTAAGACCCATGCGCTTCCTGGCCACCCTTCTGCTGCTTGCGGCGTTCCTGATGAACGTTCCTGGGCTTCACGCCCGGGACCTGTCGCACAGCCATGCCGGCACGGGACATGGGCATATGCAGGCCGCGGTGAGCCACGCGCCCGCCGGCAGCTTCTCCACCGATTGCCATCATGAGTGCAGCCACATCCATGTGGCCGACCATGTCCGTACGGCACGAGTGGTGGAGCCTGTGGTGTGGAGCCAGACGGCCTATCCGGCCCTGGCGCCCGTCCTGCCGGAAAGCGCCGATCCGGCCCTGCCCGACGAACCCCCGCGCGCCTGACGAACCGATCCCCGTCACCGGTGCCCTTGGTGGCGCCTGAGATCCGTTCGTCACTCGCGGAGTATCCATGCGGCTGCATTATGCGGTCGCCCTGGCGATTTCCATCGCCGGGGCCCCGGCGGCATGGGCGCAAACAGCGCCCGCCGCCGCCCCATCCCTGCTTGAAACCACCTCCCTGCTGACGCCAGAGACGGCCATCGCCCGCGCGCTGGAATCCGCCCCGCGCGGTCTGGCGGCACGCGCTCGGCTGGATGCCGCCGGTGGTGCCGTCACCCAGGCCGACACCAGCCCCAATCCGGAGGTCGGGTTCGAGCTGGAAAACTTTTCCGGTTCCGGCCCCTACAAGGATTTCCGGTCGTCGGAACGTACCTACAGCCTGTCCCAGACGGTCGAGCTGGGCGGCAAACGCGGTCGTCGGACGCAAGCCGCCCGTGCCGCCCGTGACGTGGCGGCGGCCGACCTGGACCTGGCGCGGCTGGACCTGACCCGCGACGTGCGCCTGGCCTTCAGCGAGGCGGTGGCGGCATCGCGGCAGGTGGAGCTGGCCCGCGACGGGCTGCGTCTGGCCGTGGCGGTGGAAGACGCCATCAAGGCCCGCGTGGAGGCGGGGCGTGAGGCGCCCATCCAGGCCAACCGCGCCGACATCGCCCGCCGGCAGGCCCAGTTGGAAGTCGACAAGGCGGGCCGCCGACAGACGGCGGCGCGCCAGGTGTTGGCCGGGCTGACGGGGCTGGACCCGGCTGGCCTGCAACTGGATGAGGGCTGGTTCTCCCGCATCGACGGGGTGGAACCGCAGGCGGCGGGCGAGGCGCCCGACCTGCGCCGGCTGCAGGCCGAAGCGGCGCGCGGGCGCGCGGAACTGTCGGTGGAACAGGCGAAACTGGTTCCCGACGTGACGCTCTCCGCCGGCTTCCGGCAGTTCAAGGAGGATGGGGAGAACGCCTTCCTGGTGGGGGTCAGCGTCCCCATCCCCATCTTCGACAGCAACCGTGGCGGTATTGCAAAAGCACGCGCCGATCTGGTGGCGGCGGAGGCCGATCTGGCGGCCGAGCGCATCGACCTGGAACGCCGCCTGACGGCCGCCCGCTTCAACCTGGCCGCCGCGCGCGATACGGCGACCAGCCTGCGTGACAGCATCATCCCCACGGCGGAGCAGGCCTTCGCCCTGGCCAATGAAGGCTATGGCCAGGGCAAGTTCTCCTACCTGGAGGTGCTGGAGGCGCAGCGCACCCTGGTGGAGGCGCGCACCGACCTGATCAACGCCTTCCAGGGTTTCCATGACGCGCGGGCGGAGCTGGAACGGCTGACCGCCCAGGGCGCGGAGGTGACGAAATGAACATCACGAAGAAGACCATCCTGGCCGGCGTGTCCGCCCTGGCCCTGCTGCTGGCCGGCGGTTACGCGATCTCCGCCGTCACCGGTAAGGACAAGCCCAGCACCACCAAATCCGCCGACAGCCATGACCATGGCGGGGGCGAAAGTCATGACGAACATGGGGAAGAGGGTGGCGGCGCCATCCACATGGATGCCGCCCGCATTGCCCGCGCCAAGATCACCCTGGTGGAGGCCGGGCCCGCCGCCGTGTCCCGCGACATCCGGGTCATGGGCACGGTGGTGGCCGATGCCGACAAGCTGGTGCACGTGACCCTCCGCGTCTCCGGCATCGTGACGGAGGTGCATAAGCGCCTGGGCGAGCCGGTCCAGCCCGGCGACGTGCTGCTGGTCCTGGACAGCCGCGACCTGGCCGAAGCCAAGGCGGACTATCTGTCGGCCCAGCGCCGCGAAGCCTTGGCCAGCACCAACCTGGTGCGGGAGGAGGGGCTGTGGCGCAAGAAGGTCTCCGCCGAGCAGGACTTCCTGACGGCCAGGATGGAGGCGGAGACGGCGCGTATCACCCTGGCCACATCGCGCCAGCGGCTGTCGGTGCTGGGCCTGTCGGCGGCGGAGATCGCGGGCCTGGACAAAAGGTCGGCCGATCTGGGCCGGCTGGAGGTGCGTTCCCCCATCGCCGGCCGCGTCATCGGGCGCGAGGCGGTGCGCGGTGAGCTGCTGGCGGCGGAGAAGGAGGTGTTCTCCGTGGCCGACCTGTCCAGCGTCTGGGTGGAACTGCCCGTCTATGCCGCTGACCTGTCGCTGGTGCGCGAAGGCCAGCCCGTCAGCCTGACGGGACAGGGTGGGCGTGCGGCCGACGGCAGGGTGGTGTCGGCCGGCGCCACGCTGGACCCGCAGACCGGGGCGGCCCGTGTCGTGGCGGCATTGGATAACAGCGACGGCGAATGGCGGCCCGGCGATTTCGGGTCCGGCACGATCCAGGCGGGCGGGGAGATGGCGGACATCGCCGTTCCGGCCAGCGCGTTGCAAGTGCTGAACGGCGAAACCATGGTCTTCGTGCGCAATGATGAGGGGTTCGAACCGCGGGTGGTGGAGGTCGGCCGGCGCAACAGCCGCCATGCCGAGATCGTCTTCGGCCTGTTCGCGGGTGAGAAGGTGGCCGCCGGCAACACCTTCCTGTTGAAGGCCGAAGCCTCGCGGGGCGAAGCCGCCCACAGCCATGCGCATTGACGGGAGGGGATGATGATCGAACCCATCCTGTCCTTCGCCATCCGGCGCCGCTTCCTGGTGGTGCTGCTGGTGGCGGTCGCCTCCCTGTTCGGGGCGCGGTCGCTGCTGCAACTGCCCATCGATGCCGTTCCCGACATCACCAACAACCAGATCCAGATCACTACGCTTGCACCCGCCCTGTCGCCGTTCGAGATCGAACAGCAGGTGACCTACCCGGTGGAAACCGCGCTCGCCGGTATCGCCGGGCTGGAAAGCACGCGGTCGATTTCCGTCAACGGCCTGTCGCAGGTGACGGCCATTTTCGGGGAAAAGGTGGATATCTATTTCGCCCGCCAGCAGGTGGGTGAACGCCTGAACGAGGCGCGCGAAGGTCTGCCCCCCGGCCTGTCGCCCACCATGGGCCCGATCTCCACCGGCCTGGGTGAGGTCTATATGTGGACCGTGGAATATGGTCCCTTCGACGCCGCCAAAGCCAAGGCCGGTCAGACGGGTTGGCAGCCGGATGGCAGCTACCGCACGCCGGAAGGGGAGATCCTGTCCACCGAGGTGGAGCGGGCAACCTATCTGCGTACGGTCCAGGACTGGATCGTGGCGCCGCAGATGAAGGGTGTCGCCGGCGTGGCCGGCATCGACACGATCGGCGGCCATGTGCGCCAGTACCATGTGCTGCCCGACCCGGTGCGGCTGGTCAGTTTCGGACTGACCTTCGCCGACCTGTCCCAGGCGCTGGAACGTGCCAATCAGAGCCTGGGTGCCGGACAGCTGGAACGGAACGGGGAGCTGTTCATCGTCCGCTCCGACGGCCGCATCTCCACCGCCCAGCAGATCGCCGGCGTGGTCGTGGCCACGCGTGGCGGCGTGCCCGTGCGCCTGTCCGATGTGGCCACCGTCCAGACCGGTCAGGAACTGCGCACCGGGTCGGCCAGCGAGAATGGGCGCGAGGTGGTGGTGGGCACCGCCCTGATGCTGATCGGGCAGAACAGCCGTACCGTGGCCGATGCGGTGGATGCCAAGCTGCAGGATATCCGCCGTTCCCTGCCCGCCGACATCATCGCCAAGACGGTGCTGGACCGCACCGACCTGGTGGGGGCGACCATCAAGACAGTGGCCAGGAACCTGACCGAGGGGGCCCTGCTGGTCATCGCGGTTTTGTTCGGGCTGCTGGGCAATATCCGCGCGGCCCTGATCACGGCGCTCGTCATTCCCGTCACCATGCTGATGACGGCGACGGGGATGCTGGAGGCCGGGGTCAGCGCCAATCTGATGAGCCTGGGCGCCCTGGATTTCGGCCTGATCGTCGATGGGGCCGTGATCATCGCGGAGAACTGCCTGCGCCGGCTGGGGGAGCGCCAGCACCATCTGGGCCGCGTCCTGACGCTGAGGGAACGGCTGGCGGAGGTGATGGACGCATCGAAGGAGATGATCCAGCCCTCGGTCTATGGCCAGGCCATCATCATCACCGTCTATCTGCCGCTGCTGACCTTCACCGGGGTGGAAGGCAAGATGTTCCAGCCGATGGCGCTCACCGTCATCATCGCCCTGGTGGCGGCCTTCATCCTGTCTTTGACCCTGGTGCCGGCGCTGATCGCCATCTTCGTGTCGGGCAAGGTGGAGGAGAAGGAGAACGCCATCATCCGCCGGGCCGGCACCTGGTACCGCCCGCTGCTGGAACGGGCGCTGGCGGCACCGGCCAGGGCCGCCGGCATCGCCGGTGCCCTGTTCGCCCTGTCGCTTTTGCTGTTCACGCAGCTGGGCCAGGAATTCATCCCGCAGCTGGATGAGGGCGATGTAGCGCTGAACGCCTTCCGCATCCCCAGCACCAGCCTGGCCCAGGGCACCGAACAACAGCTGGAGATCGAAAGGACCGTTGCCGCCTTTCCGGAAGTGGCCTTCGCCTTTTCCAAGACCGGCACGGCGGAGATCGGTACCGACGTGATGCCGCCCGGCATCTCCCACATGTTCGTGATGCTGAAGCCGCGCGACGAATGGCCCGATCCCGGCCTGTCCAAGGCGGAACTGGTGGCCAGGCTGGAAGCGGCCGTCGGGTCGCTGCCCGGCCAGGTGTACGAGGTCAGCCAGCCCATCCAGCTGCGCTTCAACGAGTTGCTGGCCGGCGTGCGCGGCGATGTCGCCATCAAGGTGTTCGGCGATGATTTCGAGACGTTGCTGGACACGGCCAACAAAATCTCCGCCATCGTGCAGGCGGTGCCGGGGGCGGCCGATGTGCGCGTCGAACAGGTCTCCGGTGCCTCCTTCATGAATGTGGAGGTGGACCGCGACCGGGCGTCCCGCTTCGGCCTGTCGGTGGCCGACGTGCAGGAGGTGCTGGCCGTGGCCGTGGGTGGGCGTGAGGCGGGGCTGGTCTATCAGGGCGACCGCCGCTTCGACATCCTGGTCCGCCTGCCCGACGGGCTGCGCAACGATCCCGACGCCTTGGCCACCCTGCCCATCCCGCTGCCGGCGGGTGAGGGGGAGGGCGCGCGCACGGTGCCGCTGGGCGAGGTGGCGAGTATCCGCTTCGCCGAAGGCCCCAACCAGATCAGCCGCGAGAACGGCAAGCGCCGCATCGTGGTGCAGGCCAATGTCCGCGGTCGCGATATCGGGTCCTTCGTGACGGAGGCGCAGGAGCGCCTCGCCACCCAGGTGCAGGTGCCGGCCGGATACTGGGTCGATTGGGGCGGGCAGTTCGAAAACCTGATCGCGGCGCGCGAGCGGCTGTCGGTCGTGGTGCCGGCCTGTTTCGCGCTGATCTTCCTGCTGCTGTACAGCGCGCTCGGGTCCGGACGCGACGCGATGCTGGTGTTCAGCGGCGTGCCGCTGGCGCTCACCGGCGGCATCCTGGCGCTGTTCCTGCGCGGCATGCCGTTTTCCATCTCCGCCGCGGTGGGGATGATCGCGCTCTCGGGCATCGCCGTGCTGAACGGTCTGGTCATGCTCTCCTATATCCGCCAGCTGCGGCTGTCGGGCATGGGGCTGGACCAGGCCGTGCGGGAAGGGGCCTTCACGCGTTTGCGCCCCGTGCTGATGACCGCCCTGGTGGCCAGCCTGGGCTTCGTGCCCATGGCCCTGTCCACCGGTGTGGGGGCGGAGGTGCAGCGGCCCATCGCCACCGTGGTCATCGGCGGCCTGATCACCGCCACCCTGCTGACCCTGATCCTGCTGCCCGCCCTTTATCGCCGCTTCGCCGCCCCGATCCAGCCGGCGGAAGAGGATGAGGCGCCGACGCCCGTCCCGACCGCCCATTGAAAATCCCAAGAGGAGAAGAACCATGTTGAAATCGTTTCTGACCGCCGCCCTCATTGCCCTGATGCCCGTAGCGGCGATGGCCGCCGACGGCCATGGCCACGCCGCCAAGGGGCCGCATGGCGGGCTTATCCAGGATGTGGCCGGGATGGAGGCCGAACTGGTCGTCGGCACCGGCACCGTTGCCGTGTACCTGTCCGACCATGGCGCCAAGACCGTATCGCCGGAGGGTGTGCAGGGCAGCCTGCTGCTGACCCAGGGTACGACCCGCGTGGGCACCATCGCCCTGAAGCCGGCGGGCGACCGGCTGGAAGGCACGGGCGCGGTGCCGGACGGTGCCGATATCGTGCTGAGCCTGCGCACGACAGATGGCAAGACCGGCCAGGCCAAGTATGAATTGGGTGGTCATTCGCACTGAGGCGTATCGAGCATCGGGGGAACCCCATGGGTCACGACCATCATCACGACCATGCCGACCATGACCATGGCGGCCACAGCCACGATCATGGCGGCCCGCTGGGCCCCGCCACGGAACTGGCGCTGGCGATCGCCAGCGGCGTGGTGCTGGCGGTGGGCTATGGCGTGGAAAAGCTGGTGGACGGCCCCGGCTGGGTTCCCCTGACGCTCTATGTCCTTTCCTTCCTGCTGGGCGGGCTCTTCACGGTGCGCGAGGCCGTGGAGAACCTGCGGCGGAAGAAATTCGAGATCGATACACTGATGCTGGTGGCTGCCGCCGGGGCCGCCAGTCTGGGGGCCTGGGCGGAAGGGGCCTTGCTGCTGTTCCTGTTCGCGCTGGGCCATGCGCTGGAGCATCACGCCATGGGCCGCGCACGCCGCGCGATCGAGGCGCTGGCCGTGCTGGCGCCGCGCACGGCGCTCCGCCGTGGGGTGGATGGGCCGGTGGAGGTATCGGTCGAAGCCCTGGCCCTGGGTGATGTGGTCATCGTGAAGCCCGGTGCCCGCCTGCCCGCCGATGGATTCGTTGTGGCGGGGCGCAGCGGCGTGGATCAGGCGCCGGTGACCGGCGAAAGCATCCCCGTCGACAAGGTCCCCGCGCCCGATCCGGCCGGGGCACGCGCCGCCCCCGACCGGGTGGAACCCGCCCACCGCGCCTTCGCCGGCACCATCAATGGCGATGGGCTGCTGGAGATCGAGGTGACGCGGCTGTCCACCGACAGCACCTTGGCCCGCGTGGTGCGCATGGTGGCCGAGGCCCAGACCCGCAAATCCCCCAGCCAGCGTTTCACCGACCGGTTCCAGCGGGTGTTCGTGCCCCTGGTCCTGGGGCTGGCCGTGCTGCTGCTGTTCGCCTGGGTGGTGGTGGATGAACCGTTCCGTGACAGTTTCTATCGCGCCATGGCGGTGCTGGTGGCGGCCAGCCCCTGTGCGCTCGCCATCGCCACGCCCAGCGCCGTCCTGTCCGGCGTGGCGCGGGCCGCGCGCGGCGGGGTGCTGATCAAGGGCGGGGCGCCGCTGGAACAGTTGGGCGCGGTGACCGCCATCGCGTTTGACAAGACCGGCACCCTGACGGCGGGCCGCCCGCGCCTGACCGATATTGTCCCCGCGCCCGGCGTGACGGAGCACGAACTGCTGTCCATCGCCGTCGCCGTGGAAAGCCTCAGCGACCATCCCCTGGCCCGCGCCGTGGCCCGTGACGGGCGGGAAAGACTGGAAGGTGTGCCGGTTCCGGCGGCATCCGACCTGTCCAGCCTGACGGGCAAGGGCCTGTCGGCCCTGATGGCGGGGCAGAAGGTGCTCGTCGGCAAGGCCGACCTGTTCGGTGCCGATGGCATCACGCCCCTGTCCGATGCCGTTCGCATGGCAGCGGAAAATTTGCGTACGAAGGGCCGCACCACCATGCTGGTCCGCCATGGCGACCGCGACCTGGGTGCCATCGGCTTGATGGACAGCCCCCGGCCGGAAGCCCAACCCAGCCTGGAGAAATTGCGCAGTCTGGGCATCAAGCGGCTGATCGTGATCTCTGGCGATGCCGCGCCAGTGGCCCAGGCCGTGGGCCGGCAGGTGGGCGTGGACGAGGCCTGGGGCGATCTGATGCCCGCCGACAAGGTCGATGCCGTGGGGCGGCTGGCCGATAGCGGCGTGGTGGCCATGGTGGGGGACGGGGTGAATGATGCGCCGGCCATGGCCCGCGCCCATGTCGGCATCGCCATGGGGGCCGCCGGGTCCGACGTGGCGCTGGAGACGGCGGATGTGGCGCTGATGGCCGACAACCTGTCGCACCTGCCCTTCGCCGTGGGCCTCAGCCGGCAGACCCGCGCCATCATCCGCCAGAACCTGGTGGTCAGCCTGGGTGTGGTGGCGCTGCTGGTGCCGGCCACCATCCTGGGCCTGGGCATCGGCCCCGCCGTGGCCCTGCATGAGGGATCGACCCTGCTGGTGGTGTTCAACGCCCTGCGCCTGCTGGCCTGGCGCGGCACGAATTGACTGACGCCTTGGGGGTCGTGTGGGGTATAAGCCCCGCACCCCGTCTAAGAATGTCCGCGTCCAATCATGTCCGCCATCGCCGTCGCCGCCCTGTACCGTTTCCATCCGCTGCCGCAGTTCCGCGATCTGCGCCAACCGCTGTTCGACATGATGGCGGCCCATGGTGTCTGCGGATCGCTGCTACTGGCCGATGAGGGGCTGAACGGCACCATCGCGGGACCTGCCGATGTGATGGACCATGTGGTGGCGGAAATCGCCCGCATCGCCGGCCTGACGGAGCCGTTGCAGCCCCGCTGGTCCCATACCGACGCTCCACCCTTCGGCCGGCTGAAGGTCAGGCTGAAGAAGGAGATCGTGACCATGGGCGTGACGGGCATCGACCCGCTGCGCGCCGTCGGCACCTATGTGGAGCCGGAGGACTGGAACGCGTTGATCAGCGATCCGGACACGATCGTCATCGACACCCGCAACAGTTTCGAGGTCACGCACGGCACCTTCAAGGGTGCCGTCGATCCCGGCACGGCCAGCTTCGGCCAATTCCCCGACTATGTGAAGCGTGAACTGGACCCGGCCAAACACCGCAAGGTCGCCATGTTCTGCACGGGCGGCATCCGGTGTGAGAAGGCCACGGCCTATATGCTGGAACAGGGGTTTGGTGAGGTCTATCACCTGAAGGGTGGCATCCTGAACTATCTGGAACGGATCGGTCCGGCGGACAGTCTGTGGGAAGGCGGTTGCTTCGTCTTTGACGAGCGGGTGGCGCTGGGCCATGGGCTGGTGCCCGTTGCGGGAACCAGTGATGAGCCTTGAACTGATCGCCGTCCTGGGCCTGCTGACCCTGGCCATCATTCTGTTCGCCCGCGGGCGGCCCAGCATGGATGCGGTGGGCCTGATCGTCATCGCGGCCTTGCCCCTGACCGATGTGGTCAGCGTGCCGGAGGTGCTGCGCGGTTTCGCCGATCCCAATGTCGTCCTGATCGCCGCCCTGTTCGTCATCGGCGAGGGGCTGGTGCGCACCGGCGTGGCCCAAGCGCTGGGCGATGGCATGGCCAAGGGGGCGGGGGCCAGCGAGGGGCGGCTGATCACCTTGCTGATGCTGGCGGCGGCGGGGCTGGGATCGTTCATGAGTTCCACCGGTGTGGTGGCGATCTTCATCCCCATCATGCTGCGCATCGCCCGGTCCACCGCACTGCCGCCGGGCCGGCTGATGATGCCGCTATCCATGGCCGCATTGATCAGCGGCATGATGACCCTGGTGGCCACGGCGCCCAACATGGTGGTCAGTGCCGAACTGGAAGCGCGGGGCCATGAAGGTTTCAGCTTCTTCGCCTTCACGCCGTTCGGCATTCCCGTCCTGGTGCTAGCCATCCTCTATATGCTGTTGGTGCGCCGACGCCTGTCCGGCAAGGCGGAACTGCCGCCGCCGCGCCCCGGCATGCGCGACTGGGCGGCCGGCTATGGGCTTATGGGGCGGCAGGTGCGGTTGCTGGTATCGGCGGGGTCGGACCTGGCGGGCAAGCCGCTGGAGACACTGGACCTGCGCGCGTCCGCCGGGGTGAATATCGTCGCCATCGAACGTGGTGCCGGTTTGCGTCATGCCTTCGTGCGGCCGGAGGCGCAGACGGAACTGCGTGGCGGTGACATCCTGCTGTTGGACGTTATCGGCAGTGATTTCGATGCCGCCGCTTTCCAGGCCCAGCATGGATTGACGGAGCTGCCGCTGGACCCGGAGCATGCCGCTGGCCGCACCCAGTATTTCGGCATGGCGGAGGTGATCATTCCGTCCGGTTCCTCCCTGGCCGGACAGTCGCCGATGGAGGCGCGGTTCCGCACCATCCATGATGTGGCCGTGATCGGTGTCCGCCGGGCCAATGCCCCGCTGGAAGGGGTGCCGGCCCGCCGGCGTCTGACCGTGGGCGATACGCTGCTGCTGGCCGGTCCCTGGCGGTCGATCCGCCGCCTGTCCGAACAGCGCCGCGACATGATCCTGCTGGACCTGCCGGAAGAGGCGGAGGAATACGCGCCCAAACGGTCGCGCGCCCCCCATATGCTGGCGGTGCTGCTGGCCGTGGTGGTGTGCATGGCCACGGGCCTGCTGCCCAATGCCCAGGCGGCGTTGCTGGGCTGTCTGGCCCTGGGTGCGCTTGGCATCATGGATATGCGTACGGCCTATCGGTCGATCCACTGGTCGACGCTGGTGCTGATCGCCGGCATGCTGCCCTTCGCTTTGGCGCTGGAACGCACGGGCGGGGTGGCGCTGGCGGCCGATGCTTTGGTCTCCGTTGTGGGCGATGCGCAGCCGCGGCTGATCCTGGCAGCTTTGTTCGCGGTGACGGCAATCCTGGGCCTGTTCATTTCCAACACCGCCACGGCGGTGCTGATGGCGCCGGTGTCGATCTCCATCGCTGGCACGCTGGGTATGGCGCCGGCACCTTTTGCCATGATTGTGGCGCTAGCCGCCTCGACGGCCTTCATGACCCCCGTCTCCTCGCCGGTGAACACGCTGGTGGTGGGGCCTGGCGGCTATCGCTTCATGGATTTCATGCGGATCGGGGTGCCGTTCTCGCTGATTACCATGGCGGTCTGCGTGCTGCTGGTGCCGATCGTCCTACCGTTCTGAACCCAGCCAGCCGGACAATATCCGCGCCCACATCTGGCGCAGCGCCTCATGCCCCGGTGCCGGGCCGGCGGCCAGTTCCTGCATGGCCATGCCGCGCAGCATATAGATGGTCAGCACCATAAGATCGGCCATCTGCGCCAGCCCGTCCGGACCCGGCCGCAAGGCCAGGCCCCAATTGCCGCCTGTTGCCGCCAAGAAGCCGGAGAAGATGGGCGCCAGCCGGGCCCGCAACTCCGCATCCGTGCGCGCAGCCAGCGCCACCTCGAACAGCAGGTCGCGATGGCGGCCGGTATAGAACCGGGTCCAGGCCGCCTCGATCATCGCCGTTAGCCGTGCCTCCACCGGCTGTGCCGGGTCGGGGACGGGCAGGGCCAGGGTGCGGGCGGCCTCCACCGCGCCATGCAGCAACCCCTCCGCCGCCAGGGCCAGCATTTCCGCCTTGGTATCGAAATGATGGGCCCAGGCGCCGCGCGACACGCCGGCCCGCTCCAGGATCACCGACAGCGACGCCCCGGCATGGCCGTGGTCGGCCAGTGCGTCCAGGGTGGCGGCGGCCAGCCGCTGCCGCATCTCGTCACGCCGCACCGACTGGCTGCGGCGGGCCGGCTTTTCCTGGTCGGTTACGCTCATCATGCACCTGAAAGATTCTCTGCTTTCATCATTGCCATGAAACCCTGTTCGATGTAAAAACAAACCAATCGGTCTGTTTTTCAGGCCAGCGACTGCCGGCCCGGCGCCTGAGGGAACATGAAGCGGCATGGAATGCCGCTGCGATAAAATGGGAGGATGGGATGGCGAGTGAGTTCAAGCCCGGCCGGCTGGCCCGCAGCATGGCTTTCTATTCCGCATATCATCGGCACCCGCATAACCGGCTGACCCATTATTTCGGGGTGCCGACCATCGTGTTCGCGGTGATGCTGGGCCTGTCCTATCTGACCGTGCCGCTGGGCGGGACGCAGGTCAGCGTGGCGCTGATCCTGATGGCGGTGCTGGCCGCCTATTATGTCTATCTGGACCCGATGATCGGTGGCACGCTGGCAGCAATGTCGGTGCCGTTCCTGATGCTGGCCGATCATGTAACCACCCTGCCGAGCGCCATGGCGGTTACCATCGGCCTGTCCACCTTCATCGGCGGCTGGGCGGTACAACTGCTGGGCCACAAGTTCGAGGGCAACAAGCCGGCCCTGACCGCCAACCTGCTGCAGATATTCGTGGCACCGCTGTTCCTGGTGGCCGAGGGTTACTTCGCCCTGGGCCTGCGCAAGGAGGTGGAGGAACAGGTGGAACGGCTGGTGGCCGATGGCATCGGTGGTCCCGGTGCCCTGGGCCTGCCGGCGCATCAGGGCTGAGATGCGGCATATCCTGATTGCCGGGGCCGGTTCCGTCGGTTGCTATGCCGGGGGCTGCCTGGCCCTGGCGGGGCGGCCCGTCACCCTGCTGGGCCGCGCATCGCTGCTGGATCGGATCGCGGCGGGTGGGCTGCGGGTCAGCGACCTGGACGGGCTGGACCGCACGCTGCCGACTGGTCCCGGCCTGCGGTTGGACACGGACCCCGCTGCTGCCATGGCCGATGCCGGCCTGATCCTGGTGACGGTCAAATGCGCCGACACCAGCGCGATGGCCGACCTGATCGCCACCCATGCCCCGCCCGATGCGCTGGTCATCAGCCTGCAGAATGGCGTCGGCAATGCCGGCATCCTGGCCCAACGGCTGGGACCGGATCGGGTGCTGGCCGGCATGGTGCCGTTCAACATCGTGCAACTGCCCGACGGGCGGTTCCATCGGGGAACCGGCGGGCGGATCATGATCGCGGCGGGGCAGGATGGCGTGCGCGCGGAACTGGACGTGCCGGGCCTGCCCGTGGCGGAAAGCGCCGACATGGACGCGGTCCTGTGGGGCAAGCTGCTGATCAATTTGAACAATGCGCTGAACGCCCTGTCCGGCCTGCCGCTGGCGCAGCAGGTGGCGGCCCGGCCCTGGCGCCTTCTGCTGGCACACCAGCAATGGGAAGGGCTGCGGGCATTGCGGCGGGCGGGGATCAAGCCGGCCAAGTCTGCCGCCCTGGCACCGCACCTGCTGCCGTGGCTGCTGTGCCTGCCCGATCCGCTATTCCGACTGGCGGCACGGCGCATGCTGTCCATCGATCCGCTGGCGCGGTCGTCGATGTGGGAAGACCTGGAGCGCCATCGGCCGACCGAGATCGACCGGCTGCAGGGGGCGGTGATCGATCTGGCCGAACGGCACGGGCTGGACGCCCCCGTCAACCGCCGGGTCCGGGATTTGATCCGGGCGGCGGAACAGGCGGGGGCCGGGTCGCCAGGGTTGGCGGCGGGGGCGGTTTAGGTCCCGATCAGCCCCAGTTCCGGGCTCGACGCCTCGGCCCGCAGCCGCTTGGGGATACGCCCCGCCAGCCGTGCCATGCGCCCGCCTTCCACGCCGGCGCGCATGGCGGCGGCCATCATTACGGGATCGATACTTTTCGATACGGCTGTGTTCAGCAGCACCGCGTCACAGCCCAGCTCCATGGCCAACGCCGCGTCGCTGGCGGTGCCGATCCCGGCATCCAGCACCACGGGAACGCTACTGTTCCGGCAGATCATTTCGATATTGTAAGGATTGAGGATGCCCAGCCCCGTGCCGATCGGTGCGCCCAGCGGCATGACGGCGGCGCAACCGACATCGGCCAGCCGGCGGCAGATGATGGGATCGTCGGTGCAATAAGGCAGAACCACGAACCCGTCGCGCACCAGCTCATCCGCCGCGCGCAGCAACTGTTCCACGTCGGGGTAAAGCGTCTCGCGGTCGCCGATCAGTTCCAGCTTGATCCAGTTGGTGTCCATCGCCTCCCGCGCCAGCTGCGCGGTCAGCACGGCATCCTTGACCGTGGAACAGCCGGCGGTGTTGGGCAGCAGCCAGACTCGGCCTGCCACCAGATCCAGCAGCCCCTCGCCATAGCCCGTCAGGTCGGCCCGACGGACGGAGACGGTCAGGATTTCAGCGCCCGAGGCTTCCAGGCTGTCCAGGAACACCTGCTGGTTGGGATAGCCGGCGCTGCCTAGGAACAGGCGCGACCGGAAGCTTTGGCCGGCGATCTTCAGTGGATCCTTCATCTCAACCACCTTGCAGAACCTTGACGATTTCCACCCGGTCGCCGGGGGATAGCACCGTATCGGCCCAGCGGCCACGCGGCACCACACTGTCATTGACGGCCACGGCGATGCCGCGCGCCCCCGGATCGACCCCATCCGCCGCCATCACGGCGGTCAGGGCGTAATCGTCGGGCTGGCGATCCTTGCCATTGATGATGATCATGTTCCCATCCTTCACGCCGCACGGGCGGCGTTGAAACGGTCGGCCCCGAAGGGGGCGATATGCGGGTCGGTCCGGCCGGTCAGGACCAAGGAGGATATGGCGTCGGCCGTGATCGGGGCCAGAAGGATGCCGTTGCGGTGATGGCCGGTGGCCAGCACCAAGCCATCCAGGCCCGGCGCCATGCCCAATATGGGCGCATCGTCGCGGCAACCGGGGCGGTGGCCCGTCCACATCTCCTTGATGGGCAGTTCCTCCACCCCCGGCAGGGCCCGCCAGGCGGCATCCAGCAGGGCCAGCACCCCACCGGCCGTCATCTGCGCGTCGAACCCCTTCTCCTCCGTCGTCGCCCCGATGATCAGGGTGCCATCGATGCGCGGCACCAGATAGCATTTGGGCGCCCAGACGACATGGGTCAAAAGCGGATTGGCCGGGTCCATGGTGAGTGACATCATCTGTCCCTTCACCGGCCGCACCGGCGGCGGGCTGGCCTGACCGGGGATCAGCTTCGACCAGGCGCCGGCGGCGATCACCACCTGATCGGCGGGCACCACCCGGTCACCCAGCACGACACCCCGCACACGGCCACCCTGGACATCCAGGCCCGTGACCTCCACCCCCTCGTAAAGGCGCGCGCCGGTCTTCTCCATTGCCACGCGCAGGGCAGCACTGGCCAGGCGGTTATCCACCTGCCCATCCTTGGGGCTGAAGATGCCGGCGGCGGTGCGCGGGTTCAAGAACGGCTCCCGCTCCTTGGCGGCGGCACCGGTCAGCCAGGACAGGTCCAGGCCCAGCTTGCGCTGGAATTCATAGTTCGACCGCAGCAGTTCCACCTCGTCCCGGGTGCTGGCCACGACCAGCGTGCCCTCGGTACGCAGGCCGACGGGTATGCCGGTCAGCGCCTCCAACTCCTGTGCAAAGCCCGGCCAGCGAGCCTGGCTTTCCAGGCAGAGCGGTAGCAGCGACTGTTCGCCCGGTTCCGCTTCCACGCCGGCCGCCAGCATGCCGGCGGCGGCCCGGCTGGCCGCCTGCCCGGCCTTGGCGCGCTCGAAAATCTCGACCTCGGCCCCTTGTTGGGCCAGGCGCCAGCCGATGGACATGCCGATGATGCCGCCGCCGATGATGGCGACGCGCGGCTTGCTCACGGGTTTATAGGATGTCATTTCCGCCTTCTCCCTTCGCCGGCATGACCCGGATCAGGTTCTATGGGTGTGATCTCAGCCGCGACCGTTAGGCCATGCGGCACCCCAGGGTCCATGCGCTATGTCATGGGCCTGTCACGGACGGAATGCAAGGGGATGAGGCGTGGCAATTCCGCCCCGCCCGGATCGCGCTTGACCATTGGCCGCGTGCGCGCATATCTGCCCCATATGGGACATTGTGCCCTATCCGCCGTCCAGACCCCCTCGGAACCACCTCCCATGTCGCTGCTGCCTATCCTGACCATTCCCGACACCCGCCTGAAGACCAAGTGCAAGCCGCTGGCCAATGTCGATGGCCGCGTGGTGGGCCTGATGGATGACATGCTGGAGACCATGTACAAGGCGCCGGGCATCGGCCTGGCCGCCCCGCAGATCGGTTTGCTGGAGCGGCTGATCGTGGTGGATGTCACCGACCAGCGCACGGAAAAACCCGACCCCATTGCCATGGTCAATCCGGAACTGATTTGGACCTCGGACGAGCTGGCCGTGACCCAGGAAGGGTGCCTGTCCATCCCGGAGATCTATGCCGATGTGACCCGGCCCAAGATGGTGCGCGTGCGCTATGTCGACCGGGCGGGCGAGGTGCGGGAGATGGATGCCGACGGGCTGCTGGCCACCTGCATCCAGCATGAGATCGACCATCTGAACGGCGTGCTGTTCATCGACCATCTGTCGTCGCTGAAGCGCAACATGATCCTGCGCAAATACAACAAGGCGCGGAAGTAAGCGCACCCGTTCCCATAGCCCGGAAGGTTCCCCATGCCGCTGCGTCTCGCCTTCATGGGCACGCCGGATTTCTCCGTCTCTATCCTGGATGCCCTGGTCGCGGCCGGGCATGAGGTCGTCTGCGTCTATTCCCAGCCGCCGCGTCCCGCCGGGCGCGGGCAGCAATTGCATGCCAGCCCCGTGCATCGCCGGGCCGAAGCCCTGGGGATTGAGGTCCGCACCCCCAAGAGCCTGCGCAAGGCGGATGAACAGGAAGCCTTTGCCGCGCTCAATCTCGATTGCGCCATCGTCGCCGCCTATGGGCTGATCCTGCCGCAGGCGATCCTGGATGCGCCGCGTCTGGGCTGCGTGAATGTCCATGCCAGCCTGCTGCCGCGCTGGCGGGGGGCGGCGCCGATCCAGCGGTCGATCCTGGCCGGCGATGCGGAGACGGGCGTGACAATCATGCAGATGGATGCCGGGCTGGATACCGGTGCCATGCTGCTGAAGGATGCTCTGCCGATCACACCCCGGATGAACGCGGCGGAACTGCATGACGCGCTGGCCAGCATGGGGGCGCGGCTGATGGTGGAAGCACTTCCCGGCATCGCGGATGCGTCGCTGAAGCCGGTGCCGCAGCCGGAAGCGGGCGTGACCTATGCCGCCAAGCTGGCCAAGGAGGAGGGGCGGCTGGACCTGTCCCGCCCGGCGGCGGAGCTGGACCGGCAGGTGCGCGGCCTGACCCCCTGGCCCGGCACCTGGATCGACCTCTCCAATGGCGAGAAGCTGAAGGTGCTGGAAACCTTGCCCGTGGATGGGAAGGGCGAGCCGGGGACGTTGCTGGATGCCGGCCCGACGCTGGCCTGTGGCGATGGGGCCCTGCGGCTGGTTCGTGTGCAGCGGCCGGGCAAGGGTCCGGTCGATGGCGGCGCCTTCCTGCGCGGTTATCCGCATGTGGTCGGGGGAAAGCTGATCGCGTGACGCGCCCCCTGCCCAATCCGCCCCTGCTGCTGATCACCGACCGGACGCAGGCCGTGGATGGGCTGCTGCCGGTGGTGAAGACCTGCGTCGCGGCCGGGTGCCGGTGGGTCAGCCTGCGGGAGAAGGACCTGCCCGCTACCGAACAGGTCGACCTGCTGCGCGCCCTGAAGCCAATACTGGCCGATGTCGGCGGCATCCTGACCATCCATGGCGATCCCGACCTGGCCCCGCTCTGCGACGGGGTGCATCTGCCCGATGGCGCCGACATCGCCGCCGTCCGGGCCTTGCTGGGGCCTGAAGCTCTGATCGGCGCGTCCTGTCACGACCGGGCCGGTGTCGAGGCGGCAGCCAGGGCCGGCGCCGATTACGCCACGCTCAGCCCCATCTTCCTGACCGTGTCCAAGCCGGGATATGGCCCGGCCCTGGGACCGGCTGTGCTGGCCGACCTGCCCCTGCCCACCCTGGCCCTGGGTGGTGTCGATGCCGGTACTATCGCCGCCTGCATCGGTGCCGGGGCGGCGGGGGGAGCGGTGATGGGGGGGGCGATGCGGGACCCGTCCTCCATGGCCCTGCTGCTGGCTGCGACGCCGGGCCGCAAGCCCGGCATTTGACCGGCGGGGCGTCAGGCCCCCATATCAGCCGCATCTTTCATCCATCGAACGGCCCGTCATGTCTGCCGCCTCCGCTTCCGGCCACCGCGCCGTCGCCAACTGGCTTTTGCTCTGTGCCGGCATGGTCTTCGTCATGGCCATCATCGGGGCCATCACCCGCCTGACGGAAAGCGGTCTGTCCATCACCGAATGGAAGCCGATCACCGGCGCCCTGCCGCCGCTGAACGAGGCGCAATGGCTGGCGGAGTTCGAGAAATACAAGCAGATTCCTGAATACCAGATCCTGAACCGGGGGATGGGGCTGGAGGATTTCAAGCAGATATTCTTCTGGGAATGGTTCCACCGCCTGTGGGGCCGTCTGATCGGCGTGGTCTTCGCCCTGCCGCTGGCCTGGTTCGCCGTGAAGGGCCAGGTGACACGGGCGATGCTGCCCAAGCTGGTGGGCCTGTTCCTGCTGGGTGGGCTGCAGGGCTTCATCGGCTGGTTCATGGTGCAGTCGGGCCTGTCGGTGCGCACCGATGTCAGCCATTATCGGCTGGCCATGCATCTGGCCATGGCCCTGATCCTCTATGCCCTGCTGATCCAGGCGGGTCTGGGCATGCGCCATCCCGGTGCCATCCATCGGCCGGAGCGGGACGACCTGCGCCGGCATGGCTGGGCCGCCATGGCACTGGTGTCGGTCACCGTGGTCTGGGGGGCCTTCGTGGCGGGGCTGGATGCCGGCTTCGCCTATAATACCTGGCCGCTGATGAATGGCGATTTCGCGCCGCCGGAAATGTGGACCCTGTCGCCCGGCTGGCTGAACCTGCTGGAGAATACGGCGGCCGTGCAGTTCACCCATCGCTGGCTGGCCATCGTGACCGCGCTGGCGATCCTGTCCTATGCCTGGCGGGTGGGACAGCGGGCCGATCTGCCGGATGTGGCGAAGAGTGCCGCGCTATGGCTGGCGCTGGGCATCGGCGGGCAGGTTGTGCTGGGCATCACCACCCTGCTGCATATGGTGCCGGTGCCGCTGGGGGCCGCGCACCAGGGTGGGGCACTGGTGGTGATCGCGCTGCTGATCCGGTCGATCCATACGCTCCGGCGGGGGTGAAAGGAAAAGGGCCGGATCGCTCCGGCCCTTCTGTTCTAGCTTTCAGTTCCTCAGGCGCCGGCGCCACATCCGTGGCTTGGCTTCACGCCGCACGCGCGGCGGCAGTCGCCGCCGGAGCGGTTTTCCCCGCACAAGGAAAACCGCTCTAATGCGCGCCGGCCCCTTCCAGCAGGCCACGGTTGCGCAGCAGCGGCTCCACCTTCGGCGGACGGCCGCGGAAGGCCACGTAGGCTTCCATCGGGTCGCGGGTGCCGCCCGTGGAGAAGATCGTGTCATAGAGCCGCTTGGCCGTCTTCTTGTCGAAGATGTTGCCCGTCTCCGTGAAGGCGTCGAACGCGTCGGCGTCCAGCACCTCGGCCCACATATAGCCGTAGTACCCGGCCGAATAGCCATCGCCGGAGAAGATGTGGCTGAAATGCGGGGAACGGTGGCGCATGACGATCTCCTTCGGCATGCCCAGCTTGTCCAGCGTCTCGCGCTCGAACTTGTCCGCGTCCAGGTCCTTGGCATCGGTCAGGCTGTGATAGGCCAGATCGACCAGCGCCGAAGAGGTGTAGGACACGGTGGCGAAGCCCTGGTTGAACGTGTCCGCCGCCTTGATCTTGTCGATCAGGGCCTGGGGCATGGGCTCGCCGGTCTTATAATGGACAGCGAAGCGCTTCAGCATGTCCGGGTCGGAGATGTAATGCTCCATGACCTGGCTGGGGAACTCCACATAGTCGCGCAGCACCGACGTGCCGGAGAATTGCGGATAGGTCACGTTCGACAGCATGCCGTGCAGGGCATGGCCGAATTCATGGAACAGGGTGGAGGCGTCGTCGAAGGAGAGCAGCGTCGGCGCCCCGTCGGCGCCCTTGGAGAAATTATTGTTGTTGATGACGATGGGCGTGACGTCGCCCGACAGCTTCTCCTGCTCGCGGAACGACGACATCCAGGCGCCGGACCGCTTGGACGGCCGGGCGAAATTGTCCATGTAATAGACGGCCAGATGCTTGCCGTTGCGGTCCTTGACCTCATAGACCTTGACGTCGGGATGGTAGCGGGGCGCTTCCTTCCATTCGGTGAAGGTGATGCCGAACAGTTGGTTGGCGGTATAGAACACCGCCTCGATGACCTTGGGCAGCTGGAGGTAGGGCTTGATCTCCTCCTCGTTCAGGTCGTACTTCGCCTTGCGCACCTTCTCGGCATAGTAATACCAGTCCCAGGGCTCGATCTGGATGTTCTGGCCCTCCCTGGCGGCCAGCGCCTGCATCTCGTCCCGCTCTTCTGCCGCGCGCTTCTTGGCCGGTTCCCAGGCCTGCATCAGCAGCTTGCTGGCCGCGTCCGGCGTCTTGGCCATGGTGTCGGCCAGCTTGTAATCGGCGAAGGTCTTGTAGCCCAGCAGGTTCGCGCGCTCGATGCGCAGCTGCACGATCTCCTTGATCAGGGCGTTGTTGTCATGGGCGTCGCCATTGTCACCGCGCGCGATCCAGGCCTTCCAGGCCTGTTCGCGCAAGCCCCGGGAGGCGGAGAAGGTCAGGAACGGTTCGATCGAGGAACGCGACAGGGTGATGACATACTTGCCCTCCAGGTCGCGTTCCTTGGCGGCTTGGGCGGCTGCGGCCACCACGAAGTCGGGCAGGCCCGCCATCTCGTCCTTCGATGTCAGGACCAGCTTGTATTCCTTCTCGTCGGCCAGGACGTTCTGGCTGAACTGGGTGGACAGCACGGCCAGGCGCTGCAGGACGGTGGCCATGCGCTCACGCTGCTCGCCCTTCAGTTCCGCACCGGCGCGCACGAAATCCAGATGATAGCGTTCCAGGACCCGGCGCTGCTCGTTGTTGATCTTCAGCTTGTCACGCGTGTCGTACAGCGCGTCGACGCGGGCGAACAGATCGGCATTCAGGTTGACGGTGTTGTTGTGCGCGGCCAGGACCGGCGCCATCTCGCGCTGGATCTTCTGCAGCTGGTCATTGGTGTGGGAGGAGGAGAGGTTGGAGAAGACGCGGGCCACATTGCCCAGCATCTGTCCGCTCTTCTCCAGCGCGTCGATGGTGTTGGCGAAGGTGGGGGCGTCCTTGTTGTCGGTGATCGCCTTGATCTCCGCCAGATGGTCGGCCATCGCCTTCTCATAGGCCGGCCTGAAATGCTCCGGCTTGATGGCGTCGAAGGGCGGGACGCCGAAGCGCGTGTTCCACGGGTGGAAGAAGGGATTGTCGCTGGTCACCGTGTTCGTCTCCGCCTGCGCGACCTGAACGGACGCGTCCGCCGCCATCGCCGTCACCGGGGCCATCGCCCCGACCATGGCCAGGATCAGGGCCGAAGCCCCGTTCTTCAACATCATCTTCACTGCCTGCCCCCACATTATTGGATAGGGATTGTCCGAACCGACATGGGTCGGGCATCGGGCACCCCCTGACAAGGGGTGAAACAAAACCGTTACAATGAACCGGCCTATGCCCGGCAATTGTCATGGATCATGGCGGCTTATGCCGGAATGCCGGCTGGATGGGTGGGGGACAGGGTCGTTAGACTGGCCCCGACACGCCATTTCCCAGGAAAGAAGATGAGCAAGGACAAAGCCGCTTTCCCCCGTCTGGCCGACCTGGACATGAAGGCCCACCGCATCGCCGACAAGGGCGCCTATGAGAAGGAGCTGGCGAAGCTGCAGGACGAGATCCTGCATGTCCAGCAGGCCTATTGGCATTCCAAGCGCCGGGCCATCATCGTGTTCGAGGGCTGGGACGCTGCCGGCAAGGGCGGGGCCATCCGCCGCCTGACGGAGAATTTGGACCCTCGAGGCACACATGTCTGGCCCATTTCCGCGCCCACGGCGGTGGAGCAGGGCAAGCATTACCTGTGGCGCTTCTGGCAGCGGCTGCCGGAAGCCGGCACCTTCGCCATCTTCGACCGGTCCTGGTACGGGCGCGTGCTGGTGGAACGGGTGGAAGGCTTCGCCCGGCCGGCCGAATGGCGCCGCGCCTATGACGAGATCAACGAGTTCGAACGGCTGCTGATCGATGACGGCGTGCGCATCGTGAAGCTGTTCATGCACATCTCCCCGGATGAACAGCTCCAGCGGTTCAAGGAACGGCTGAACAATCCCTACAAGCATTGGAAGCTGACGGCGGAGGATCTGCGCAACCGCGACCGGCGCGGCGATTACGAGGAGGCCATCGACGAGATGTTCGCCCATACCAGCACGGGCCACGCGCCTTGGCATGCCGTGCCGGCCGATGCCAAATGGTATGCACGCGTGGCCGTGCTGCGCCATGTCGTGGCGGCGCTGGCCGAAGGCGTGGATATCAGTCCGCCGCCCATCGACCCGGCCGTGAAGAAGGCGATGGAGAAGTTGTTGAAGTAAGGCTTACTCCGCCGCCGTCCGCGCCCGTGGCAGGCGGGCCTGGGCGTCGGCCAGGATGGCGTCCATGGCGGCCAGTGCCGTGTTGACCGGCTGGCCCGGCCGCAGCAGGCCCAGGCAATCGCGCAGCGCCTGGGCGTCGCCGGGGAACCCGACACTGTCCAGCCCGTCGGCCATGCGCAGGGTCAGGCGACGGATGGCGGCGACGTCCGGGGGCGGCCCATCCTCGGCGGCCACCGGGCGCAGGCTGCGCCTTGCATCGGCGACGTTCTGGGCGGCCAGCGCCAGCAGCGCGTCGACGGCCTGCCCGCCCAGCCGCCCGCGCAGTGCCCCCATCGGCCCGGTATCCGCCGGGCGCTGGTTGCCGGTGGATGCGGCGTCCGTTCCGCCATTGCCGGCCAGGGCCACGTTCCCCATTCCGTCGGGCGGGATGATGCGGGCCAGGGTGGACAGTAATTCCTCCAGCTTGATGGGCTTGGCGATGAAGCCCTGCATGCCCACGGCCTTGCTGCGCGACACGGTTTCGGGCAGGACATTGGCGGTCAGGGCCACGACGGGCACGGTGGCCATGGGCCCGCCGGTTTCGCGCAGCCGCGCCGTCGTCTCGAACCCATCCATGCCGGGCATGCCGATATCCATCAGCACCAGCCGCACCCGCTGCTGGGCCAGCATGCGCAGGGCGGTTTCCCCATCCTCCGCCGTGATCACCTGCACGCCCTGGCGGGTCAGCAGTTGGGTGGCCACGAACTGGTTGACGGCGTCATCCTCCACCAGCAGCACCGGCGGCCGGCTGGTCCAGTAGGGCAGGACGCGGGCCGCCCCGCCCGGCGCCTGGGCCGGGGCGGCGGCCAGCGGCATGGGCAGGTCGACGGTGAAGACGGTGCCATGGCCGGGTGCGCTGTCCACCTGGATATTGCCGCCCATCATGCCCACCAGCCGCTTGCATATGGCCAGGCCCAGCCCCACGCCGCCGAAGCGGCGGCTGTCCCCGCCCTCGGCCTGATAGAAGGCGTCGAAGACATGGGGCAGCTTGGCGGCCGAGATGCCGATGCCCGTGTCGGCCACGGTGATGCGGACCAGCACGGCGCCCGGCGTGGCGCTGGCATGGCCTACACTGGGCGGCTGGCGTACGGCCACCACCTTGATCCCGCCGCGTTCGGTGAACTTGATGGCGTTGCCGATCAGGTTCAGCAGGATCTGGCGCAGGCGGGCGGCGTCCACGCTGACATGGCGCGGTACGTCCGGCGCGATGGATAGTTCCAGGCTCAATCCACCGGCTGCGGCACGGCCCGCCATCAGGTCGATGGCATCGTGCAGGCGCTGGTGCAGGTCCATGGGCTGGGGCAGCAGCGACAGATGCCCCGCCTCGATGCGGGTGATGTCCAGCAGATCGTCCAGCAGGGCCAGCATCGACTGCCCGGCCTTGTCCATCACTTCCAGCACCTTGCCCTGGGGGGATGCAGGATCCGGCCGGCCGGGGCCGTTCAGGATCTCCAGCCCGCCCATCACGGCATTGATCGGGGTGCGGATCTCATGACTGACGGCGGCCAGGAACACCGACTTGGCCTTGTTGGCGGCATCTGCCGTCTGGGCGGCCTGGTCGCGCTCGCGCGCCACGCGGGCATTCTCCGCCGCCTCGCTCTCCAGCCGGCGCTGCAGCCATTCGTTGGACAGCGCCATGATCGCCATGCAGCCGGCCACCAGCCCGACGATGGAGGTCAGGAAATTCAGCGCCGCCGCCGGGCTGGGGGAGAAGAAGCCGCCCACATCCTGGCGCAGCACGATATCGGCGATGCGCACCAGCAGGATCAGGGCCATGCCCGTGAAGAACAGGGTGATGACGATCCACAGGCGCGGTGCCACCCGCCGCCCCTGCCGCCAGCTTTCGTACGCTATGCTCAGTTTGATGCCGACCAGCCAGATGGTGGCGGCGATGGAGCGCAGGATAATGTCGTTGCGATTGAACACATCATAGACCAGCACCGCAGTCAGGATGGCCAGGGTGACCAGGGGCATGGTGGCGCGCAATGGCCGGCCACAGAAACGTCGGATTCCCAGCAGCACCAGGACATGAGCGAAGCCGACGCCCAGATTGCCCGTCGTCACCGACAGCCAGAGCGGCATGTAGTCACGCGCCGCCAGTATGGCGACACCGGTGGCCCCCATGATGATGCCACCCGTCAGCAGGCCCAGGCCGGGAATGGTGCGCTGGCGCCACCAATAGACGCCCAGCGAGCAGGCCAGCCCCACGGAAACAGCCGCGAAGGTGACCAACAGGGTCAGGACATCAAGACGGGGCAGGGCTTCCATGGTCGTGTTCCCTGGACGGCACGGGCGGCTGACCTTTCCTTCCCTTTCAACCATGCCGGGGGCCACTTGTCACGGGAATGGTTAGGCATGTCACACCGGCGGTACCCCTTGTGCCGAGGGGCGCGGCGCAAAAGGCTGGGTGTGAAAAGCGCCGCAGGCCCGCCATTTTTCAGCCCTGTCCGCGCCATCGCGGCCGGGTGATCCTAAAGTCACAAGAGAGGTCGGCGGGGGAGGAAGCCGACGAAACCTTAAGAAGGAGCAAGCCCATGTCGCTCAGCGGTCCAATGTTCGCCGCGGCCGCCCCGTCCAAGGGGCCGGTCGGCCATTCCAATCTGGTGCAGGGCGACCTGCAACTGCGGCTCGACGTGGGCCGCGCCACATGGCGCGGCCGGCCCGTTCCCGTCACGGGGACGGAGCTGAAAATGCTGCACCTGATGATCCACCGGCAGGGGGAGCCCGTCAGCTATCGCGAACTGTACGACCTGGTGCATGGGCCGGGCTTCATGGCCGGCAAGGGCCATGCCGGCTATCGCGCCAATGTCCGCGCCTTCATTAAGCGCATCCGCAAGAAATTCCGCGATGTGGATGACGGGTTCGATGCCATCGGCAACGATCCCGGCACCGGCTATATCTGGCGGGATTAAGTGGCGCCAGACCGTGGCCATCAAGGGGAGCTTCGGCTCCCCTTTTTGCTGCCCGGACTTTTGCCATAGGGTCCCTGGCTTGCGTCCACCCGCCGCCTGCGGGTAAACCCATGGGGGAACAGCGGACGGAAGGCTTCATGCGGCAGCAGGGCAAGGATCGGGGCTGGCGGCCCGTGCCGGTCCATCAGGTCGGCGTGCATCTGCGCCTGTCCTTCTGGCATTACCTGGCGGGGATGCTGGCGCTGGGTCTGCTGGTCTTTCCCGTGGCCTGGGTCGCGGGCGGGGTGTCGGAGACGATTAGCCTGTCGCTGGGTTGGGCCGCCGGAGACCCCGCCATCCGCCGCATCACCAATCTGCTGGCCCTGGCCGCCATCATCCTGGTCCTGGGCGTGGTGGTGAATATGCAGGGCCGTTCGCTCATGAGCGTGGTAGCGCCCGAACAGCATCTGGACCTGGGCATGATGGCCCGGTCGGCCGGCACCTATGCCCTGGCCTTCACCCCCATCGTGATCATGGCCGTGATGAGCGGGCAATTGAGCCTGGGCGACTGGAAGGTGGCATTGGCGCTTCTGCCCATGATGCTGGTGATCGTGGCGTTGCAGGCCACGGCGGAAGAGATGGTTTGCCGGGGATATCTGGCGCAGGGGTTCCAGGTGCTGTTCGGCCATGCGGCGCTGGCCGCATTGCCCGTCGCCCTGATCTTCCTAGCGCTGCATGACACGGGCGGATGGGATGTAGGCTGGGACCGCAAGACCAACATCCTGATGATCAGTCTGGCGCTGTCCTGGCTGACGGCGCAGTCCGGGCGGCTGGAGCCGGCCATGGGTGTGCATTTCGCCCATAACCTGATCGTCTTTACGCTCGCCGCCCGACCCGACTACGGTCTGCCAGCGGTCAGCGGATTCCAGGAGGATCTCCCCGACAGGGAGTTCAGCATCAATGCGCTGCTGGCCCAGACGCTGGTCTATGGCGCGGTCTGTGCCAATTACTGGTTCATCGGTCTGCGTACCGGCTTTGTCGAAGGACGCTGGCGGGAACGGGAGCGGCCGGAATGAACGGTCCCGTGGTGCCGGTGCATCTGGCCGGGCTGGCGACGGGACAGTCGCGCCGGTCCTACCTGCTGGGCATTCTCCTGACGATTGCGGCACTGGTCGTGCTGGGCCTGCCGGTCTTTCTTTTCATGCGCACCGTGCCGGATGTGCCCGTGATGCAGTCCTTCGCGCTGCTGGCCATCAATGCCATGGCCATCCCGGCCCTGGCCCTGGTCGCACATTTCGTGCACGGAATGCGGCTGGGCGATCTGGTGGCGCCCGGCCGGCCGGCCGATTGGGGCATGCTGGGCCGGTCGGCGCTGGTCTGGGCCGTGCCGCTGCTGGCGCAGGTGGCGATCGGGCTGTGGAATGGGGAGTTGCAGCCCACGGGCACGGCGGCATTGGTCTTCCTGACGCTGGCCCCGGTCAGCGTACTGCTGTTCACCTTGCAGGCATCGGCGGAGGAATTGCTGTTCCGCGGATATCTGGCCCAGGGCGCACAGCTGCTGTTCCGCCATGCGCTGCCGGCGGCATTGCTGACGGGATTGCTGTTCACCCTGGCGCATGAAGGGTCTGGGGCGCGGGCGGTATGGGGGCAGCGGGCGGAGATCATGGCCATGGCCCTGTTCCTGTCCTGGATCACCACCCGCTTCGGCCGGCTGGAGGCGGCGATGGGTGTGCACATCATCAACAATGTGCTGTTCTCCATCTTCATCGGCGGGGCCGATTTCTCCTTCCCCGACCTGCTGACCCGCGTCGATTCCGATCCGCCGGACCTGGACGGGCTGGCCGATTGGGGCGAGTTCGCCCTGCATCAGGCACTGACCATCGGTTTCTACTGGCTGGCGGGGATCAGGACGGGGTTCGTGGAGCGGGGATTAGACCTGTTTTCGGTTGACCGAAAACAGGTCTAGCTTTTCGTGTTCCTCAGGCGCCGGCGCCGCATCCGCGGCTTGGCTTACGCGCCATGTGCCGCGCGGCGGCAGTCGCCGCCGGAGCGGTTTTCCCGGCACAAGGAAAACCGCTCTATCGCCGCGCCAGGCTTGATCCCACGGCCGCCGCACAGATCAGCGCGATGGCCGCGACGGCAGACAGCGACAGCACCTCCCCCAGCAGCAGCAGGCCGACCACGGCCGACAGGGCCGGCTCCAGCGCCATCATGATGCCGAACAGTGCCGTGGACACGTGCCGCAGCGCCACGAATTCCAGCGCATAGGGCAGCAGGGTCGACAGCATGGAAACGGCCACCACCTTGGCCACCATCTCCGGGCTGGCGAAATAGGGACCGGCCACGGGCAGGCCCACCGGCAGGGTGAAGAGCGTGGCGAACAGCAGCGCCAGGGCTAGGCCCTTCATGCCGGGGATCGCCTGGCCCACCCGCCGCGACAGCAGGATATAGGCGGCCCAGCCGCCGGCCGTGATGATGGCGAACATCAGGCCCAGCGGGTCCAGCCTTTCCGTTCCCGCCAGCGGCGTCAGCAGCAGCACACCCACCAGCGCCAGAGCCGGCCACAGATAATCGGCGATGCGCCGCGCCCCGATCATGGCCACGCCCAGCGGGCCCAGGAACTCGATGGCCACCGCCACACCCAGCGGCAGCCGGGCGAGCGCCAGATAGAAATTGGCGTTCATGATGGCCAGCGCCGCCCCCAGCGCCACCGCCGCCCGCCATTGCACCGGCGTCAGGTCGCGGAAGGACGGGCGCACGACCAGCAGCATGACCAAAGCCGCCAGGGCATTGCGCAGGAAGGACAGGGCCAGGATGTCATGGCCCTGCGACACGTCCTTGGCCAGCCCGCCGCCCAGCGGCGGCATGGCGACCGACAGGACCAGCAGCAAGGGCGCCAGCAGGGCCAGCTTGTGGTCCTGGGCCTCCTTCATGGCAGCAGCCCCATGCCCATGTCCCAGAACCCGGCCTCCAGCCGGCTGGCCGCATCGAAGGTGCGGCACAGGTCTTTGAACCGCGCCTCACCCCCGCGCGTGGTCGACAGCCGGTCGAGCAGTTCCACCTGCGCCGTTGCCACGACGCGGTATTCGGGGTCGGCATACATCGCGATCCAGTCGGCATAGGGATTGCCGTCGAGATTCGTCGCCGGATCGGCCAGCAGGTTGGATGCGATCTCCGCATAGCCGACGATGCAGGGGGCGAGTGCCACATGCAGGTCCAGCACGTCGCCGGCCAGCCCGCGTTCCAGCACGAAGCGGGTATAGGCCAGGGTCCCCTGCGCCTCCGGCGTGGCCTGCATCGCCGCCTCATCCAGGCCCCAGCCGGCGCAATATTTGACGTGCAGGCCCATTTCCAGGTCCAGGATGGCGGACATGGACCGGGCCGCCGCGCGCATGTCGGACAGGGTATCGGCCTTGAAGGCGGCCAGCGCATAGGCGCGGGCGAAATGGATCAGGAACAGATAATCCTGGATCAGGTAATGCCGGAAGCAGGCCTCCGGCAGGGTGCCGTCACCCATCCCGGCCACGAAACCGTGGCGGACATAGCGGTCCCAGGACGGGCGCGATGCCGCCCGCAGCCGGTCGAACAGGCTGCCCGGCGTCGCGATGTCGGGCAATGTCTGCTTTACCGGCGGCATGGGAAGGCTGCCTTACTTGGCGCCCGGCAGCTTGACCGTCAGCCCGTCCAGTTCCGGGCTGATGCGGATCTGGCAGCCCAGGCGGGAGGTCTTGGTCAGGCCGAAGGCCAGATCCAGCATATCCTCCTCGTCCTCCTGCGCGTCGGGCAGCAGGTCGTACCATTCCGGCGCCACGATGACATGGCAGGTGGAACAGGCCAGCGAGCCCTCGCAGGCTCCTTCCAGGTCGATATCGTGGCGGCGCGCCACTTCCAGAATCGACAGGCCCAGGGGGGCATCCACCTCGCGGCGGGTGCCGTCGGTTTCAATGAACACCATCTTCGGCATTGCGCCCGAACTCCAAAACAAGACGTCGCGTCTTGTTACGAAGCGGCGGCGCCCAAGTAAAGCGCCGTTTGGACAGGGAAGGGTGGTGCTGCGGATGGGGCATGCAGCACCACCCGCCCGTCATGCCACCTGGAACCCGTGATCGGTCAGGGGCAGCGACCGCAATCGCCGTCCGGTGGCGGCGAAGATGGCATTGACCAAAGCCGGGGGCAGCGGCGGTGTCATCGGCTCCCCTGCACCACCCACCGGTGCGTCGGGGCTTTCGATCGGGATGATCTCCATTTCGGGGATGCGGTCCATGCGGATCAGGCTGTACAGGTCGAAATTGCGGGTAGTGACCGCTCCTTTCGACAGTTCCACCTTCTCCGCTAGGCTGGCCGACAGGGCCATCAGGATGGAGCCCTCGCCCTGCGCCCTGACGCTGTCGGGATTGACCATGGTGCCGCAATCGAAGGCGCACCACACCTTCTCCACCCGCACCTTGTCGCCGTCCACCGCCACTTGCACCACCTGGGCGGCGATGGACTGGAAGCTGTTCCAGATGGCGACACCCAAGCCTGTCCCTTGAGGCAGCGTCCGGCCCCAGCCGCTGGCCGCCACGGCCGCATCCAGCACCCGCAGCGCGCGGGGATTGCCGGCCAGCAGCCGGCGGCGATAGGCGACGGGGTCCTGGTCCAGCGCGTGGGCCAGGTCATCCACGAACGTCTCGAAGAAGAAGGCGCCCTGGGTGCTGCCCGGTGCCCGCCAGGGGCCGTTGGGTACGGGCAAGCCGACTTCGGCCATGGTGGTCAGCGGGTTGGGCAGGTAATAGCTGGGCTGGTGATCAGGCTGTGCCGCCGTACCCGGGGAGACCATGGAGACCCAGACATTGCCCGATGCCGGGGCGCAATGGGTGTGGATGGCCACGGGCATGCCGTCCGCGTCCAGCCCGACCTTGATGCGGCAGCCGGTGGCGGGGCGGTAACGGCCCTGGGACAGATCCTCCTCCCGCGAATAGATCAGCTTCACCGGGGCGGCGACCTGTTTGGAGAGATACGCGGCATAGCCGACATAATCGTTCAGGTACCGCCGCCCGAACCCGCCGCCGGAGATCAGGATATTGGTCGTCACCTTGTCCTCCGCCAGGCCGGACAGGCCCGACAGGATGCGGCGGACGGAGCTGGGGAACTGGCTGCCGGTCCAGGCGGTGGCCTGGCCGGGGCTGAGATCGGCCACGGCCGACATCGGTTCCATCTGCGCATGGGCCAGGGCGGGGACGCGGTAATCCCAGGTCAGGGTCTTCACGGCCGTGGCCATGCCGGCGGTATGGGCGGCACGGATGGCGCCCTCATCCTCCTCCCGCCGGTTCTTGGCTATGCTGCCGGGATCGTCCAGCCTGGCCATCACGATGCCATGCATGCCGTCGGTATCCAGATCATCCTTGCCGTGGAAATCCCAGACGGGGGACAGCGCCAGCAACCCCTGGCGCGCCGCCCACCAATGGTCGGCGATGACGACCACCGCATCGACCAGGACCATGGGCCGGTCGGCACCGGGAATGGGGATGGAGGCATCCTTCACCGGCACCACATGGCGCACGCCGGGCACGGCCAGGGCCGGGGCGGGATCGACGGAGACCAGCCGGCCGCCGAACACCGGGCATTGCATCAAAGTGGCGGACAAGAGGCCCGGCAGCTTGATGTCGGTGGCATAGGTGGCGCTGCCATCGACCTTGGCGCCGATATCCTTGCGGATCAAAGGCTGGCCCACCAGGGTCCAGTCGACACGGTCCAGCAATTTGGGCTCCGCCGGCACGGGCAGGCGGGCCGCCATGTCGGCGATCGCGCCATAGGCGATCCGTCGCCCGCTGGGGGAATGGTGGACATGGCCGTCCACGGCGCGGCAATCACCCTCCGGCACACCCAGCATGCGGGCACCGGCGGTGACCAGCATCTGGCGGGCAGCGGCCCCGGCCTTGCGCAGCTTGTCCCACTGGCTGCGGATGGATGAACTGCCGCCCGTCCAGTGCGACGTGCCGCCGGCCATGCCCATGGCATCGATGATGGGCGCGGGCTTCACCGCCACCTTGTCCCAGGCCACGCACAGCTCATTGGCCAGCAGCTGGGCCACGCCGCTGAACCCGCCCTGGCCCATCTCCTGGGCATTGCTGAACAGGGTGACGGCGCCATCGGCCCCGACATGCAGCCAATTATTGACGGTCGCCCCCTGGCCGGGCGCGGCCACGGCCATGACCCCGCCGGGCAGCAGGCCCAGGGTCAGGCCCGCCCCCATGGCGCGGAACAGGGAACGGCGGTGAAACGACATGACCATGATCCGTCTCCCCCTCAGGCCGGCAACTGGCCGCACGCGCGGCGGATGGCGCGGCGCACGCGGGGCAGGGTGCCGCAACGGCACAGGTTGGTCATGGCGGCATCGATCTGGGCGTCGCTGGGCTGCGGTGTCTCGCGTAACAAGGCGTCGGCCGCCATCAGCATGCCCGACTGGCAATAGCCGCATTGCGGCACGTGTTCGGCGATCCAGGCCCGTTGCAGCGGGTGGGTGCGGTCAGCCGACAGCCCCTCCACCGTGGCCACCTTCTGCCCGGCATACTGTTCCATGGGGAACTGGCAGGCGCGCACGGCCTGGCCATCCAGCAGCACGGTACAGGCCCCGCACTGGGCGACGCCGCAGCCATATTTGGTGCCGGTCATGCCCAGCAGGTCACGCAGCACCCACAGCAGCGGCATGTCCGCCGGGGCGTCCACCCCGTGCCGGCTGCCATTCACATCGATCTCATATCGCATTCCAACCACCCGGTCGCATCATGGTGCGGCCAGGGTGGCGGGAAGCCTGGGTTCCGGGAAGGTCGAAGGGCCGATGGCCAGCCGATGGGACGCCGATATTGTGCCGATCACCGTCCACCGATGCGGACATCGACGATGTCGACCATCGCCCCCAGATATTTGCCGACCACCAGCCGCCCGTCCGGGTCCAGGGCGAGCGAGGATTTGGTCAGGGCGTCGGGCAGTTCGGCCGCCACCCGCAGCGGCCCGCCATCGGCGGGCAGCAGCAGGATGCGGGCAAGGCCGTTGCCCGGCCGCTCGACCAGATAGACGCCCGCCGGCCCCACCACCCAGCTCTCGCTGTCATAGGCATCGGGCAGGTCGGCGACCTTTTCCGCCGGGCCGCCATCGGACAGTTGCCGCCACAGCCCGCCCTCACCCTCCTTCACCATATAGAGCCAGCGGCCGTCCGCACTCTCCTTGGCGACGCGCCAGCCGGGTTCGGTGATGGGCATGGCCTGATCATAGGGCGGGCGGGTGATCCAGATGCGCCAGCCCTCCAGCCGGTTGGACGCGAAATAGAGGCGCTGCCCATCGCGCGACCAGGCGGGTGCCCGATCCTCCGCCCCCGCATCCGGCGCCACCTGCCGCAGCCGGCCCGAGGTGCCGTCCAGGATGAACAGGCCGGGGGCACCGTCCACCGTGGAGACCAGGGCCAATCGCCGTCCATCGGGCGCCCAGCGCGGTGACTGGGTGAAGGGGCCCTGGAACTGCGTCACCGGGGCCGGGGCCTGTCCGGGTTCGGCCACCCAGATCTCGAACATGCCGGAACGGTCGGACGCGAAGGCCAGCGCGCCCTTGGCGCTGATATCGGGGTCCCAGTCCAGCCGGTTGCTGGGTGGCACCATGGCGTCTTGCGTGCCGTCGGGGGAGAGGCGCAGCAGGGTGGACCGGTTGATCCTTACCTCCGCGGCGACCCGGTCGCCGCCGGCCCCGATGCGGCCCAGCTGGTTCAGGCCCGGTGCGATGCGCACCTGCGGCTCCCTGCCATCGGGGTCCACCCGCCACAGGCCGAAATCGCCGGCGCGGGAGGAGGATGTGTAGAGCCAGCGCCCGTCGCCCGACCATTCCAGCCCGTGCAGCTTGCGCCCATCCCGCGTCACCTGGGTTTCGGCCCCCGTGGCCAGATCGCGGACGATGACGTCGGATACGCCGACGGCGCGGTGGCGCATGAAGGCCAGCCGCTTGCCGTCGGGCGACAAGGCCGGGTCGCCGTCGCCATTGAACCCGGGCGGTGGTTCGGTCAGCGGCTTGGGCGTGCCGGCATCGGGGCCGGACAGGGGCAGCGACCAGAGGCGCGAGGGGGCAGTCGACGATTGTTTGTCGGCATAGACCAGCCGGTCATTGTCCAGCCACGCCACCTTCACCTCGCGGAAAATGGTGCAGGACCCGACGATGCGTTCCGGCCCGGACGGGACCGGCTGCACGACAAGGCGGCAGGGCTGCGTCGGGTCGACCCGTACGAAGGCCAGCCTTCCGCCATCGGGCGACCAGGCGGGTGACAGGTCGCTGGTGGGATCATCGGTCAGGCGCACCGGCGTGCCGCCGGCTAACGACTGTACCCAGATGTCGAAACGCCCACCGCCGCGATCACTGGCATAGGCGATCTGACCGCCGCCGGGGCTGATGGCGGGCTGCACCTCCTGCCCCGGATCGCTGGTCACCGGCACGACCTGGGCCTGTGGAGCGGTGTCGCCGCCGTCGCGGGTCAGGATCAGGGAACCCGCTGCTGCTAGGATCGCCAGACCGGCTATACTGATCCAGAACAGAGGGAGGGAGCGCTTGGCCGGCTTCGGTGTGATCGGCGGCAGTTCCGGCAGCTCCGGCACCGGTTCGGCGATGCTGCCATCGACATTCAGCCGGTAGCCGATCTTGGGAATGGTTTCGAACCCGATGACCCCGTCCACGGCCAGCACGGCGCGCAGCTTGCCGATGCAGCGGCCGATGGCATCGTCACCGACCTCCAGCCCCCAAGCGGTGCGCATCAGTTCGGCGCGTGACACCGTCCGCCCGTCGGCCCGGACCAGAACGATCAGGGTCTGCAGCACGCGCGGCTCCAGCTTCACCTCCGCCCCGTCGCGGCACGCCATGCCGAGGGAGGGGCGCACCTGCCAGGGGCCCAGGCGGAAATCCGGCTCCACCGCCAGATCGATGTTGCCCATCGCCACGCCCATGCCGCACCCGTCCCATCCCTGAATCACTGGGGCGAGAGAGTGCCGTGAACCATCCGGCTTGGCAAATGGCGCGGGTCTTTTGGTCCCGTGCCCGTTTGCCGGAATGGTCCCCGCTGGTCACCACCATGCTGGCGCAGGTCGGTTGCTGCATGTAGCCTCTCCGCCCGCGACCGACCGGCAGAGGGACAAACGGGCGGCGCGAACAGAGGGGTTACGACAGTGAAACTGAAGAAGATTCTGCTGGGCACCGTGGGGGGTGTCGTCGGCCTGGCCGCTATTGCCGTCGGTTACGGGCTGTGGGGCCCGCTGCCCATCCATCCGACCATTGAGCGCCAGACCTTCGCCCAGATCCTGGACAGCCCGGAACTGATGACCCAGCTGGGCTTCATCGACGGCACCTTCGTTGATTTCCATTCCGGCGAGCTGGATGAGATCAAGCTGGAGGACCAGGAACGGTTCAAGAAGGACCTGGCCCGCTACATCACGGAGATCAAGGGTTTCACCGGCCTGACCGGGCAGCAGGCCCTGTCGCAACAGGTGATGCTGGAATTTTATGAGACGCAGCTGGCGCAGCTGGATTTCCCCTGGGCGGTGCCGGGCGGCGGGCTCTATCCCGTCGATCAGCTGTTCTCCCCGCCCGTCAGCCTGCCGCAGTTTCTGTCGAACGCCCATGTGGTCAAGGATGTGAAATCGGCCGAGCGCTATATCAGCCGCCTGAACGCCGTGTCGAAGAAGTTCGAACAACTGGGCAATTCCGTGCGCGCCCAGCGGGCTGCCGGTGTGGTACCGCCCGACTTCGTCATCGACAAGAGCCTGCTGGTCCTGGACAATTTCACCAAGGGGCCGGTGGCGGAAAACCCGCTGGTCACCACCTTCAAGGATCGGCTGGAAAAGGCCGGCGTGGATGATGCTGAACGCGCCCGTCTGATCGCCGAGGCCACCAAGGCCGTGGAGACCGGCGTCTATCCCGCCTATCAGACGCTGGCCAAGCTGATGCGTGAGGAAATCCGGCCCAAGGCCAATTCCGATGCCGGCGTCTGGCGCCTGCCCGACGGCGCGCGCTTCTACAAGCTGGCCCTGCGGGCCAACACCACGGTCGATATCGAGCCGGACGTCATCCACGATATCGGCCTGTCGGAAGTGGCCCGCATTTCCGGCGAGATGGATGTGCTGCTGAAAAGCCTGGGCCATGATGACGGCACGGTGGGCGAGCGCATCCAGGCGCTGGACAAGGACCCGGCCCAGCATTACCCGCCCGGCCGCGACAGCTATGACCAGGAACTGGCCGACCTGAAGCGCATGACCGACACGGTCATGGCCAAGGCCCCGGAATGGTTCAACAAGCTGCCCAAGCAGCCGCTGGATATCCAGGCGGTGCCGGAATATGCCGAGGCGACGTCGCCCGGCGGCTATTACAACGGTCCGGCGCTGGACGGTTCGCGTCCCGGCATCTTCTTCATCAATCTGGGGGAGAAGTCGCGGGCACCGAAATTCAGCCTGCCGACCCTGGTCTATCACGAAGCCGTGCCCGGCCATCATTTCCAGATCGCGCTGGCCCAGACGATCGAGGAGGTGCCGACCTTCCGCAAGGTCTATCCCTTCACCTCCTACGCCGAAGGCTGGGCGCTCTATGCCGAGCGGCTGGCCAAGGAAATGGGGATGTATGAGAACGACCCCTATGGCGATCTGGGCCGGTTGCGGGACGAGCTGTTCCGCGCCGTGCGCCTGGTGGTGGATACCGGCATCCATGCCAAGCGTTGGACCCGTGAACAGGCCATCGCCTATATGCGCGACACCACGGGCATGAACGAGGGCGCGGTGACGATCGAGATCGACCGCTACATCGTGCTGCCCGGCCAGGCCTGCGCCTACAAGCTGGGCCAGCTGAAGATCCTGGACCTGCGCGACAAGGCCAAGGCCGCCCTGGGGGACAAGTTCGACATCAAGGGCTTCCACGACGTCATCCTGGGCTCCGGCGGCCTGCCGCTGACGGTGCTGGAAGCGCAGGTAGATGCCTGGGTGAAAGGGGTGAAATAACCGCCCTTACAATCCCCCGTCCGCTATGGCGGACGGGGGCACCCTACCCATCAGACAAGGGGGGAATCCATGCAGCAAACCCCTGTCATGTCCGATGTGTTATGCTATGGTAGCGCCCCTTCCCGCCGCTTTGGCGGGGATCAAGCAACGTTGACGTCCCCTCTTCGGGGACCATAGCCGACCGGATCCAGGATGAAGATCATCATCGAACGTGCCGCCCTGCTTCGCTCCCTCGGGCATGTGCAGAGCGTTGTCGAACGGCGCAACACCATCCCGGTCCTGTCCAATGTCCTGTTGAACGCGGGGAACGGCACCCTGTCGCTGGTCGCCACCGACATGGACCTGGAAATCTCCGAAACCGTGACGGCGGAGATCCTGACGCCCGGTTCGGCGACGGCCCCGGCCCACACGCTCTATGACATCGCCCGCAAGCTGCCCGATGGCAGCCAGGTGGAACTGGATGCCACGGGCGATGTGCTGACGCTGCGGTCGGGTCGTTCCAACTTCAAGCTGGGCACCCTGCCGGTTGCCGATTTCCCGGAAATGACCCATGGCAGCTGGCCGCACCAGTTCGCGCTGAAGGCCGATGTGCTGAAGGGTCTGATCGACCGTACCAAGTTCGCCATCAGCACCGAGGAAACCCGCTATTACCTGAACGGCATCCATGTCCATGCCACCAAGGGCAAGGCCGGGGAAGAGCCGTCCCTGCGCGCCGTGGCCACCGACGGCCACCGTCTGGCGCGGGTGGAGACGCCGCTGCCCGAGGGTGCGGCCGGCCTGCCCGGCGTGATCATCCCGCGCAAGACCGTGCTGGAGGTTCGCAAGCTGCTGGACGAGGTCGGCGACATGGTCGAGATCGGCCTGTCGGAGACCAAGATCCGCTTCTCCCTGGGCGATGTCACCCTGGTCAGCAAGCTGATCGACGGCACCTTCCCGGATTACGAGCGCGTGATCCCCGCCGGCAATGACAAGTCGCTGGACGTGGACAGCAAGCTGTTCGCCGCCGCCGTGGACCGCGTCGCCACCATCTCCACCGAGAAGTCGCGCGCCGTGAAGCTGTCGCTGGGCCAGGGCGTGCTGACCCTGTCGGCCACGGCCGCCGATGCCGGTTCGGCGTCGGAGGAGCTGGAGGTCGACTACGCCTCCACCCCGCTGGAGATCGGCTTCAACAGCCGCTACCTGCTAGACATCACCGGCCAGATCGAAAGCGGCAAGGCCCGCCTGCAGATGGCCGACGGCAACTCCCCCACCATCGTCCGCGACGCCGCCGATGCCTCGGCGCTGTATGTGCTGATGCCGATGCGGGTGTGATCCGGTTAGATGGATTGAGTTTCAGGGACACCCCGGCCGGGAGATCGGCCGGGGTGTTTTGTTTGGGGTGATGGTTCCCTTGCCGTCTTGACACGATGTGGGGGCATGTCAGAATCATTTTCTTGAACAGAAAGGGCGATTCGGTGTCGATGCATATCAATCGTCAGACCAATGACCGCAGGGTCGCGCCGGAAGACATCGATGCCGCCGTGAAGCGCGTCCAATCCCTGGTCCGTCAGTATGTTCCGGAAGGTGTCAGCCTTGCTGATGAACTGATCGCCGAGCGACGCGCCGCCGCTGAGGTCGAGTGATCCCCGCTCGCCACCATCCCGTAATCCGGACCTCCCCCACCTGATGCCGTCGCTTCCCACCCTGGCCGTCACCCGCCTGACGGTGACCCGGTTCCGTTCCTATGCCAGCGCGCGGCTTGAATGCGATGCGCGGCCCGTTGTGCTGACGGGGGAAAACGGGGCCGGCAAGACCAATATCCTGGAAGCGGTCAGCTTCCTGGCGCCGGGCCGTGGCATGCGAAGGGCCAAGCTTTCGGAGATCGAGCGGATCGGCGACAGTTCGGCCGCCGAATGGACGGGCGGTCCCGGCTGGGCCATCGCCGCCAGTGTGGCGACGGCCACCGGCCCCGTGGAGATCGGCACCGGCCGCGACCCGGCGGGTGGGGAGAGCGAGCGCCGTCTGGTACATATCGACGGGCGCCCCGCCAAGGGGCAGATCGCGCTGGCCGAACATATCTCCGTCGTCTGGCTGACGCCGCAGATGGACCGGCTGTTCCTGGAAGGGGCGGCGGGGCGGCGGCGATTCCTGGATCGGCTGGTGTTCGGGTTCGATCCCGGCCATGCCGGCCGCCTGACCAAGTATGAGAATGCGCTGCGGGAACGCGCCCGCATCCTGCGCGACGGGCCGGTCGATCCCGCCTGGTTGTCCACGCTGGAGGGCCAGATGGCGGAGACGGGCATTGCCGTCGCCGCCGCCCGCGCCGACATGGCCGCCCGGCTGGAAGCCGCTGCCGCCCAGGGCGTGGGACCGTTTCCCGCCCCCGGCATCGCCATCATCGGCACCGTCGATGCCATGCTTGCCGGGCGCCCGGCGCTGGAAGCCGAAGATGCGTTCCGCAAGGCCCTGGCCGAGGGACGTAGGGCCGATGCGGCGGCGGGTGGGGCCACGGTGGGGCCGCACCGGTCCGACTTGGCCGTCACCTACCGGGCCAAGGACATGCCGGCCGAACTGGGTAGCACGGGTGAGCAGAAGGCGCTGCTGATCGCCATCGTCCTGGCCAATGCCCGCCTGATGCGGGCGGAGACGGGGACGGCCCCGCTACTGCTGCTGGATGAGGTGGCGGCCCACCTGGATGTGGGGCGCCGACAGGCGCTGTTCGATGAGATCCTGGCCACGGGCAGCCAGGCCTGGATGACGGGCACCGATGCCGATATCTTCCGGCCGCTGGGGGCTTCCGCGACCCATGTGACCGTTGCGCAATCGCGGCTTAACCCTCAATCCGACAATGTTGAATTGTCGGATTGAGGGGGCGGCGGCGACTGTCGCCGCGCCGCCCATGCGGCGTTAGCCAAGCTGCCGGACGGCAGCGCCGGCGCCTGAGGTCATTGACCGGACACGGTCAATGAAAACGGGACCGCACCATGCGGAAATCTGACAGCGCGAACACGCTTTTACCCCTGTTTTCAGCCTCTTTCTGCTACACTCCGGCACCATGACGAACACCGATCACAACCCCGCCGCCGCCCTGTCCGTTTCCGCTGCCGCAGAGGAATACGGGGCCAGTTCCATCAAGGTGCTGAAGGGCCTGGACGCCGTCCGCAAACGCCCCGGCATGTATATCGGCGATACCGATGACGGGTCCGGCCTGCACCACATGGTGTACGAGGTCGTGGACAATGCCATCGACGAGGCCCTGGCCGGTCATGCCGACAGGGTGGATGTGCGCCTGAACGCCGACGGTTCGGTGACCGTGCGCGACAATGGCCGCGGCATTCCGGTGGATATCCACAAGGAAGAGGGCGTGTCGGCGGCGGAGGTCATCATGACCCAGCTGCATGCCGGCGGTAAGTTCGACCAGAACAGCTACAAGGTGTCCGGCGGCCTGCACGGCGTGGGCGTGTCGGTGGTGAACGCCCTGTCGGAAATCCTGGACCTGCGCATCTGGCGCCTGGGCCGGGTGTGGGAAATGCGCTTCGCCCATGGCGACGCCACCGCCCCGCTGGCCGATGTCGGCCCCGCCCCCATCGTGGCCGAGGGCAAGCGCGCCGGTCAGGCTCTGACCGGCACAGAGGTGACCTTCCTGCCGTCCAAGGCCACCTTCACCAAGACGGATTTCGATTTCCAGACCCTGGAACATCGCCTGCGCGAGCTGGCCTTCCTCAATTCCGGTGTGCTGATCATCTTCACCGACGCGCGCGGTGTGGAGCCGAAGACGGTCGAGCTGTTCTATGAGGGCGGGCTGGAAGCCTTCGTGGCCTATCTGGACCGGTCGAAGACCGCCCTGCACAAGCCCGGCATCTATGCCAAGAACGAGCGCGCGTCGGAAGCCGGCGTGTCGATCGGCGTGGAAGTGTCACTGCAATGGAACGACAGCTATCACGAGACGACGCTGTGCTTCACCAACAACATCCCGCAGCGTGACGGCGGCACCCACCTGGCCGGCTTCCGCGCCGCCTTGACCCGCACGGTCAACAAGTATGCGGAGGAAAGCGGCATCCTGAAGAAGGAGAAGGTGGCGCTGTCGGGCGACGATATGCGTGAAGGCCTGACCTGCATCATCTCCGTCAAGGTGCCGGACCCGAAATTCTCCAGCCAGACCAAGGACAAGCTGGTCTCGTCGGAAGTGCGTCCGGTGGTCGAGGCGATCTGCGCCGACGCGTTGTCGACCTGGTTCGAGGAGCATCCCAACGACGCCAAGCGGATCGTCGGCAAGGTGGTGGAAGCCGCCGCGGCGCGTGAGGCCGCCCGCAAGGCGCGTGAACTGACCCGCCGCAAGGGCGCCTTGGACATGGCCAGCCTGCCCGGCAAGCTGGCCGACTGTCAGGAACGCGACCCGGCCTTGTCGGAACTGTTCATCGTGGAGGGTGATTCGGCCGGCGGTTCCGCCAAGCAGGGCCGATCGCGCCAGAACCAGGCCATCCTGCCCCTGCGCGGCAAGATTTTGAATGTGGAGCGCGCGCGGTTCGACAAGATGCTGTCCTCGGCCGAAATCGGCACGCTGATCGCAGCATTGGGTACCGGCATCGGGCGTGACGAGTTGAACCCGGAATTCGGCTTCAACATCACAAAGGCGCGCTACCACAAGATCATCATCATGACCGACGCCGACGTCGACGGCGCCCATATCCGTACCTTGCTGCTGACCTTCTTCTACCGGCAGATGCCGGAACTGATCGAGAATGGCTATCTCTACATCGCGCAGCCGCCGCTGTACCGCGTGAAGCGCGGCACGGCCAAGGAACGCTATCTGAAGGATGACCGCGCGCTGGAGGATTACCTGATCACCCAGGGCACGGATGACGTGTTCCTGGTGGGTGCCGATGGTAGCGCCAAGGGTGGTGACGATCTGCGCGGTCTGGTCGAACAGGCCCGTGCCGCCAAGGCCGCCATCCAGGCGCTGGCCCGCAAGGCCGGCAACCGCGACGTGGTGGAACAGGCCGCCATCGTCGGCGCCCTGTCGCCCAAGCTGCTGGAGGATACCGATCGCGCCACTTCGTTGGCGGTGCTGGTCGCCGAGCGCCTGAACGTGCTGGCCCGCGACCGGGCGCTGGCCGCCGGCGATGCCATGGCCGCCGATGCCACGCCCGCCGCCGTGGGCGGCTGGCAGGGTTCGGCCGATGTCGATGGCCTGGTCCTGGCGCGCACCCGCCGCGGCGTGACCCATCGCCATGTGCTGGACGGAGACCTGCTGAAAAGCGCGGAAGCCCGCCGCTTGGACGCCATGCTGGACCATCTGTCCGCCACCTATACGGCAGCCGGCACCCTGCGCCACCGCGTCAAGGACCTGCGCCATGTCACCGGCCCGTCCTCGCTGTTCGAGGGTGTGATCGACCAGGGCCGCCACGGCCTGACCATCCAGCGGTACAAGGGCCTGGGGGAGATGAACCCCGACCAGCTGTGGGAAACCACGCTGGACCCCAATGTCCGCTCGCTGCTGCAGGTCAAGGTCAGCCACGCCGACGATGCCGAGGATGTGTTCAGCACCCTGATGGGCGATGTGGTCGAACCGCGCCGCGCCTTCATCCAGGAAAATGCGCTGAAGGTGGCGAACCTGGACGTCTGACGGCCGGCAGCGGGTATGGGCGGGGAGCGGGCTCCCCACGCCAAGCCGGGATTCGTTTGGCGGAGCAGGCGTCCCGGGGACGGGGCGCCTGAACGAAGGATGATGGCTGATGTCGAATGACTGGTCCGACGGGTATGTGGCGGAAATCACCTATACCTACGGCTTCTTCCGGGAATTGGCGCCAACCCTGCTGTCGCTCACGGCCCTTGCCGCAAACCAGGTGGTACCCGACCCGGCCCGTCCGCTCACCTATTGCGAGCTGGGTTGCGGCCAGGGTTTCACGGCCAACCTGCTGGCGGCAGCCAATCCCCAGATCCAGTTCTATGCCAATGATTTCAACCCTTCGCAGATCGCCGGGGCGCGTGAACTGGCGGCGGAGGCCGGCACAGGCAATATCCATTTCCTGGACAGCAGCTTCGCGGAGATGGTGGAGCGGACCGACCTGCCGGATTTCGACATCATCGTCCTGCATGGCATCTATAGCTGGATCAGCGTGGAAAACCGCCAGGCCATTGTGCGGTTCATCGCCCGGCGACTGAAGGTCGGTGGGCTGGTCTATATTTCCTACAACACCCTGCCGGGCTGGGCGGCCATGATGCCGCTGCGGCGGCTGCTGGTGGATCATGCGGCGGCCGGCGACGGGCCGATCCTGACCCGCATAGACCAGTCGCTGAAGGCGGCGGAGGCGCTGGTCCAGGGCAATGCCCGCTATTTCCTGTCCAATCCCGGTGTCGGGGACCGGTTGAAGCAGATCAGCGGCCAGCCGCGTTCCTACATCGCGCATGAATATTTCAACCGCGACTGGACCCCCTTCTACCATGCCGATGTCGTCGATGAGCTGTCGGCGGCCAAGCTGACCTGGATCGCTTCGGCACGCGCGCTGGAGGGGATCGACAGCCTGATTTTCAGCGCGGAACAACTGGCCCTGCTGTCCGGGGTGGAGAACCCGACCCGGCGGGAAGGGATGAAGGACTACATCCTGAACCAGCAGTTCCGTCGCGACCTGTTCGTGAAGGGGCCGCTGCCGCTGCATGCCGCCCGGGCAGAGACGATGTGGCTGCAAACGCCTTTCGTCTTGACGGCGCCCGTTGCCAGCCTGCAGGATCTGCGGCTGACGACTCCGCTGGGCCAGCTGGTTCTGGCGAAGGAGGTCTACCTGCCCATCGTGGACAAGCTGGCGCAAGGTCCCATCACGGGTGGGGAACTGGCGGCCGCCTTTCCGGACCTCCTGCTGGCGCAGATCTGCCAGGCCCTGACCATTCTGGTCTCCCAGAACCACGCGCATCCCTGCGTCACACCGGAGCAGGCCGCCGCCGCCCGGCCCCATACCGATCGCTTCAACCGGGCTGTGATGGCACGGGCCCGCCATTCCGGGGATACCGGCTACCTGGCCTCACCCCTGACCGGCAACGCCTTTGCCATCGACCAGACGGCGCAGCTGCTGCTGTCCGCGCATCTGGAGAGAGGGGACGTCGACCCCGCGGCGGCGGTTTGGGCGCATATGCGGGCCCGCAACCAGCGCTTCATCCGCGACGGACAGATGATGGATGATGAGGGCAACCTGGCCGAACTGCGCAGCCGCCATGATGTCTTGATGACGACCACCTGGCACGTCCTGAAGCAGCTCCAGATCGTCTGATCCCGAAGGCCCGGTCAATCGCCTGCTGATGATGTGTCCATCAATTCGCTGGCCATCGCCGCCGTTTCGCCGGGCTTCGTGTGGATTTTCATGCGATCCGCCGCTTCAATCCGCCGCTTCTTCCCCGCACAATCGCCGTGAACGATATACGAGGCAGAGTGATGAAAAAGTTCGGCACGACCAACGGCACCGATGCGGCCCGCACGGGCGCCCGCCTGCTGGTCGCGGCATTGGAGGCGCAGAAGGTCGACATGGTGTTCGGCGTGCCGGGCGAAAGCTATCTGCCCGTGCTGGATGCCCTGCATGACAGCAATATCCGTTTCATCACCTGCCGCCAGGAAGGCGGGGCCGCCATCATGGCCGAGGCCCAGGGCAAGCTGACGGGACGGCCCGGCATCTGTTTCGTCACCCGCGGTCCCGGTGCCACCAACGCCTCTGCCGGTATCCATATCGCCCAGCAGGACGCCACGCCGATGATCCTGTTCGTGGGCCAGGTGGCCCGCGACATGCGCCATCGCGGGGCCTTCCAGGAGGTGGATTACGCAGCCTTCTTCGGTTCCATGACCAAATGGGCGTTCGAGATCGACGAGGCGGCGCGTATCCCCGAACTGGTATCCCGCGCCTTCCGCGTGGCCTGCCAGGGGCGGCCCGGCCCCGTGGTCATCGCCCTGCCGGAGGATATGCTGGCCGAGTTGGCGGATGTGGCCGATGCGCCTGCCGTACCGCCCGCCGAAGCCTTCCCCGATCCCGCCGCCCTGGCGGATCTGTCCCGCCTGCTGGCGGCGGCGGAACGGCCGCTGGCCATCCTGGGCGGCAGCGGCTGGACGACCGACAGTGCCACCGCCTTCACCCGCTTCGCTGAAGCGCACCAGATCCCCCTGGCCGTGGAGTTCCGCCGCCAGATGCTGGTGGACGGGATGAGCGGGGCCTATGCCGGCGACCTGGGCTTCGGTGCCAACCCGGCCCTGCTGGCACGGGTGAAGCAGTCCGACCTGCTGCTGATGCTGGGCGGCACGCTGGGGGAGGTGCCGTCACAGGGCTATGAGCTGCTGGGCATTCCCGATCCCGGCGTGCTGCTGGTGCATGTGCATCCGGGGGCCGAAGAGCTGGGCCGCGTCTATCAGGCCCGCCTGTCGATCCAGGCCAGCCCGCGTGCCTTTGTCTCCGCCGCCGTGGACGCGCTGACCCATCCGGTACCGGCCTCCCGTGTTGCCTGGCGGGAGGGCGCACGCGCCGCCTATCGCGCCTGGACCGACCATGTGCCGGCCAATCCCGGCCCGGTGCAGATGGCGGAGGTGGTGGATGCACTGCGCGCCCTGCCGGCCGATTCGGTGATGTGCAACGGGGCCGGCAATTATGCCATCTGGCTGCACCGGTTCCACCGCTATCGGGCCTATGGCACGCAGCTGGCGCCGACCAGCGGGTCGATGGGCTATGGCCTGCCGGCTTCGGTGGGGGCCAAGCTGCGCCACCCGGAAAGGACGGTCGTGGCCCTGGCCGGCGACGGTTGCTTCCTGATGCATGGCCAGGAGTTCGCCACCGCCGTGCAGCATGGTGCCGCCATCGTCGCCGTGGTCATCGACAATGGCATGTACGGCACCATCCGCATGCATCAGGAACGGGAATTTCCCGGCCGCGTCCTGGGTACGGCCCTCTACAGCCCCGATTTCGCCACCCTGGCGCGGGCCTATGGCGGGGTGGGCTTTACGGTGGAGAAGGCGGGGGAGTTCCAGGCGGCCTTCGATGCCGCCATCGCCAGCGGCCGCCCGGCCCTGGTGCATGTGCGCCTGGACCCGGAAGCCATCACGCCGACCAGCACGCTGGCGGGCATCAGGGAAAAGGCGTTGGCGGGGGGGTGAAAATGACAACGGCGCCCGATGGGCGCCGTTCGTCTTTATCGACCATGTCGAAAACTGGAGCGGGTGAAGGGAATCGAACCCTCGTCGTAAGCTTGGGAAGCTTCTTCTATGATATTATATACCATTGTTTTAAAACATATAATCTTAACTTAACGCATTGATGTAAGCTAGAATGTAAGTTCAAAGCTCTGACTGAATCGCTGGCACGCTACCCAGAAAGATAACCGCAGTGTCCGTTGACATTTATTTATTTTAGAATATATTTCTGATTAAATAAATTTGGAGAACGGGCAATGCACCATCGCCACATAGAGCGCGCCCAACTGAAGCGCAAGTTGGAGCAAGGCATCAGCATCCATATGCCCGCCCCACGGCGCATTGGCAAAACCTGGACAATCAACCGGCTGGCAACAGATCTGCGTGATGCTGGCTGGATCGCAGTCGAAATCGACGTCGAGGGCATCGAGACGCCTGAAGATTTCGCCAAAAAACTATGCCAGCAAATTGAGGAGCAACTTCCTATCCGTGAACGCCTGACGGAGAAACTACGCCATCGTTTTACGAGCATTCTTGGCGGCCAATATAATGGCACGCCGTTGGACGCGTTGGCCAAGGTAAATGCGATAGAGTTTGCGGAAACACTGATCGCCTCTCTGAACGAGGCGCAACAAAATACTGTAATACTTGTTGATGAAATTGCCTATTTCTATCTGATGCTGGCACAGGCGGATGCCAAAAAAGCCCATACATTCGCCTATCAGATGCGCGCACTTCAGCAACGATACCGGAATGTGCGTTGGTTGTTGACTGGGTCCATCGGACTGAACACGATTGCCCGCCGATATGGAATTGAAGGGGCCTTTGTCGATTTTGAAACCTACATTCTGGAGCCCTTTACACCAGAACAAGCCCTCTCCTACGTGCGCGACCCCAGAATTCAGCAGCAATTCAATCATCTTTTTGACGCCGATGATGCCACTTTCCATGCAATGTTCGATGATCTTGGCTGGCTTGCCCCATTTTACCTAAAATTGATTGCCAATGAGGTGCGTCCCTCTGCCAAGGGGGCCGATGGCATTTCCCCCCGCGCGACGGTAGATGATTTCAAAGCAGCCTTTGAGAAGTTACTTCGCCCCAATCGCAAATCAGAATTCGCCGTCTGGCCAGAGCACATCAATAAGAATCTGCCGAAAAATGACCGTGATATCGCGTTATATGTGCTGGAGACACTGTCACAGCATGTCGATGGCGAGACGACAGAAACCCTGCTGGCCGGGGCACAGAAACGGCAAGGCAGCGTGACCAAGCGCCAGGTCAGAGATGTTCTGGACATGCTGTATAATGATGGGCTGATTACTCTGTCGAATGAACGTTATTGCTTCCGATCCGGGCTTATTCGTCGGTATTGGAAAGAATATGGAGTTGAGTGACCGCCATGACCGCCAGCCCCCTTCTTTATAATCAAAGCACCCTTAGCGACGATGATTTCGTGGCCAATTTCGTGGCCCGGACCGATGTGCTGGAAACGCTGCTGCGGCGGTTGCGGGCCATCGACCCAGATGGTGGCGGGGATCATCAAATCTTGATTGGAGCCAGGGGGATGGGAAAATCCTCGCTGCTACGGCGTTTGGCCATTGCCATTAATCGTGACCCAGAATTGGCAGCACAGTTCATCCCCCTGACGTTCCGGGAAGAACAGTATAATATCCTGGCCATTGGTGATTTCTGGCGCAATTGCGGGGAATCGCTGGCCGAATGGGCGGAGCAGGCGGGACTGCTGGACTTGGCGACCAGTCTGGATAAGGCCCTGCCAACATCAGCCTGGGCGGGCGATGACGCGCCCATCGAGCAACTGAATAAGGCTCTGGCGCAATTGCAACGCCGCCCCGTGTTGCTGGTCGATAATCTCGACCTGATCCTGAACAATCTGAAGGATAAACAACATTGGGTTCTGCGGCGTTATCTACAGGATCGGCGGGGCCCGATCATGGTTGGTGCCGCCACACAATCTTTGGAACAAAGTGCGGATCGGAAGGCCGCCTTTTACGATTTTTTTTATCATCACCATCTAGAACCGCTGAACCAGCGTGATACCGAGACCTGTATGCGGGCATTGGCTCACCGCCGGGGTGACCATGGCCTGCCAGTAATCCGCGTCCTGAATAGCCAGCCGGAGCGGTTACGTACGCTGCACACCCTGACCGGTGGCAATCCGCGCGTCCTTACCCTGATTTATCGCCTGCTGGAAGCGTCGGAAACCAACGAGGCGATGGCCGATCTTGATAATCTGCTGGACCATGTGACCCCCTATTACAAGGCGCGGATCGAGGAATACCAGACAGCACAGCAACGGGCGGTGATCGACGCAATCGCCCTTCATTGGGACCCCATCACCGTTGGCATCCTGGCCGATATCACCAATATCGCCACCACAACCCTGTCTCCAATGTTGATTAAACTGCGCAAGGATGGGCTCATCGAAACAACCGACGTGTCCGGTTCATCAACGGGCCATCAAATTGCCGAGCGTTTCCTGAACATCTGGTATCTGATGCGCCACGGTACCCGCCGAACAAAGCATAAGCTGCGTTGGCTGGTGCATTTCTTGAACAGCTTCTATTCCGCAGATGAGCTAGATGAGATTTCCAAAAGAATTTCCGCATATGGCATGGGGCAACTCTGTCATCCCGACTACCAGATGGCCATCCGTGAGGCGTATGCATTGTCAAAGGCACGCGGCGCAATCGGTCATTCACTGGTAGAGGCTGTTGAAGGAGCAAACCATCCAGCGACCTCAGAAAACACCCTACATGACGACAAGCTTGCAACAGCCGTGGCGCTGCTGTCGCAAGGGCACTCCTTGGTTGAAAAGTCAGATTTTCTCACCGCCGTATCCATCTTCACTGATATCATCACCCGGTTTGGTGACGACACCGAGCCGCGCCTGCAGGAGCTAGTGGCATGGGTGATGGTCAAGAAGGGTTTTGCTCACGGCCAAATGGGCGACCACAGCGCCGAGATTGTCGCCTATGAGACAGTTATCGACCGCTTCGCCGAGGACACCGCGCCTAACCGGCGGATACTGGTGGCAATGGCGCTGGTCAACAAGGGTTTTGCCCACAGCCAAATGGGCGACCACAGCGCCGCTATTGCCGCTTGCGATTCATTAGTCGCCAGCTTCGCTGACGACACTGATCCTGACCGGCAGGAGCAAGTGGCCATGGCGCTGGTCAACAAGGGTTTCGCCCACGGCAATATGGGCGACCACAGCGGCGCGATTGCCACCTTTGATTCGGTGATCGCCCGCTTCGCTGACGACACTAATCCTGACCTGCAGGAGCAAGCGGCATGGGCGATGGTCGCCAAGTGTGCCGCACTTGGCGAGATGGGTGACCACAACGCCGCGATTGCCATCTGCGACTCATTGATCGCCCGCTTCACCGACGACACCACGCCGGGCCTGCGGGTGCAGGTGGCACGGGCAATGGTCTCGAAGTGTGCCGCCCTTAGCGAGATGGGTGACCACAACGCCGCGATTGCCACCTGCGACTCATTGATCGCCCGCTTCGCCGACGACACCACGCCGGACCTGCGGGTGCATGTGGCACGGGCAATGGTCAACAAGGGGGTTGCCCTTGGCGAGATGGGTGACCACAGCGCCGCGATTGCCACCCTTGATTCCTTGATCGCCCGCTTTGTCAACGACACCGCGCCGGACCTGCGGGAACAAGTGGCACGGGCGATGGTCATCAAGGGGGTTGCGCTTGACGAGATGGGTGATCAAAGCGCCGCAATTGCCACCTTTGATTCATTGATCACCCGCTTCGCCGCCGACACCGCGTCGGACCTGCGGGTGCATGTGGCACGGGCAATGGTCAACAAGGGGGTGGCGCTTGACGAGATGGGTGACCACAGCGCCGCGATTGCCACCTTTGATTCATTGATCGTTCGCTTCGCCGACGACACTGCGCCGGGCCTGCGGGAGGAAGTAGCAGGAGCGCGTATAAATCTTGGTGATCTGCTGATTGAAACTGGGGGGGACCTAGTCAGAGCTAGGGAACTGTTCCAAGCTGCCATTCCCGTGGAGCCGGTGCTGGCCAATGCCAATCTGGCCTGGACCTACTTGCTGGACGACCAGGTGTCGGCAGCACAGGTGCTGTGGCCTGAGTTGGAAGAACTGCCGCCCCATGGCAAGGCCTTGCTGGAGTCGGCCTTGGCGCTGGGCCAGGACAATTTCGGCCTTGCCAGCGACTCGCTGTCCAGGGTCCTGAACGGGGAACTGGACGACGGTGGCTGGTACTTTGCCGATGATTTGAACCGTCTGTTCCGGCTGATGGAGCGGAAGGGCTATGGCGACCGCCTGATCACCTGGTTTGAGGAAACCGACTTTGCCGACAAGGTAGCACCGCTCTATGTCGCCCTTAAAGCCTTTGTCAGAGGTGAGGCGGTGCTGCTGGATGTGAACCCCGAGGTGCGGGGTCCGGCGCAGTTCATCTATTACAAAATGGATGCCCCACGTCGCCACCGCCGACAGACGGCGACGGAACCGCCCTCGCGTCGGCGTGGACGCCCACGCAAAACGTAGTGATATGAATTATCGGAGTTCTAAGCTTGGCATGACCTTCCGATGCACATATCGCCGGAACGTCGAGTACGGCATGCGGACGCGGCTTTCCCTCGTCAGGCGCTCCCAGATGGCCTTGATGGTCCAGCCATTGGCCAGGGCTTCCTCGATCTGGGGGCGCAGGGTGTAGAGGATGGCCGTATTCCGTTCCCGGCGGGTGGCTTCCGGGTCGGTCAGGCCCTTGCGGATCAGCGATTGGATCAGGGTTTCGCCGTTGAAGTCCATCTTTCTGGCTCCATGATAATCGCCCCGTCAGGGGCGACAGGGCAGTCCATTGGGGGCTGGGGTTGATGTCGGGATCGGGCCGTTGAGCAGCACTGCGAATAAGGCCATGTCGAGGTGTGGCGCCACACCTCCTATCCTGCCCGCCGAATCGCTGCAAAGTTCTGCTAGGCCCTGCGAGGGACTGAGAGTTTCCGCAACAAGCTGCAAACAAATGAGCAAAGGCGGCTTTGTTCACTTCCTTGCAGGAAAGTGCAGATGGGGGCGTTGGCAGGCCGGTTTCGTGCCATGAAAAGGCGCTTTCTTTCACGCCTTCCTGGCGATGCGGCAGATGCGGTTGCCGCGCGGTTTGTCCACAGGTGAGGGGTAAGGGTAGGGGATAGG
>NZ_JBLTYX010000018.1:0-146400 GCF_048066115.1 Niveispirillum sp. KHB5.9 | reverse complement strand
AAAGCAATCAACATTCCCGACAATCAATCACTAATCCTTAAAGAGAAGTGAACAATCATCAGATAAACGATGGTCAACTTTTTGTTAACTTGTTTGACCGGAAGCCGGTCGAAGAACCATGGATACTGGTCGAAACCCTTATCCGTTGCCCGTTTGTTTCAGCGGCGAAGCCACCGTCCCAAGCGGGAGCCGGGGTATAGACCCGGTGATTGGGCGCTGCAACAACTATTTTCGCAAGTGCCGCATTTTTTAACATGCCTTCCTCAATCGCCGGCGCCCACATCCGTGGGCTAGGCTTCCCGCGGCAGTCGCCGCCGGAGCGGCTTTGCGCAAGCGCAAAACCGCTCTAGGCCAGGCCCAGGGCCCGCAGTTCGGCCAGAAGATGCTCCGGCAGCGCGTCGCCCCCCTGCCCTTCGGCCAGATCGGGCGGCGCATCCTCCGGCTTCAGATAGCGCCAGCCCTGGAACGGGCGCTTGGGCATCGCCTGGGTTTCGATCAGTTCCGGGTCCATCAGCATGCGGCAATAGTCGCTGCCATCCGTATCGCGGATCTGGTCGAAGCCGACAAAACGCTGCCGGCATTGCACGAAGCCCTTCACCACCCAATAGATGCAGCCGCCATCCAGCAGCTCCGCCTGACGGGTCGGGGCCCGCTTCGTATAGGTGGGGACGACCGGGCGGCCACTCCAGGTGATCTGGTGGTCGCGGCGCCAGTCGCGCATGGATTGCAGGCTGTCGGCGCCGACAGCCAGACGCAGGAAATGGATGGTCATGATGGCATGTGCCCGGAATTCACGGTTCGGGCGTCTGATATGGACCGGCGCTCAGGCCCCGGCAAGCGGGTTGGTCGCGCGGCAGCGTCCCTCGAAATCGGCGGAGATGAATTCCGGCTTCTTGAACAGGCCGCGCAGCCAGGCCGCCAGCATGCACAGTTCTTCCAGCTTCAGCACCTCATCCAGGGTGCCGCCGGGGAAGCGCACCTCGAAACTTTCGGAAATGGCGTCCAGCATCTCTTCGACCTGTTCGATGGACAGGCCGCAATCGGTCTCCAACACGGCGGTGCGGGTCAGGATCTTCTCATCGACGCCATATTCGTCGCGGATCAGCTTCACGATCCAGCGGAACATATGCATCCAGTTCGAAACGCCTTCAATGGACCGGCTCACGATCCCGCTCCCGTCTAACCACGCAATGCTACCCCGTCCGGGGAGGTCCGCAGGCGCGAACCATCGCACTATCCGACAGGAGCGTTAATCTTTTTCTGTGGCGCGGAAGGATAGTTTGGGGGCACCCGTCCGTGCCACCTCAGGTTTGCCCATCGGTGGGGCGCGTCATACCATGGTCTGTCTCACGATAGAGCGTCACCAGCTCGTCCACGGCCGCCGAGGGCACCCCCAGTGATTCGAGCGCGCCACGGGCCAGGACCAGGCTGCTCTCGAATGTTTCCGGCACCACCGCCTCCGCCCCCTGTGCCAGCAGGGTGGCGGCATGGGCCCTGTCGCGGGCGCGGGCGAACAGGCGCAAGGCCGGCCAATGGTCACGGAAGGCGGCAACCGTGCGGGCGGCGGCGTGGGGATCGTCCAGGGTGATGATGGCGGCCACGGCATGGTCCGCCCCCAGCAGCTTCAGCGTCTCGTGCCGGGAACTGTCGCCATAATGAATGTGGGCACCGCCGGTCGCGTGCTGACGCACCAGATCGGCATTCATGTCGATGCCGACGAAGGGCACCTGCTGGCGCGCCATCAGGGCGGCCACGGTCTGACCCACACGGCCGAAACCGCAGATGATGACATGGTTATGCGGTTCCTCCCCGCCACGGGTACCGGGGGCAGATGGCGGTGCCAGCGGCGCGAAGCGGGCAACCAGCCGGTCGGCCAAGGCCGGCAGGAAGGGGGTGACGGCGATGGACAGGCCCACCGTGGCGGCCAGCGCCTGGCCCAAGGCGTTGTCGATCAGTTTGCCCGACACGGCGGTGGCCAGGATGACGAAGGCGAATTCCCCCGCCTCCCCCAGCAGCAAGCCGGAGCGGATGGCCACATCCCGTGCCGCCCCGAAGGCCCGGGCCAGCAGCCCGGCCACCAGCGCCTTCAGGGTGATCAGGCCGACCACGCCCAGCAAAATCCAGTGCGCGCGGTCGGCAATGGCAGCGACATCGATGCCCAGACCGACCGACAGGAAGAACAGACCCAGCAGCAGGCCCTTGAAGGGCTGCATGTCGGATTCGGCCTGATGCCGGAACTCCGTACCCGCCAGGACCAGGCCTGCCAGGAAGGCACCCAGCGCCGTCGACAATCCGCCCAGCCCCGTGGCCCAGCCGGTGCCCAGCACGATCATCAGGGCCGTGGCCGTGAACAGCTCCGTGCTGCGCGTCGCCGCCACCGCCCGCAGCAGCGGCCCCAGGGTGAACCGGCCCAGCAGCAGGATGGCGACCACGGCCAGCACCGCCTTGCCCAGGGCGACGGCCAGGGCCAGCGGCACCGATTGCCCCGGCGGGCCCGACAGAGTGGTGGCCAGCAGCAGCAGCGGCACCACAGCCAGATCCTGCAACAGCAGCACGGCGAAGGTGACGCGGCCGGTGGGCGAGGCCACCTGCCCGCGTTCGATCAGCAACTGGACCACCACGGCGGTGGAGGACAGCGCCAACCCGCCCCCCAGCAGCACGGCAACGGGCACCTGCACGCCCAGCGCCACCCCGACCGCGGCCAGCAATGCGCCCGTCACCAGGAACTGCGCCACGCCCAGACCGAACACCCAGCGGCGCAGCGCCCGCAAGCGCTCGCCCGACAGCTCCAGCCCGATCAGGAACAACAGGAAGACCACGCCCAGCTCCGCCACGGCGCGCACATCCTCCTCCAGCGTCACCATGGCGAAACCGGACGGGCCCAGGATCAGGCCGCCGGCCAGATAGCCCAGAACGGGGCTGATTCGCAGCCGGTGAAGGAGTAGGATGCAGGTGACCGCGACGGACAGGAACATCAGCGTCTCTTCCACCATGGAAAAGCCGTGGGCCGCATGGGCCGTCAATTCCGTTCCTTCCACCGCCGTCCCCCACCGCTCGGACAAGTTCGGAACATCCCTAGCAGGGCTTTGTTGATTTGCCGAGAGCGGATGGAAATGGAAACAGCGGGAACCGGATTTCGGCCCGCTTCAGCCATGGAGGCCAACATGTCGACACAGAACCCCACCTCCCCCCGTCTGGCGGAAAGCGAATGGCGCCAGGCGAAGAAGAAGCCCGGTCCGGCGCAGCATCCGGCGGCAAGGCAGTCCCACGCCAATGCGCAGGGTGCCGAGGATTTGCGTGAGGTCGAATGGCGCGCGGCGCGGCCTACCGACCATATGGCGCGCAAGGCCCAGGTGGGCCGGGCGTGACATTATAAGGACAAGGGCAAGGATAAGGCCGGCGGCACCCCCCGTCGGCCTTTTCTATTCCCTGAAATATTGCTGTTCGAAATCCGACAGCATTTCCTTCACATCGGCCAGCAGCCCCTTGATCAGGCGGGGGTCCGGCTCCGTGCACAGGGTCTCATTCACGGCCTTGCCCAACTGCACCGAGGCCAGGGCCAGCAGCTTCACCGCCATACGATCTTCCAGCTTCATCACCGCCTCGAACCACCGGGAACATCCCTTGATAGTGGGGTGGCGGAATTTTTTCGACAATGATGTCGAAAACCCCAAAGCTGGGCCGTCAAGGGATCGGGAGCGGCGATCGGCGCCGTTCTGACGATCCTTCAGGGAGTATTCCCATGCCCACCTTCGTGCTGTTCCTGCGTGAAACCCCGACCACCTTCGCCAGCATGTCCCCCGACGAGATGCAGGCCATCATCGGTGAGTACAGCGCCTGGGGTCAGAAGCTGGCCCAGGCCGGGAAGCTGGTCGGCGGACAGAAACTGTGCGACGAGGGCGGGCGCCACCTGACGGCGCGGTCCGGCACCCTGGTGGCCACCGATGGCCCCTATGCGGAAGCCAAGGAAGTGATCGGCGGCTTCTTCATGGTCGAAGCGGCGGATTATGCCGCGGCGGAAGCCCTGGCCGCCGACTGCCCACACCTGCGCTTCGGCCTGATGGAGATCCGGCAGGTCGATGGCAGCTGCGACGGCTGACCTCATGACCAGCGACGCCGGCCCCCTGGTGGAGGGCCTGTTCCGGACGGAGGCCGGGCGTCTGACCGCCCGGCTGGCCCGGTTGCTGGGGCCGGGACGGCTGGAGGAGGCGGAGGAGATCGTACAGTCGGCCCTGACCAAGGCTCTGCACACCTGGCCGCGCACCGGCATTCCCGACAATCCCGCCGGCTGGCTGTGGCGGGCGGCCCGAAACGAGGCGGTGGACGGGCTGCGCCGTCGCCGCTTCACCGCCCCCGTCACACCCGATGATCTGGCCGACAGTCTGCCGGACGACGGGGTGCCACCGGCCAACCCGCGCTTTGCCGCCGAACTGGCGGATGAGAAGCTGGGCCTGATCTTCGCCTGCTGCCATCCGGTGCTGCCGGTGGAGGCGCGGGTGGCCCTGACCCTGCAAGCCGTCTGCGGCCTGGGCACGGGACAGATCGCCCGCGCCTTTCTGGTGCCGGAGCCCACGGTGGGTCAGCGCATCACACGGGCGAAGGCGAAGCTGGCCGACGCCCGCGTGCCCTTTGCCATCCCCGCCGGGGCCGACCTGCCCGAACGGCTGGAAGCCGTGCTGGGCACGCTCTATCTGCTGTTCAATGAAGGGGTGGGCAGCAGCGACGGGGCGGAGATGATCCGCGCCGATCTGGTGTCCGACGCGCTGCATCTGGCCCGGCAGCTGGCCGACCATCCCGTCACCGGCCGACCGGAGGCGGAAGCCATGGCGGCGCTGACCTGCCTGACGGCGGCACGGCTGCCGGCACGGCAGGATGCGGACGGCTTGCCCGTGCTGCTGGCCGATCAGGACAGGGGCCACTGGCACCAGGGACTGATTGCTGCCGGCTTCCGCCATCTGAAGGCCAGCATGGCCGGCGGACGGGAGACGCGCTGGCATCTGGAAGCCGCCATCGCCGCCGCCCATGCCATGGCACCCGACTGGCGGGCCACCGACTGGGTTCATATCGCCACTCTATATGAAAGGCTGATGGTGGTTTCGCCAGGACCGGTCACGCTGTTGAACCGGGCGGTGGCGCTGGCGGAGCGGGATGGGCCGGTGGCGGGACTGGTGGCACTCGCCCCTTTGGAGGGGGATGCGCTGATCGCCCGCTATCCCCTGTTCGCGGTCACCAAAGCATCGTTCCTGGAACGGCTGGGGGAACGGGAACTAGCGGTGGAACAGCTGCGCCAAGCCATCGACATCGCCGATCGGGTAGGGATCAACCAACCCGATCGGCGATTGCTGATGCTCCGTCTGGACAGGCTGTCGGAATAGGCTTGCGCGTGCGGCGCAACATCGCGTTCCCTTAACCATAGAGGGGTCACAGCCCCGATAAGGAAGGGGAGGACCGCTTATGCATGTGTCAGCCATCCTGAAGAACAAGGGCGCCACCATCATCACCACGCGCCCGGATGAGAGTGTGGCTTCCGTCACCCATGTCCTGCATGCCAATCGCATCGGCGCCATCCTGGTGCTGAACGATGCCGGCGGCATTGCCGGCATCCTGTCGGAACGCGACATCGTGCGGGGTCTGGCCCTGCATGGTGCCAGCGTCCTGGACAAGCAGGTATCGGCACTGATGACCGCCAAGGTCGTCTCCTGCACGCCCGCCGACAGCGTGGCGACGGTGATGAGCCGCATGACCGAGGGCCGGTTCCGCCACATGCCCGTGGTGGAGAACGGCATCCTGGTCGGCGTCATCTCCATCGGCGACGTGGTGAAGTTCCGCCTGGCGGAATATACCCACGAGGTGGAGAGCCTGCGCGACTATGTGGCCGGCCGGGGTTGAAAACCCCGAGGCAAGTTGGAGATTCGCGTCCCCTGCCCCTGACGACAGGAGATCGACGATGTTCATGTCCATGAATGGCGGGCTGTGGGCCCGCCGGGGGGAGCCGGCTGCGGCCGCGCCGTCCGTGATCCCACTGCCCGACCGCAGCGCCGATCCGGCCGAACGGTTCAAGTTCCTGGTCTGTGTGGATGGCAGCCCGCAAAGCCGCGCCGCCCTGCGCTTCGCCGCCCTGCGCGCCCGCAATACCGGCGGTCTGCTGGCCCTGCTGCATATTTGCGAGCCGGTGGATTGCCATGGCTGGATGCGCGTGGCCGACACGATGGAGGCCGAACAGCGGGAGGAGGCGGAATGCCTGCTCCAGGATCTGGCGGGAGAGGTCTGGGCCCTGACAGGGATCCGCCCGGAACTGAACTTCCGGCGCGGCACCATCGGCACGGAGATACTAGAGGCGATCCGCGAGGATGGCGACATCCACGCCCTTGTGGTGGGGGCGGCCCCGCCATCGGCGCGCAAGGGGAAGCTGATTTCCTGGCTGGCGGGGGAGCTGGCGGGATCGCTGGATATCCCGCTGGTCATCGTGCCCGGCAACCTGACGGAGCGGCAGATCGACCGGCTGGCCTGATCGGAAATCCGCGGCGGTTATTCACGCCGCAGCACCTTGTCCATGACGACATTGGCCCAGCGGCGCGACCGGAACCCGGCCTTCATGGCGACGGGATCATAGCCGTTTTCGACCCAGGCATAGAATTCCTCCACCGTGCGCCCGCCGGTGGCCAGGAAGCTTTCAAAGAAATGGTCCAGGATGCCGGTCTTGGAATGGCGCAGATGACCGTATTTCCAGGAGAGCTGCTCCAGCGCCTGTTGCAGCGGCTGGCCCTGCCCCACGAACCGGTACAGCACGCTCATCAGCCCGACCCGGTCCGCCCCCGCCTTGCAATGCATGACGGTGGGGCCCTCCAGGCGGCGGAACAGCTCGCGGGCGGCGAACAGATCCTCCTTGCGGGGCACATCGCGCGACCGCACGGGGAAATCGACCAGTTCGATGCCCAGCCGGGCACAGGCCCGCACCTCGAAGAAATAGGAACCGCAGGTGGTGCGCCGGCCGCGCAGATTGATGATGGTGCGGATGCCCATGTGGGCCAGATCGTCCATCTGCCCGCGCGTGGGCTGGCTGGACCGGTACATGTCCGGCCCGATGCGGTGGAAATTGCGGTACGCCATGCGGATGAAGGCGTGGTCGTTGAACAGCATGTCGGCATAGCGACGGGCCAATAGCCGCCGGCAGTCTGACCGCGCCCATTCCGGCACCCCGACCACGGCATGTCGCAGGCGCGTCTCTTCGTACTGCATGCCCGTTCCCTCGCCCCATTGTCGGAAAGGGCTGTGACACTCGTTGGTGCTACCCCCGCCGACAGCCCATACATACGACAGCCGCCCGAGTGGGGGCGAGCGCAAAAAGCACTGCGTTCGGTTATGTTTATTTGACGCCGCCTGTTTTCGGGTGCCTGAGCGGCGTTCAAACGCTGATCAGCCGCGCGATTGCTGGCCAATCGGCGCTTCATATGCCCCCTTGCCTTGTGCCGGGAACCAGCCTAGGGTCCCACCGCCCAATGTGGAGAGGGGTTGTTTCCCGTGGTTCCCAGCTTGTCGTTTTCCGCGCCGCGCGTTCTGCGGCATCTGCTGCTTGCCGGCGCCGCTGCGCTGTGCGTGACGGGCGGCGTTTCCGCCCAATCCTCCAGCCAGCAGCCCGCCTCGGGCAGCGGCCTGATCCTGCCGGGTGCGGCTCCGCAGCAATCGGGCGGCCCGGCCGCCGGCACGATTGGCGCCGGCCCCGCCGCTGGCACCATCGGGCAGCAGGCCCCGGCCGCACAGGCGCCGGCTGCCGGCACCGTGGGTGCCGCAGCCCAGGGCGGCCCCCGCCCGGCCGCCGCCGTGACCCCGCCCAAGCCCGCCGGCAAGCCCGGCGTGCCCAAGGGTGAATGGCAGGTCGGCCCGCAGGTCTTTACCGATGGCAGCTTCAAGATGTGCGGCGCCTCGGTCGAATTCGACAATAACCTGCACCTGATCTTCCTGCGCAATCCTGCCGAGAAAGTGCAGATGGTGCTGGGCATTCCAGGCGCGCAGATGCCCACGGGCCAGCGCGCGGCGCTGAAGGTTTCCATCGACGGCAAGATCAACCGCGAACTGGGCGCCATCGTCAGCCAGCCCAACGCGCTGGCCATCGGCCTGGGTGATGATGCGGAACTGCTGAAGGGTCTGACCACGGGTTCGGTCCTGACCATCGAGGTGCCGGGCGACACCGCGTCCTTCCAGCTGAAGGGCACGACGAAGGCCATGAACGACCTGACCAGCTGCGTCAAGAACGGCAAGGCCGGGACGTTGCAACTGCCGCAGCCGACGGAGCCGGTGATCGCCCCGACGCTGGCCAAGCTGCTGGTCGATGCCGGCCTGCAGAACGCCCATGCCATCCCGGTGGACAAGTTCCCGCCGCAGCAGCGCCCCGGCGACTATGCCTGGCAGATCGGCGACAAGGTGCTGGGCGCCGTGCGCAGCTTTCCCATGGGGGAACAGGCCGGCGACTTCACCAAGGTGGCCGACACCTATATGGAACAGCTGAAGAAGAGCTGCGAAGGCACCTACACGCCCACCATGGGTGCGGTGGAAAAACTGCCGGCCTATCAGCTTCGTTCCGGTTCCGTATCGTGCCAGGCAGCCGAGAACAAGATCCATGTCGCCTTGGTCATGCAGCTGATCGAGCTGCCCAAGCAGCAGGGTCAGGAGCAGGTAATCCGTGTGCTGAACGTCTTCTCGCATGAGGCGGCGGAACCGGAAAAGGCCCAGGCCGATGCGGCGTCCGCCGGTATCGTCAAGGTGCTGAGGGAGAAGGGCAAGGAACCCCTGCCCACCCCCGGCGCACCGGCCCCGGCCGCAGCACCCAAGGGTAAGTGATTATTAACCGGCGGGGTGCATCCTGTTGGGTTTTGCAGAAAGGCCGGGCTTCAACGCCCGGCCTTTTTCTTTGCGCAACTGCAATAAAATCGGTCTATCTGGCCCTTTCCACCCCCATTAAAGCGGACCTTCACGGGTCGAGCCATGCCGTGATTAGTGGAAGTACCGGCCGCGATTTGGATTAGACTATCCTGGAGACCGGTATCCATTCCAGAAGATGCCGGCAAACAGGGAGGGACGGCCATGACACGAACAGTCCCGATGCGCACGGCCCCGACACGCCAGGGCCGCCGCGGCCTTGTCCGGCACCTCGCCGGTGCCGCAACCCTGCTGCTGCTGGGTGCCGCCCCGGCCGTGGCGGAGATGTCGCCGCCCCCGCCGCCGGTGCCCCCCGGCCCCGTCTATGCCATCCCCACCCGTCCCGACCGGGCGGGCCGTGTCCTGGCCCCCGTGGTGGTCGATGGCTATGGCCCCGTGCGCTTCCTGGTCGACACCGGTTGCTCGGGCACGATGATCGGCATGGAGATCGCCCGTGCCCTGGGCTTCGTCGCCCCGCCACCAATGCCCGGCATGGCCGTCGGTGCCGACGTCACCGTTACCGGCAACCTGATGCGCGTGCATGACGTGCTGGGCCCGGTGATCATGCCCACCATGAAGGTCGGCCGCATCGATATGGGCCGCTTCGTGGCCGAAGACATGGTGACCCCCGTCCTGGCCTTCGGCGACCTGTCGGGTGCGGGCGGCGTGCTGGGCACCAACAGTTTGCAGGGCAAGCGCCTGTCGGTGAATTTCCGCCGCGACGAGATCAAGATCGAACAATCCCGCCGCTTCGCCCCCACCGGCTATGATTCGGTTAAGGGCCGCGTCCACCCCACGGGCCTGGTCATCGTGCCGGTTGAAATCGGCGGCACGATTGTCAACGGACTGGTCGATACGGGGGCGGAACGGTCCATGTTCAACCCCGTTCTGCTGGAAGCGCTGAAGGAGCGTGAAAAGCCCGCCAGCCTTGTGGGCCAGATCGAGGTGGTGAACCTGGCCGGAGAGAGGCGGATGGGCGAGGTCTATCTGCTGCCACGGGTAAAGATCGGGCCGGTCAGCGTCACCGGCCTGCCGGCAACCCTGGTCGATGCCCATGCCTACAGGGCCCTGGGGCTGGAGGATGAGCCCGCCTTCATCCTGGGCATGGATGTGCTGGGGCTCAGCGATGGTTTCGCGCTGGATTTTGGCACCGGCTCCCTGCATCTGCGCATGCGGATGACGGCCAGCGGTGCGCCGCCGGGTCCGTCGCGCCTGGGCGACCGCGGCACCCGCGCCGGCCGCGCCCCGGCGACCTGACAGCACACCCGGTACAGCCTATGACCACCTATATATTAAGGCGGTGGGAATAAAATTCCGTGTCTATGCTGACACACATGGCAGGCGTTCCTTAAGTTGGAGGACGTTAACCCTGCTCCGTACATGACTTCATCGACATCCTCGGTTATTACAAAGGGAGTCGGAGTAATGTCATGAAGCCGCTGAAGACCGCCCTCTTCGCCGTTTGTTTCGGCCTCGTCACCGCCCCTGCCTTGGCGCAGGATGCGGGCGCGTCCGATTCCGAACTGCCGAGTGCCTATATTCAGGGACTGTCCGGCCGCTATGTGGGTGGCCCCACCGGTAACGCCACTACATATGGAATCGGTGCCGCCAATCCCGGCCTGTCGGCCGGCAATGACTGGCACCCGATGGAAAGCTTCCGTCTGGAACTGGAATATGCCTATCGCGACCGTGATTCGGCCCTGCTGACCGCCCCCAGCGTCGATGGTGCCATCGGGTCGCCGGGCGCCATGGCCAATGCCCGGGTCAATATGAAGGTGACCGACTGGCTGACCCCTTATGTCGGCATCGGCATGGGCTGGACCCGGACGGAGGCTGAACGGCTGGCCATGGGCTATACCGACGCGCGCGCCGACAGCTTCGCCTATCAGGGCGTGGTCGGCCTGTCGGTGCCCGTCAACGGCAGCTTCTCCTTCTTCGCCGATGGCCGCTATGTGCGCGGTGGGGAGCCCTCCTTCACCGCCACCGATGATTTCGCGGCGCACGGCACCGCCCAGACTTGGTCGGCCCTGGCCGGCGTGCGCTTCACCTTCGGGAAGTAACTCCCCCTACATTTTCCCCGGCAATCCCCTGCCCTTCAGGATCGCGTTCCCGCCCAGCTTCGCCCTTACGGCGTCGATGGCGCGTTCCACCTTGGCGCGTTGCTGCTGGCCGGGATCGGCCAGGTCGGGCGGATCGGCGTCGCGCGGGTCGACCAGATCGTGGCAGCCGATGCCCAGCAGACGAAACCGCCGCCCATCGCATTCCGCCTGCAGCAGGTCGCGCCCCGTGCGGAAGATGCGGTCGGCCAACTGCGTGGGCGATGAGAGCCGCTGGTTGCGGGTGATCAGCTTGAAGTCGGGGGTTTTCAGCTTCAAGGTCACGGTCATCCCGGCATGGCCGCCGGCCTTCATCCGCTTCGACACCTTCTCCGCCAGCGGCCACAATTCCCGTTCCAGTTCCTCCAGCGCCGACAGGTCGGTATTGAAGGTCGTCTCCGACGAGATGCTTTTCATCGGGCTGTGCGGCGTCACGCGGCGGTCATCCTGCCCGCGCGAGAAATGATAGAGCCGCATGCCCATGGAACCATAGCGGCGGACCAGCTCCTTCATCTCCAGCTCGCGGATCTGGCCGATGGTGCGGATGCCGTCACCTTGCATCTTTGCGGTCAGCGCCTTGCCCACGCCCCAGATCATGCCGATCGGTTTGGGCGCCAGGAAGGACAGGGTCTCCGCCTTGCCGATGGTGGCGAATCCGCGCGGCTTGTCCAGGTCGCTGGCCAGCTTGGCCAGGAACTTGTTGTGCGACAGGCCGATGGACGCGGTGACCCCGATCTCCGTCTCGATCCGCCGGACCAGCCGCACCAGGGTGCGTGCCGGACTGCCGCCATGCAGCAGTTCGGTGCCGGACAGGTCCAGGAACGCCTCGTCGATGGAGATGGCTTCGACCAGCGGCGTCATCTCCTGCATCAGGGTCTGCACCTCCCGCCCCACCGTCACGTATTTGCGCATGTCGGGCTTGATGACGGTGGCTTTGGGACAGAGCTGGAGCGCCTTGAACATCGGCATGGCGGAGCGCACGCCATAGAGCCGGGCGATATAGCAGCAGGCCGACACCACGCCGCGATGCCCACCGCCCACGATCACCGGCTGGTCGGCCAGTTCCGGCCGGTCGCGCTTCTCCACGCTGGCATAGAAGGCGTCGCAGTCGATATGGGCGATGGACAGGGCATGCAGTTCCGGATGCTTGACCAGCCGCACCGACCCGCAGGCCGCACAACGCCGCGCCACCGCCTGCGGTTCTCCGCAATCGCGGCACAGCGCGTCGGGCAACGGGTTCGAAACGGGCGTTGGCGGATCGGGCGGCATGGTTGATGATGTCAATCGGTAACGAATGGTTAAGAGTTGTACCGGTCTAATGACAGGTGCCCAACGGGGGGCAGGACGCTGGACACCGCCCAGGCGAAGGGCATGGCCGGCAGCCACAAGTGACGATGCGGAGCGGTGCCGATGAGTGTGGACCAGATCCAGGATGCCGGTCAGGCAGCACCGCGCCAGCGCCGCGTGCTGATCGTGGAGGATAATGAGCTGAATATGAAGCTCTTCCACGATCTTCTGGAAGCGCACGGCTATGCGACCCTGCAGACCAAGGACGGAATGGACGCGCTGCGCCTGGCGCGGCTGCACCGCCCGGACCTGATCCTGATGGATATTCAGCTTCCCGAGGTATCCGGGCTTGAGGTTACCAAGTGGTTGAAGGAAGATGATGAACTGAAGGCCATCCCCGTGGTGGCCGTCACCGCCTTCGCCATGAAGGGGGATGAAGAGAAAATTCGCGAGGGCGGTTGCGAGGATTACATCGCCAAGCCAATCTCCGTCGCGAAGTTCCTTCAGACGGTGCAACGTTTCCTTTGACGGCCTGGACGTACCGGGCCGGTGGGTGTGAAAACCATGTCGGCTCGGGTTCTTGTCGTTGACGATGTCCTGCCCAATGTGAAGCTGCTGGCAGCCAAGCTGACCAGGGAATATTTCGACGTCGTAACGGCCAATTCCGGGCCGGAGGCGTTGGAGCGCATCCATGCCCAGCACCCGGACATCGTGCTGCTGGACGTGATGATGCCCGGCATGGACGGGTTCGAGGTGTGCGAGAAGATCCGCGCCGATCCGGCCACCATGCACATCCCCGTCGTCATGGTCACCGCCCTTTCCGACGCGTCCGACCGCGTGCGCGGGCTGGAGGCCGGGGCCGATGATTTCCTGACCAAGCCCGTCAACGACGTCGCCCTGTTTGCCCGCGTCCGCTCGCTGGTCCGTCTGAAGATGATGACGGACGAATGGCGCCTGCGCGAAAGCACGTCGGGCCAGTTGGGCATGCTGGTCTCCACCGATTCGGTCCATACCCAGACGGCGGAGGCCGCCCGCGTGCTGGTGGTGGAGGACAGTGCCATCGATCTGGACAAGATCGTGGAGACGGTGGCCCGCGACCGCGACGTGGTCACCGATACCGACACCTGCGCCGGCGGCCTGGAACTGGCTCTGGCGGAGGAGTTCGAGCTGATCGTCATCTCCCTGACTCTGATGCGGGAGGACGGGTTGCGCCTCTGCTCCCAACTGCGCAGCCATGAGAAGACGCGCCAGATCCCCATCCTGCTGCTGGCGGACGAGACGGACATGGACCGGATCGCCAAGGGGCTGGAGCTGGGCGCCAACGATTACCTGATCAAGCCCATCGACCGGAACGAGTTGCTGGCCCGCACCCGCACCCAGGTGCGACGCAAGCGTTATCAGGACAAGCTGCGCGCCAATTACGAGGCCAGCCTGTCCATGGCCCTGACCGACAGCCTGACCAGCCTGTTCAACCGCCGCTACCTGTCGGCCCACCTGCCGCGCCTGCTGGACCGATCGGGCGGCAACAACAAGCCGGTTTCGGCCCTGCTGTTCGATATCGACCATTTCAAGGTGGTCAACGACACCTGGGGCCATGGCGTGGGTGACGAGGTGCTGAAGGAAGTGGCGCAGCGCGCCAGCCGCAACCTGCGCAATTTCGACCTCGTGGCCCGCATGGGTGGCGAGGAATTCGTCGTCATCATGCCCGACACCGACGCCAACCAGGCCATGGTCGTGGCTGAACGCCTACGCCGCCGCATCGCGGAGGAATCCTTCGCCGTGTCGGCCCCGGTGGGCAAGATCGACGTGACGATCAGCATCGGCGTCGCCGTGGCCGACAGCACGCTGGACGCCGATGGCAAGCCGGAGTCGGGCGACAACCTGCTGCGCCGCGCCGACACGGCGCTGTATCAGGCCAAGCGCAGCGGCCGCAACCGCGTGGTGGCGGACGGGGCGGAGTAAGGGGTTTCGCCCTCTCCCTCCCAACCCTTGACAGGCTTGGGTCCCTCCCTCTCCCGCAAGCGGGAGAGGGAGAGGGCCCCTCACGGCATCCGGTTGTACCGCACCACCGCGTCGCTGCGGTCCACCATGATGATGGCATAGGGGCTGGTCAGCACCTGCGCGGTGATCAGCCCGTCGGGCGGCGTCAACTCGCGATATTCCACGACCAGCCGGTCATGCTGTCCGTCGCGGCGCTCGGGCCGCAGGCGCAGGATATCCACCGAATAGCCGGTGGTCGTGCGCGTGCCCAGGAACACGCCCAGCGCCATCTGGTTGGGTGGCAGGCGACCGGGCGGCGGACGGCCCGCCAGATCCCATAGCGCCGTCCACTCGGCATCCGTGCGGGCCACCAGGAAGGATTGCGACTGGGCACGGGCATTTTCCGCCCGCCACATGGCACGGGTGGCCAACGGCGGCGGAGCATCGCCGGCCATGCCGGACCCGCCGCCGGCCGTCTCGCCCGCCAGCCAAGCCCCCGCTCCGCCGCCACAGCCCGCCAGGACCAGGGGAGCCATCAGCACCAGGGCGACCACGCCCGTCCTGCCGACCCGCCGCGCCATGGGATCAGGCCGCCGCCGGCAGCGCCGTTTCCACCAGCCGCGCCCAGTAGCTGGTGCCCAGCGGCAGGATCTCGTCATTGAAATCATAGGCGGGGTTGTGCAGCAGGCAGCCCAAGGCCGCCCCGCCCTGGCCCATCCAGACATAACAGCCGGGCCGTTCCTGCAGCATGAAGGCGAAATCCTCCGCCCCCATGCTGGGACCGACATTGTCATGGACATTGTCCACGCCCACCAAATCCTTGGCGACGCGCGATGCCAGGTTCGTCGGCGCCCCCTCATGGTTGACCGTGGGCGGATATCCCCGGCGATAGGTCATGGTGGCGCTGGACCCGAAGGCGGCGGGCAGTGTCTCCACGATACGGCGCAGGCCATTCTCCAGTTGGTCGCGCACCTCATGGGACAGGGCCCGCACGGTGCCGCGCATGATCACTTCCTGCGGGATGACGTTGTAGGCGCTGCCCGCATGGATCTGGGTGATGGAGATGACGCCGCTTTCGATGGGGCTGACATTGCGGCTGACGATGGTCTGCGTGGCCGTCACGATATGGGCGGCAATGACCACCGGATCGATGGCATGGTGCGGCAGGGCCGCATGGCCGCCCTTGCCGGCCACCTTGATCTCGAACTGGTCGGCACCGGCCATGATCGGGCCGGCCTTCACCACCATTTCACCGGGCGGCAAATCCGGCCAGTTGTGCATGCCGAACACCATGTCGCAGGGGAAGCGGTCGAACAGCCCTTCCTCCACCATGCGGCGCCCACCACCCGCACCTTCCTCGGCCGGCTGGAAGATGAAATTCACCGTGCCGCTGAAATTGCGCGTCTCCGCCAGATAGCGGGCGGCCCCCAGCAGCATGGTCGTGTGCCCGTCATGGCCGCAGCCATGCATCTTGCCGGGAACCTTGCTGGCATGGGCGAACGTGTTGCCCTCATCCATGTTCAGCGCATCCATGTCGGCGCGCAGGCCGATGGCCTTGCCCGTCGGCCCGTCCTTGCCGTGCAGCACGCCCACCAAGCCCGTGCCCGCGATGCCGCGATGCACCTCGATCCCGAAATCCTTGAGCTTGTCGGCCACGAAGTCGGAGGTCTGGAACTCCTCGAACGCGGTCTCCGGGTTCTCGTGGATATGGTGCCGCCACGCGGTCATGTCGGCATGGAAATCGGCAATACGGTTGATAATGGGCATGGTCGCTGAAACTCCGGCAGGCCGCAGGTGTTTCCCTATTGGGAACTGTCCGGCGGCCTTGGTCACATGAAGGTCGAGGAACGGCATTGCCGGTCATTTTATCGGCTAAGTCCGCGACAGGGAACGGTGAAACGGAGGGGAAAGCGGAAAGATGAGGGTAAGGCGACATATGTTACCGGGTATGCTGACGGCGGCGCTGGCCCTGTCGGGTGCCACCCAGGCCGCCGCCCAGCCCGGTGGGGACGAAACCGGCTGGTACGCGCGCATCGGCGCCCTGGCCCTGGCCATGCCGAAATATGAAGGTGGGGACCGCTACAAGCTGCGGCCCCTGCCCGTGGTGAAGATCACCTACGACAACCAATTCTTCCTGTCCCACCATGGGCTGGGCATCAACCTGACGCCGCACAGCGAGGTGCTGGAGGTGAATGTGGCCGTCGGCTATGATGGCGGCCGCGGCTCCGGCAAGGCGGCGGCCCTGACCGGATACCGGTCCATCGGCGACACGGCCGTGGGCCGGCTGATGGTGGATTATCGGATCGGGGCCGTGAAGCTGCATGCCGACATCGCCACCGACCTGCTGGGCGACGGGCATGGCGGCACGCAGGCGACGATCGGCATCAACTGCCTCTCCAGCCCCTATGGCGACGCCACCCTTGTTGTCGGCCCCAGCCTGACCTGGGCCAGCGGCGGCTATATGCACAGCTTCTTCAGCACCACGCCGGACCGGCTGAACGATGCGGCCCGCACGGGACAGGTGGTTCCCGGGTCACGCATCGGGTTCGACGCGGGATCGGGGCTGAAGAATGCCGGCCTATCGGCCATCCTGATCCATCCGCTGGGCGACAGCTGGTCGCTGATCGGCCATGCCGGCTATGCCCGCATGCTGGGCGACGCGGCCGACAGCCCCTTCGTGAAGGACAATGGCAGCCGGGACCAGTTCAGCGGTGGCTTGGGCCTGTCCTACACGTTTTGAATTCCTCAAACGCCAGCACCGCGTCCGCGGCTCGGCTTCACGGGCGCATGTGCGCTGCGGAGGCGGTCGCCGCCAGGGCGGCTCCCGCTGGGAACCGCCCTGAACCATCGCGTATGCCGATTCGGCGATAACGGAAAGATGGTTAACAAATCGTCGCCAAAATTTTTGATCGCCGTTCATTTTGGTGATGCCCATCACATCTGGCATCAAAGCGCTTTGTCATGGTGCCGGCACGGGAATGGCGGGGCAGTGGCCATAACCCGTGTCCACATCGGAGAGAGACCATGAGAACCCGTTTTACCGGGCGTTTGCGCGTGGCTGCGGCCACCGGCGCCCTGATGTCGCTCGCCTGCGGCACGGCCGCCTTGGCCCAGCCCGGCCAGGGCGAGGACGGATGGTATGTGCGCCTGGGCGCGCTCGGCCTTGTCACCCCCGAATATGAAGGGTCGGACCATTATAAGATCCAGCCCGTCCCCGATATCGAGATCACCTACAACAACCGCTTCTTCCTGTCCCGCCAGGGGCTGGGCGCCAACCTGATCGCCACCGACGACCTGACCGTGGGTGCAGCCGTCGCCTTCGATGGCGGGCGCAAATCCAGCAAGGACAAGGCCCTGCACGGGTATCGCAATGTCGGCGACACGGCCATCGGCCGCGTCTTCGCCGAATACACCATCGACCGGCTGATGCTGTCGGTGGATGTGGCTACCGACCTGCTGGGCGACGGACACAAGGGGACGGAAGCCACCCTGTCCGCCACCTGGATGTTCAATCCTGTCGGCCAGACCATGGTGATGGTCGGCCCGTCGCTAACCTGGGCCAGCGACGACTACATGAATTCCTATTTCAGCACGACCGCCGACCGGCTGCGCCCCACGGGCCCGACGGAACTGGTCCTGCCGGGATCGCGCACCGGTTACAAGGCCGAGGCCGGGTTCAAGAATGCCGGGCTGACGGCCATCCTGATCCATCCGCTGGACGACAATTGGTCGGTCATGGGCATCGCCGGATATTCCCGGATGCTCGGCAATGCGGCCGACAGCCCCTTCGTGAAGGATAATGGCAGCCGCGACCAGCTCATGGGCGGGCTGGGCATCGCCTATACGTTCTGATCGGTTGGGCGGCGGGCCGGTCCACGGCCCGCCCGCCTTCACGCCGCCATCTGCTCCATGGGCAGGATGACGGTGACGCGCAGTCCGCCTTCGGGCCGATTCGACAGACGGATTTCACCGCCATGCGCCCGGATCACGTCATTGGCGACCGACAGGCCCAGACCCGTGCCGCCCGTATCGCGTGAGCGGGAAGCTTCCAGCCGGAAGAAGGGCCGGAACACATTCTCGAACTCGATCTCCGGGATGCCCGGCCCCTCGTCATCGATGGTGATGGTGACGTTCTCTCCCGTCACGGCCACGGCCACCTGCGCCGTCTGGCCGTATTTGACGGCATTCTCCATCAGGTTGCCCAGCGCCCGGCGCAGGGCCATGCGACGGCCGGTGATGGGGATGGAAAACGGTGCCGGGGCCACGCCCACGGGCTTACCGGCATCACGCATATCCTCGCCCAGCCGCGCCAGCATGGCGTTCAGCTCCAGCGGCTCCAGCGGTTCCTTCGCCGCCTCGTCACGCGCGAAGGCCAGGGTGGAGCCGATCATCGCCTCCATCTCCGACAGATCCTCCAGCATCTTGTCGCGCACGACATCATCATCGATGAATTCGGCGCGCAGGCGCAGGCGGGTGAGCGGGGTACGCAGATCGTGGCTGACGGCCGCCAGCATGCGGGTCCGATCCTCCACGAAGGCGCGCAGGCGGCGCTGCATCTTGTTGAAGGCCGATGCGGCCAGCCGCACTTCACGCGGTCCCGCCTCGTCCAGGGACGGCGCGTTCATGTCGATGCCCAGCCGGTTGGCGGCAGCGGCGAAGCGGCGAAGCGGCCGCGTCGTGAAGCCCAGCACCCAGGCCGACAACAGGATGGCGACGGCCGCCGACCCGCCCAGCGAGGCGATGAAGCCCGGTTCGCGCAGCGCGTCGGTGGCCGTGACCGGCGCGTGGAACCGCATCCAGGTGCCGTCCTTCAGCTGACGCGACACTTCGATGACATTGGGTTCCGGCGGCGGCGGCACGGGCATGCCGAAGGGCGGGATGGACACGGCCGGCGACATTTCCGGCTGGCCCGGCGCCTTGGGCTTCTTCTCATGCACGTCCAGCATGACGGTGTGCCCGCTGCTGGTCCGCACCGTCAGCTCGCGTTCCTTCAGGCCGCGCAGGACCGAGAGGCGGACTTCCGTGGGCTGGTCCTCGATCACCTGGGCGAAGCCGGCCAGGCAGTTGGCCAGCTGCCCGCCCTCGGCATCGGCCACGGCCTCGGCCCGGTCGGACCGGTAGAGGCCCAGCGCGATGGCCTGCGACAGAAGGATGCCACCGACCAGCACCGCGAAGATCGAATAGGACATGCGGTCGGTGAGCGCCCTCATGGTGCCTGCACCTCCGGGGAGAAGATATATCCGCCGGACCGCACCGTCTTGATGATGGTGGGTTCTGCCGGGTCGATCTCGATCTTGCGGCGCAGACGGCTGATCTGCACATCGATGGACCGGTCGAAGGGACCGGCCGACCGGCCGCGCGTGATCTCCAGCAGGTCGTCGCGAGACAGGACCCGGCGCGGACGGGTGGCCAGCGCCACCAGCAACTCATATTCGCCGGCGGTCAGCGTCACCTCCTCCCCCTTCGCGTCGGTCAGGCGGCGCTGCGCCTGGTCCAGCACGAAACCGGAGAAATTGATGGCGCCGGCCGTCACCTGCGCCGTGCCCGTGGGCGTGGCCGCCCGGCGCAGCACGGCCTTGATGCGGGCCACCAGTTCGCGCGGGTTGAAAGGTTTGGGCAGGTAATCGTCGGCGCCGATCTCCAGGCCCAGGATACGGTCCGCATCCTCCCCCATGGCCGACAGCATGACGACGGGCGGTCCCCCTTCCGCGCGCACCGCGCGGCAAAGCGACAACCCGTCCTCGCCCGGCATCATGAGATCCAGGACGATGAGGTCGATGTTGCGGTCGGCGAGGTAGCGACGCATCTCCTGTCCGTCCTTGGCCGCCGTCACACGGTAGCCATGGCGCGTCAGATAGCGCGTCAGCAGATCGCGGATTTCACGGTCGTCATCGACGACCAGGAGGTGGGTGCTGCTCTCGGTCATGTCGCAATCATAAACGAAGCGCCGACGGGCTGCCGACGGCCATGTTGTTACCACAATGTAACGTCTAAGGCCTTTGGAAACAGAGTGTTTCACAAGCCCCCTCTTCCCGTCATCCACCGGTAAAGCGGCAATGCTCAGATGGGCCTGTCGCCGGAGAAAGACCGGCCTGCCAACAAGCAGAGATGAAGAAGAGGAAGCACCAATGCGCACCCTGATCGCCCTCGCTTTCGCCGCCGCACTCGGTGTCACCGCCGCCCATGCCAGCGACAGCGCCCAGGCCGGCTCCGCCGGCAATGCCCAGGTCGCGGCAAAGGAGCCCGCCAGCGCCGTCGCCCGCACCGAACCGGTGACCACCGCGGAAGCCCGCGACATCGCCAAGACCTGGATGAAGAACAACAATTACCGTTTCGGCCGCGTCGGCGACGTTCGCTCCAAGGACGGCCTGTTGCAGGTCGAACTGAAGTCCGCCGACGGCATCCGTTTCGCCACCCTGAAGATCGACCCGGCCACGGGCCAGATCGTCAGCTGACGGCACCCGTACGAGATCGTCACCGGCAAGCCCCGTCGCCGGTGATGGTGGAGCGGCCTCCCCGGTGTCCGGCCGCTCCAGGGTTGGCCGGCGGGCCATGGGCGACCCCATCATGCCCTGCCCGCCGGCTTACCACCCGTTTCCTTCCCGAAATCCACGGAACGATGCAGGGGCGCCGTTCCGACCCGAGGTCCGGAATGACGCCCGGTTGATCGCCCGAGGTATCCGCGCATGAAACTCAGCCAAGGCCCCCTGCTCTCCCTGTTCGACGGCACCGACGGCACGCCCCTGCAGCAGCGGTTGTTCGACCGCCTGCGCGGTGCCATCGTCAATGGCGCCATCCGCCCCGGGGAACGGCTGCCCTCCACCCGCACGCTGGCCGCCGATCTGGGCGTGTCGCGCAACACGGTGGTGGCGGCGGTCGATCGGTTGACCGCGGAAGGATATCTCGAGGCGCGGATCGGTTCCGGCACCTTCGTCTGCCGCACCCTGCCCGACGATGCCATGGCGCCCGCCGTGCGCCTGGCACCCAGCGCCGCCACACGTGCCACGCCGCCCCCCAAGCCCGCCGTGCCCGTGCCGGCCGCCGGTGCGGAACTGCTGCCGTTCGAGCCTTGCGTGCCGGCCTATGACCAGTTCGACATCGACACCTGGCGCCGGGTGCTGGCCAAGCGCTGGCGTGACGCCGGCGGGTTGCTGCTGGGCCATGACACGGCCGGTGGCTGGATGGCCCTGCGCCGTGTGCTGGCCGGTCATCTGCAGACCAGCCGGGGCATCGCGTGCGATCCCGAACAGATCCTGATCCTGCCCGATCGCCGCTCCGGTCTGGAATTCGTGTCCACCCTGCTGCTGACGGCGGGCGACACGGTATGGTTGGAGGAGCCGGGCTGCCCCGTGCAGGCCCTGACCCTGGGTCAGCGCGGCTATAACATCGCGCATGTGCCCGTCGATGCCGATGGCATCGATCCGGAACGCGGTGCCCGTCTGGCACCGGACGCTCGGCTAGCCGTGGTCACGCCGGGCTGGCAGTTCCCGCTGGGCGGCACCATGCCGCTGCGCCGCCGCATGGCGGTGCTGGCCTGGGCCCGGCGCAGCGGCGCCTGGCTGTTGGAGGATGACCGCGACGGCGGCTATCGCTATACGGGCCGCCCCCTGCCCGCCCTGCAGGGCCTGGATGAGAATGAGCGGGTGCTGCATCTGGGTGCCCTGGACAATACGCTGGTGCCGGCCCTGCGCCTGGCCTGGCTGGTCGTCCCCTCCTCCCTGGTCGCCGCCGCGCAAAGCCTGCGGGCCCGGATGGACCTGCATGTGCCGCTGCCCGAACAGATGGCCGTGCATGATTTCCTGGTGGAGGGCCATTATGCCAGCCACCTGCGCCGCACCCGCCGCCTCTATGCCGAACGCCAGCAGGCGCTGCTGTTCGCAGCCGAACGCCACTGGTCCGGCGCCATCTCCGTCGATGCAGCGGGGTCCGGCCTGCATCTGGTGGGCCGTCTGGCCCCCACCCTGGGCGTGGATGATGCCGCCCTGTCGGCACTGGCCGGTCAGGCCCGTATCGCCCTGCCGGCCCTGTCCGCCTATCGCAAGGGACCGGGCGTCGCCGGTGATCCGGGTGGCGTGGTGCTGGGCTACGCTGCCTTCACGCCGGAGCGGCTGTCACGCGCCGCCGAACGGCTGGCCCATGTCCTGGACAAGGCGCGCAGTGCACCGGCCCAGCGGGTAATGGGCACACGGCGACTGGTGCCGGCGGAATAATGACAAGTAACCGACAAGGGCCGGCACAGGACCATGCCTGTGCCGGCCCTTGTGCATTTCACGAAACGTTCTTCAACGGATCGAAACTGATCCGCAGACGAGTTCCAGTCGCCTGTGCGAACCGCTCCAATGTCCGCGTCGATGGCTTTACCCGACCGCTTTCCAAACGGGCGATGACAGCCTGGGTGGTACCCATCGCTTCCGCCACCTGTTCCTGCGTCATATCGGCGGCAACCCGCGCCCGGATCATTGCATCTGCCAGGGCAAATTCATCCGCCAAGGCGTCATAAGCGGTTACAAAGGCAGGGTCTTGCCGCCAATCGCGGATCACGTCGTCCGCCCGGATCATTTTGCCACTCATTCGACCTCACTTGCCCGCTTCAACGCGATGTCGATCTCACGCCGTGGCGTGCGCTGCGTCTTTTTCACAAAGACATGGACAACAACGACCCTTCTGCCGGACGCCGTCACATAGACGGCCCGCGCGATGCCATCCTTTCCCTTCATGCGCATCTCCCAGAGTTTCCCCTCCAGATGCTTCACATAGGGTTCCCGTACCCGTTCCAGGCCATGGGTCTGGATCAAATCGACAATGCGGGCGAAGGATGCCCGGATATCCAACGGCATGGTGGCAAGCAGATCGCTTACATTCCGATCAAGAAAATGCACCATCCAGCCCATGGTTTTATACCATTTTTGCAATACCCAGGGAAGCTGTCTTCGCTAAACCACCTCTCCCACCACCCCGCCGACGATGCGCGACAGCAGATCCGGGGCGATGGGGAACACGGTGTTGGGTGTGCCGGCGGCCGCCCAGACAGTGGTGAAGTTCAACAGGTCGCGATCGAACAGGGTGATGGGCGGAACGTTGTGGCCCAGCGGCGGCACACCGCCGATCGGATAGCCCGTCTTCTGCCGCACATAATCGGCATCGGCCTTGGCCAGCTTCTCCCCGGCCAAAGCCGGGCCCAGCAGACGGATCACCGTCGCCTCGTTCACCCGGTTGGTGCCCGACGCCACCACCAGCACGGGCCGGCCCGTGTCACGCGTGCGGAACATGATCGATTTGGCGATCTGCGCCACATCGCAGCCGATGGCCGCCGCCGCCTCGGCCGAGGTGCGGGTGGAGACGGCGAATTCCAGCACATGGATGGGATGGCCCAGATCGTTCAGCAGGTTCTGGATCTTCTGCGCACTCGGGCTCAACGGTCCGGCCATCCGAACAATACCCCTATCCCTTAACCAGCCAGCTCACGAGAACGGTTCGTCGCCGCCGCGATGGCGCGGGTCATCAGCTCATGCAGGCCGCCCGGCCCCTCGGTCATCAGCACGTTCAGGGCCGCTTCCGTCGTGCCCTTGGGGCTGGTGACGTTGCGGCGCAGCTGTTCGGCAGACTCATGGCTCTGGCGCAGCAGCTCGCCCGACCCCATCACCGTGGCGCGGGCCAGTTGCATGGACAGGTCGGACGGCAGGCCGGCGGCGATGCCGGCCCGCGACATGGCTTCCACCAGCAGAAACACATAGGCCGGCCCGCTGCCCGACAGGGCCGTCACAGCATCCAGCAGCGTCTCATCCGCCACCCAGGCAACCTCGCCCACGGCACCCAGCAGGGTGCGGGCCAGGGCCTTCTGCGCCTCGCTGGCCTTGGCGTTGGGCACGGCGGCGCTGATGCCGCGGCCCACGGCGGCCGGGGTGTTGGGCATGGCGCGGACGATCGCCGCCTCGCCCCCCAGATGCTTTTCGAAATAGGATATGGGCTTGCCCGCCGCGATGGACAGGAACAGGGCGGAGCCGGCATAGCGGACATAATTGGGCAGGGCCTGGTCCATCATCTGCGGCTTCACGGCCAGGATGACGGCATCGGGCGCGAAGCCGTCCGGGATTTCCGCCGCTTCCTTGACCACAGCCACGTCAGCAGGCAGGCCCTTGGGCACGCCGAACGGTTCCACGACGACAACCTGGCCGGCGGCACCGGCGGCCTTCCAGCCGGCCAGCATGGCGCCGCCCATCTTTCCGCACCCGACCAGCAACAAACTCGCACTCATCCGGTGTTCCCCCTGGTGTCCGATGGGGCTGCCGGGGTTCCTCCCCCTGGCGATTGGTAACCCCACCCGGTTGTTCAGGCCTCGCCCACCGTATCCAGGATGGCGGCGGACACGGCCTCGCTGGCCGTCTTGCCGCCCCAGATGACGAACTGGAAGGCCGGATAGAAACGCTCGCATTCCGCCAGCGCGATGTCCATCAGGTCTTCAAGCTGTTCGGCACTGGCGCCGCGCGCGCCGCGCAGCAAAGTGGTCTGGCGGAACATCGGCGTGTGCTGGTCGTGGCAGACATCGAAATGGCCCAGCCACATCTTGGGATTGATCTCCGCCAGCAGTTCCGACACGGCGGCCTTGCGCCCGCCCGGCACCTTCATGTCGAACTGGCAGGAGAACTGCATCGCGGACACGTCTGACTGCCACATGAAGAACAGGCGGTATTCGCACCAGCGGCCGCCGATCTCCACCACCATCTCCTCCTCGGAGACGCGGTCGAAAGCCCATTCATTGGCGACGACCATCTCTTCCAGCATGTCCAGCGGATTGTGGGTCGACGCTTGGGTCTCGATATTCAACGCGGTCATGCCGTCCCCCTAACTCCCAGAAACCTGCCAGCACCCGTCCCCAGGGCGCGGCGGTGGGCCACAAATCAGGGTACCCAGATATTGTGGCCCTACCGGCTATGGAACCACCAGGAATACGGTGCCAGCGCCATTTCGCAGGCGCAACCGGATTCCGGTTCCTTGCCGTTTCGTGAAAAAACCTGTCACATGGATATGAAGCGTCGCCGGTGGGGCGTCAGCCCTGCGACTCATTGGAAAGCTTGGCTTCCAGGGCCGCCAGCTTCTCCTCCAGCGCCTCCTGCCGGGACCGCGCCTCGGCCGCCACAGCCTTCACCGCTTCGAACTCTTCCCGGCTCACCAGGTCCATCTGGGCCAGGATACGCTCGAACTGCTGGCGAATCTGGCCTTCGACCTCGCCCCGGATGCCGGAGATGGCACCCATGGCACCGCTGGCGACACGGGCCAGGTCATCGAACAGCTTGTTTTCCACCTGCATGGCGGGTCCCCCTCACAAAAAGCGCCGCATTATGGGGATCGGGCATGGGCCTGTCCATGGCGTTGGGCGGGTATCTGGTCACCGCAAACCCAACCCCGCCACCGTACCTTGCCGTGCCTGTCCCCGACCCGATATATAGGCGACACCCTTCCCGCCGGGGAGGGAACGTGACGGGATATCGCATGATCTTCGCCATCCCCTTCCCCGACCTGGACCCCGTGGCCCTGGCACTCGGCCCCATTTCCATCAAATGGTACGGGCTGGCCTATGCCGCCGGCATCGCCTTCGCGCTGTGGTATTGCAGCCGGCTGGCTCGCAGCAGCGGCTTGCGGCCGACGGTGGACGACCTGGGCGATTTCGTGGTCTGGGCGGCGGGCGGCATCCTGATCGGCGGGCGGCTGTTCTCCATCCTGTTCTACGATCTGGGCCGCTATATCGACGACCCGCTGGAGGTGTTCCGCGTCTGGCACGGGGGCATGTCGTTCCATGGCGGGCTGACCGGCGTGATCGTGGCCATCATCATCTTTTCCCTGCGCCGCGGCTTCTCCCCCTTCGCGCTGGGCGATCTGGTGGCTTGTGCGGCGCCTGTGGGCCTGCTGCTGGGGCGGCTGGCCAATTTCGTGAATGCCGAACTGTGGGGCCGGCCCAGCGACGTGCCCTGGGCCATGATCTTCCCCACCGATAATGCCCAGATACCCCGCCATCCCAGCCAGCTGTACCAGGCCGGGCTGGAGGGCGTGCTGCTGTTCATCGCCATCTTCCTGCTGGCCCGCAACCCCGCCATCCGGGCCCGCACGGGCACCCTGTCGGGTATCTTCCTGATCGGCTATGCCCTGGCCCGTCTGGTCGGGGAATTCTTCCGCCAGCCGGATGCGCAGTTGGGCTTCCTGGCCTTCGGCACCACCATGGGGCAGCTTCTGTCCATTCCCATGCTGATCGCCGGTGTGGTGATCGTGCTGCGCAGCCCCTGGGGCAAGCCGGTGCCGGCCCCGGCCGAAACGCCGAAATGAGTGCGCTGCACGATTTGCTGGTCCGGCGCATCGCCCTGACGGGGCCTATTTCCGTCGCCGCCTTCATGGCCGACGCGCTGGGCCATCCCCAACATGGCTATTACATCACCCGCGACCCGCTGGGGGCGAAGGGCGACTTCACCACCGCGCCCGAGATTTCCCAGATGTTCGGGGAGATGGTGGGGGTGTGGCTGGCCGATTGCTGGATCAACCAGGGCTGCCCGGACACGGTGCAACTGGTGGAGCTGGGGCCGGGGCGCGGCACACTGATGGCCGACGCGCTGCGTGCCACCGCACGGGTGCCGGGCTTCCACGCCGCTATCCGCCTGCATCTGGTGGAAACCAGCCCGGCGCTGCGCGAACGTCAGGCGGCCGCCCTGTCGGCCTTCGACCCCACCTGGCATGACAGCCTGACCGATGTGCCCGACGGGCCAATGCTGCTGGTCGCCAACGAATTCTTCGACGCCCTGCCCATCCGCCAGTTCATCCGCACCCCCGCCGGCTGGGCGGAGCGCAAGGTGGGGCTGAACGGCCAGGGCCAGTTGGCCTTCACCTTCGATCCCACACCCGGTGGTGCCCTGCTGACCCCGCTGCACCGTGATCCCGGCATTCCGCCGGGTGCCGTGGCGGAGACCTGTCCCACTGGCATCGCCATCGCGGGGGAGATCGGCCGGCGGCTGGCTTCCCATGCCGGCGCCGCCCTGATCATCGATTACGGCTATGACGGCCCGGCCATCGGCGACACGCTGCAGGCGCTGCGCGCCCACAAGCCCGTTTCCGTGCTGGACGGTCCCGGCACCGCCGACCTGACCGCACATGTGGATTTCACCGCCCTGGCCCTGGCCGCGAAACAGACGGGCGCCGTTCCCTATGCCAGTGTCGAACAGGGCGCCCTGCTGACCGCCCTGGGCATTGATGCCCGCGCCACGTCGCTGTCCGCCCGCGCCAATCCGGCACAGCAGGTGGCAATCCAGGCGGCCTTGACCCGGTTGACCAGCCCCGCCAGCATGGGCCGCCTGTTCCGCGCCATCGCCATCACCCATCCGGCGGCCCCCGTGCCTGCCGGTTTCGGAGGCAGCACTTGATCACGCTCAACCATCTGGCGGCCATTCCCGGCCTGCGCCACGGCTTCTTCACCCGCACCGACGGCGTGTCCACCGGCATCCTGGCCGCGATGAATTGCGGCTATGGATCGAACGACGATCCGGCCAATGTCACCGCCAACCGCGCCCGCGCCATGGAACTGCTGGGCGTGCCGGCCGACGCCCTGACCACCGTCTATCAGGTGCACAGCGCCGATGTGGTGACGGTCACCGAGCCCTTTCCCCATGCCTGGGCACCCAAGGCCGACGCCCTGGTCACCGACCGGCCGGGCATCGCGCTGGGCATCCTGACGGCCGATTGCGTGCCGGTGCTGTTCGTGGATCCGGTAGCGCGTGTCATCGGTGCCGCCCATGCCGGCTGGAAGGGGGCGGTCACCGGCGTGCTGGAGGCGACGGTGGCGGCCATGCTGGCGCTGGGGGCGGAACGTTCGCGCATCCTGGCCGGCATCGGCCCCCATATCGGCCAGGAGAGTTACGAGGTCGGGCCGGAATTCCGCGAACGGTTCGTGTCCATGGACGCGGGCCATGACGTGCTGTTCCACCCGTCGGCGCGGGCCGATCACTGGATGTTCGATATCGGTGGCTATGTGCTGCGGCGCCTGCGCGATGCCGGGCTGGTGCAGGTGGAAACCACCGGGCTGGACACGCTGGCCCGCGAGGATCTGTTCTTCAGCTACCGCCGGGCCTGTCTGTACCAGGAGCCGGATTACGGGCGGGGGCTGTCGGCGATCAGCCTGGTGTGATCACACCGGCTCGTCCAGCCGCTCCCCCGGCTTCAGCCACCAGGATGCCTCCGCCAGCTTGCCCTCGAACAGTTCCAGCATGGGACGCTTAATCTTGTCGATCAGGGGCCAGTCGTGGGTGGCGACGATGACGGTGGTGCCCTGCTTGTTCAGCTCGATGAACAGCCGCATGATCTTCATCGACATGTCGCGGTCGATATTGCCCGTCGGCTCGTCGGCGACGATCAGCGACGGGCTGGTGATGACGGCGCGAGCGATGGCGATCAACTGCTTCTGACCACCCGACAGGGTGGCCGGCAGGGCATTCATCTTGTCCGACAGGCCCACCCATTCCATCAGCTCGGTCACCGCCTCCTTGATGTGCTTCTCCCCATGCCCGGCGATACGCAGCGGCAGGGCGACATTGTCGTAAGCACTCATATGGTCCAGCAGGCGGAAATCCTGGAAGACCACGCCGATGCGCCGGCGCAACTCATGCAGCCGGTCGCGCGACACCTTGGACAGGGGCTCGCCGAACAGGGTGATCAGGCCACGGGACGGCCGTTCGGAGAGATAGAGCAGCTTCAACAGGCTGGATTTGCCGGCCCCGGTGGGGCCGGTCAGGAACTGGAAGGAACCGGGTGCGAGTTCGAAACTGAGGTCGCGCAGCACCTCCGGCCCGTTGCCGTAGCGCAGCCCGACATTTTCGAAACGGACCAAACCCCGGCCCTCCCTTAAAGAGCGGCCCCGCTCCCCTTGCGGGAACGGGGCCTGACATCATCTCCGGCGGTTCTTCTTATGCCGTCCCGAGGGGTGCCGTGGGGGCACCGGTATCGGCGGAGGCGGCGAAGGCTCTGGCGCCGGGTCCGGTTCCTTTCAGGAACAGCCGGCGCCGACTGCCTCCACGCCGCTATCATGGTGACCACCGTCGCGCACCGGCACCAGACCCACCCGCTCGAACGAGGTCAGCGTCTCGTCGGCCCAGCTCTTCAGGTCGGTCAGGCCACCATGGCCGGTCCAGACATCAATGCCGAAGCGCTTCTCCAGATCGACCTCGGTCATCTTCAGCGCCTCGCGGACGGAGATCAGCTCGCGTTCCAGCAGGGTCCAGATATCGCTTTCGCAGCGCTTCATGGTGACGATATGCACGCCCATGCCCTGATAGGCCTTCAGGCGCTTGAAGTTCGGGTCGTTCTCATACGCCCCGAAGCCGCCCGACACCTCGTTCAGCACGACATAGCGGCGGCCGATCGGCATCCATTCGTTCTTGTCGAAGCTGTACTGAATCAGGCCGCGGGCATCCTCGATCGCCTGGCTTTCGGCCTTGGTGGTCACCACCAGATCGATGGGGGGCGAGTTGCGGCGGCGCAGCAGGGAACCGGCGTTGCGCGCCTCGGCCCAGGCGAACAGCTCGGCCGCGACATTGGCGCCGACATCGATGATATAGCCGCCTTCCAGCACGGTGCGGCCGAATTCGTCCCAGTACTTGATGGCCAGGTTCGGGTCGGTGGAGCTTTTGACCTTGGTCAGGTCCTCACCGATGCCCAGCTCCTTCACATTGCGGAACAGGCGGCCGAACTTGGACCGCTGGTTCAGGCTGTCGCTGTCCGCGGCCGCCAGCTTGACCGGCACGCCCTTCTGCTCGTGCTGCAGCACCAGCATCTGGGCCGTCAGGGTCTTGCCCTGTCCACCCGTCTTCGCCATCGAGATGAAGGTCCGCGTCATGCCAGTTCTCTCCTGCGCCCAGCCTTGAAAATCCGGTTGCGACGGCGATGGCGGGCACCGCTCCGCCCGCTGCCGTTCGCAGCGGCGGAATCGTTACCCGTTTTCCCGTCCGCCTTCAATGCCGCCGGGCGGACAGGCGGCAATTTTAGATGAATCCGATCTGTGACGGCATGTACAAGGCTGCGACTTTTGCATGTATACGAACCTCATCAATAAATCTTGGATGGTACATTGGTCATCATACCTGATAGGATCGCCTCAAACCTGTCGTCAAAGAGGGGGAGAGGCCCGTGATCGTTCCCGTCCAACGTTTGGCAAGCGCCTGGGCACAATCCCTGGCCCGGCTGCGGCTGTTCCTGGCCCTGCTCTGCCTGGGCGGCGCGCTCGCCGGCTGCACCGCACAGCTGGCGCCGGCCTATGACCCCTCCATCGCCAATGGCGTGGCCAGCCTGAACCAGCAGGCCATGCTGCTCTATGCCCAGGTGGCGGGCGGCGTCACGGCGACCACCTTCCCGCAACGTCAGGCCACCTATACGCAGTTGATCGGGCAGACCAACGCCCTGGCCAACCTGGCCGTAGCGCGGCCGGACCCCACGACCCTGCCGAAATTCCTGGAATCGAAGGTCAAGGACTGGACCAAGCTGCAAACGCTGGCCGCCCCCACGGGCGACATCCTGACCAAGATCGCCACCCAGTTCACCACCATGCAGCAGGCCGACCAGTCCGGCGGCATCAGCAGCCTCGAGGCCCAGGCCTTCCAGGGCCAGTTCAGCATCGATATCCAGCAGGCGCTGACCTATGAGAACGCGCTGGCCCGCGGCGTGCCGCAGCCGGCCCAGCCGCAGTCGTAAGGGAGGAAAAGAACGATGACCATCACCCCGATCAACGTCCCCGCCCTGATCGACCAGATCAAGACATCCGCCTCGGCCATCCTGGGCCAGAATATCGAGAATGCACAGGGCTTCTCCCAGGACCAGCTGGCCGCCATGGCCCAGCAGGCGGAAACCATCGCCGGCGGCATCGCCACGGGGGAAATCCGCCCCTCGCTGCAACAGTTCTTCCTGGATCAGCTGAAGCAGAGCGCCCAGAATTTCGTGCGCGTGCTGGTCGGCCTGGCCCTGGTCACGGTGGAACAGCTGTGGAATTCGGTAGTGAACAGCCTGTGGGGGGCCTTGTCCGCCGCCACCGGCCTGAATTTCACCGCGCCGGCTTGGACCGAGTCGGGCCTCAGCACCACGTGAGGCCCGCAGGCGACAAGCCTCACTTCTCCTGCAACCGCGGCATCAGCTCGACTAGGTTGCAGGGGCGGTGACGGTTATCCAGCTGGAACTTCAGGATCAGGTCCCAGCCGTCGCGGCAGGCGCTGGGGCTGCCCGGCAGGGCGAACAGGTAGGTGCCCTTGGCCAGCCCGCCCGTAGCGCGGGATTGCAGCGCCGAGGTGCCGATCTTCTGATAGGACAGCATGCGGAACATCTCCCCGAAGCCGGAGATGGTCTTTTCGAACAGGCTCTCGAACGCTTCCGGCGTCACGTCGCGGCCGGTCAGCCCGGTGCCGCCGGTGGAGATGACGACATCCACGGCCGGGTCGTCTATCCACACGCGCAGCTGGTCGACGATGGCACGGACATCATCGCGCACGATGGCGCGGCCGGCCAGGGAATGGCCGTCGCTCTTCAGCCGTTCCACCAGCGTGTCGCCGGACTTGTCGTCCGACAGGTCGCGCGTGTCCGACACGGTCAGCACGGCGATGTTCACCGGCAGAAATCGGCGGGAATCGTCAATGCGGGACATGGTTTCTCAACTCCTCGGGTAAGACAGCAGGGGCTCGGCCCCTGCAGGCTGCCGACTGGCAGCCCGCGCCCCCGTGGCGCGTGAGCCAAGCCGCCGGATGGCGGCGCCCGGCGCCTGAGGGCGAAACAAGACTCACGGCCAGTCCAGGAGCGTACCTTCCAGCACCTCCAGGCCCGACAGATCATTCAGCAGGGTCGCTGGCTGCACCCACCAGCCGGGACGGATGCCGGCGATCAGCTCGGCCGCGGCCACGGCATGGTCGAAATCCACATAGAGCCCGAAGCAGGTGGCTCCGCTGCCCGACATGCGGGACAGCAGGCAGCCCGTGGTCGAATCCAATGCCGCCAGCACCTGCGGGATAACGGGGCTCAACCGCTCCGCGGCCGCGGCCAGATCGTTGCGCCGCCCGTCCTTCAGCAGGGTCGCCAGTTCGCGCACATCGGTGAAGGATGTGGTGAACCGCGCCGGGCTTGAGAAGGGGCCCTGCCGCGCCTCGAACACCGCCGGGGTCGGCATGGAGACGCCGGGATTGACCAGCACGACCCAGCAATCCTCCGGCAGGTCCGGGGCCGGCGACAGCTCCGTGCCCGTACCGCCGAAATAGGATGTGCGCGAGCCCAGGCAGACCGGCACGTCAGCCCCCAGCCTGGCTGCCAGTTCCACCATTGCGGGATGGTCCAACGGCACGTCCCACAGGGCGCAAAGCGCCCGCAGCGCCGCCGCGGCGTCCGCCGATCCGCCGCCGATGCCCGATGCCAGCGGCAGGTTCTTGGTCAGCTTCACCGTGACCTCCGGCTTGCGGCCCAGCGCGTCGGCCAGCCGTTTCACCGCCTTGGTCACCAGATTGCTATCCGTATCCTCCATGAGCAGCGGCAGCGAATTGGGTCCATGCAGCTGCAGGCTGAAATAGGGGGTGCTTTCCACCTCCACCCGGTCATGGGCGCTGGCGAACGCCACCAGACTGTCCAGCAGGTGGTATCCGTCCTCGCGACGGCCCAGCACATGCAGATAGAGGTTCAGCTTGGCAGCGGCATAGGCGCGGATGACGGTCATGGGACGGCGTCCAACAGGTTGTGGCCGTGACATTCTGGCAGAGGCCGCGCACTGAAACCACCCCGTTACAAATTTCCGTCCGGCACCTTCAAGCCACCGATTTATAACTTTCCCACCAACGGCCGGCGCGGACAACGCGAACACGGCCCCCGAACGGACAGGGACAGCATGAACAAGCATCGCCATCGCGTGAATTCCACCCGCCGCCTGCTGGGCGCATCGGCCATCGCACTCGCCGCCGCCCTTTCACCGCTGACCACCGCCGGTGCGCAGCAGACGGCACCGGCCGCCTCGGCACCGGCCAAGGTCGATCCGCGTTTCATCTGGGACCTGACGCCGATCTTCAAGGATGACGCCGCCTGGGATGCCGCCCGCAAGCAGGCTTTGGCCGACCTGCCGGCCCTGGAGGCGATGAAGGGCACGCTGGGCAAGGATGCCGCGACCCTGCGCGCCAGCCTGGACCGCATGTCGGAGGTCGGGCATGTGGTGGAGAAGGTGCTGGTCTATGCCTATCTGCAATATTCGACCGACACCCGCAACGACACCTACCAGGAACGCCAGAGCCTGAGCCAGGCCCTGTCCAGCCAGGCACAATCCGCCGTGGCCTGGCTGTCGCCGGAAATCCAGGCGCTGGGTGCCGACAAGGTGCAGGGCTTCATCAAGGCCGATCCGGGCCTGGCCAAGCACGCCTTCCGCCTGAACGACATCCTGCGCCTGAAGGCCCACACGCTGACGGCGGAAACCGAAGCGGCCCTGGCCGCCTATGGCCCGGTGCTGGGGGCAGCCAGCAACACCTATTCCGCCCTGGCCAATGCCGATATCGACTGGCCGGAGATCACCCTGCCCGACGGCACCAAGCGCAAGCTGAACCAGGCCGGCTATTCCGCCCTGCGCCAGCATGCCGACCGGGCCGTCCGTAAGCAGGTGTTCGACACGTTCTGGGGCAAGTTCGGCCAGTATGCCACCACCATGGGCAACACGCTGGGTGCGGCCGTACAGGCCGGCACCATCGATGCCAAGCTGCGCGGCTATCCCACCGCCGTCGCCGCGTCGCTGGCCAATAACGACATCCCGGAAAGCGTCTACCGCACCCTGGTGGCGGAGGCGAACAAGGGTCTGCCGACCCTGCACCGCTATTTCAAGCTGCGGCAGAAGATGCTGAAGCTGCCCGATCTCTATTATTACGACATCTATCCGTCGGTCATCGATCTGGACAAGAAGTTCACGCTGGATGAGTCCCGCACCATCACGCTGGCCGCGATGAAGCCGCTGGGCAAGGAATATACCGACAAGCTGGCCGAGCTGACGTCCAAGCGGACCATGCATGTCTACCCGTCCGACGGCAAGGATAGCGGCGCCTATCATTGGGGCACCTATGGCGTGGACCCGTATGTCTTCCTGAACCATCAGGATGATTACAACTCCATGTCCACCTACGCCCATGAATGGGGCCATGGCATGCATTCGGCCCTGGCCCAGGCCACCCAGCCCTATGAACTGGCCAATTATTCCCTGTTCATGGCGGAGATCGCGTCGACGGCGAACGAGATGCTGTTGACCGATTATCTGGTGGCCAACGCCAAGACCAAACAGGAGAAGCTGTTCTATCTGGGCCAGTCGCTGGAAAACCTGCGCGGCACCTTCTTCCGCCAGACCATGTTCGCCGAATTCGAACTGGCCACCCATGACGCGGTGGAGCGGGGCGAGGCTTTGTCGGGCGCCAAGATGAAGGACATCTATTGCGGCCTGCTGAAGAAGTATCATGGCGACGCCGAGGGCGTGCTGAAGATCGATGAGAAATATTGCGCGGAATGGGCCTTCATCCCGCATTTCTACCGTCCCTTCTATGTGTACCAGTACGCCACCTCCATCTCCGCCGGCACCTATTTCGCCGAACAGATTTCCAAGGGCGGCGCCAAAGCGCGGGACAATTACCTGAACGTGCTGAAGGCCGGCGGGTCGGAATACCCGTATCCGCTCTTGAAGAAGGCGGGCCTGGACATGGCCACCCCCGCCCCCTACCAGGCCCTGGTGCGCCGCATGGACGCCACCATGGACCAGATGGAGAAGCTGCTGGCGGAGTGATTTTCCCGGAATGACGAAGGGGGCGGGCGGGTCATCCCCGTCCGCCCCCTTTTTTCTTTGGCAGAGCGTCGCTGCTTACACCACCACCTTATGCCGCCAGCCCATCGTGTCCGGGGCCTCGGCGCGCTGGATGGCGGTCAGGCGGGTGCGCAGCGTGCGGGTAACCTCCCCGTCGCTGCCGCCGCCGATGCTGAAGCTGCCACCCTTGTGGCGCACGGTGCCGATGGCCGACACCACAGCCGCCGTGCCGCAGGCGAACACTTCGCGCAGCCGGCCCGACGCCGCATCGGCTTGCCACTGCTCGAACGAATAGGGCGCCTCGGTCACCGTCAGTCCGTCGGCGCGGGCCAGCTTGATGATGCTGTCGCGGGTGATGCCGGGCAGGATGGTGCCGGTCAGGGCCGGGGTCAGCAACGTGCCGTCATCGAAGACGAAGAACACGTTCATGCCGCCCAGTTCCTCCACCCACTTCTTCTCCGCCGCGTCCAGGAATACCACCTGGTCGCAGCCATTGCGGATGGCTTCGGCCTGGGCGATCAGGCTGGCGGCGTAATTGCCGCCGCACTTGGCGGCGCCGGTGCCGCCAGCAGCAGCGCGGGTGTAATCCTGCGACGCCCAGACGGAGACCGGCTTGGCCCCACCCTTGAAATAGGCACCGACCGGGCAGGCGATGACGCAGAAGATATAGCTGGCGGCCGGCTTCACGCCCAGGAACGTCTCATCGGCGAACAGGAAGGGACGCAGATAGAGGCTGGAACCCTCCCCGCCCGGAATCCAGTCCACATCGGCGCGGACCAGCGTCTCCACCGCATCCAGGAAAATCTCTTCCGGCAGTTCCGGCATGGCCATGCGCTCGGCCGAACGCTGGAAGCGTCGGGCATTCTCCAGCGGCCGGAACAGCAACACTTCGCCATCGGCCGTGCGATAGGCCTTCATGCCTTCGAAGATTTCCTGGGCGTAATGCAGGACGGCGGCGGCCGGGTCCAGGGTGAAGGCCTCGCGCGCGCGCAGCTGCCCGTCATGCCAGCCCTTTTCCGCCGACCAGCGTACCGTGACCATGTGATCGCTGAACACCTTCCCGAAACCGGGGTCGGCGATCAGGCCGGCCCGGACATCGGCGGGCGTCGGCTTGGCATGGGGGATGTGACGGATCTCGATCTTGGCACTCATTTGCCCAAATTCTCCCGGCGGCAGATGGGGTCTTTTTTGGAGGGCGACAGGATGGACCGAAGCCGCTTCCGGGTCCACCCCATAAGCAGCGCCGGGCATGCCCAGTCCGCCACCCAGCCATCGAAGGTGCAGTGCAGCAGGTAAAAGCGGAAACCCGCACAGCTTCGCGCTTTCCCAATTATGAAATTTGATTTATTTATTTTGACATCGCTGTCGGTCGCATCAAGATCGACGGCGCTCATGATGAGAAGGTCCCGGAACAGGGGCCGGCAGGGAAGGAAACCGTGATGAAGAAGGCAGTTGCCCGCCGTTGGCTGCGCGCATCCATGATGACAACGCTGGCCGCCGGTCTGGCGGTACCGCTGGCCTGGGGACAGGCGCATCAGGGGCTGGGTGGCAGCGGTGGGGCGGGGCCAGGCAGTTTCGGCCCGTTCGACGTGGAACTTCCCGCCGGCGGTGATGGCATCACCAAGCCGAAGCTGGACGAAAAGCAATCCCCCGGCGCGCCCGTGCCCGCCAACACTCCCTTCACGCTGTATGGCTGGGTGCAGGAGGAGACGGCGCCCAAGGGTCAGACCCTGCTGGGCGGCTTCGCCACGGCCGACGGCAAGGCGCCGGCCTGGTTCCTGGCGCTGGTCGATGGCAAACCCGCCCTGGTGGCAGGCGCCAGGACCATCAGCGGCGGCAAGGTGCCGGGTGCCGGCCAATGGATGTTCCTGGCCGCCAGCTTCGATGGCGGCCGCGCCCGCCTCTATGTCGACGGGCGGGAAGTGGCGTCGGGCGAGGTGCAGACCCCGGCAGCCCTGGCCCAGATCCAGCTTGGGCCCCGCCGCAGCCGCAGCGCCGCCTTCGTGCCGGCCAATGCCGTGCCCTTCACCGGCCGGCTGGCCGAGTTCTCGGCCCTGCCCCGTGCCCTGTCGGCGGATGAGGTGAAGGCACTGGCCAGCGGACCCAAGCCCGTGGCCGACCTGATGAATTTCGAGAGCGGTGCCCCGACCTGGCCCGTGCAGGTGCGGCAGATGTATGGGCAGGTGGCCCCGCAAGACCCCTGGACCCGGCCGACATCCAAGACCGGCTTCTCCGCCCCCGTCGCCAAGCCGGTCATCGAAACGCCGGCCCTGGCGCCCAAAGCCGCCAATGAATGGGTGCTGGGCGCCTGGAAGCTGGCGGAGACGCCGAAGCTCACTGCCGGCGGGGTTGCGTTGTCGCAACCGGGATATGATGCGAAATCCTGGTACGCGGCGGTGGTGCCGGGCACGGTGCTAACCACTTTGGTCGATCGCGGTGTCTATCCCGATCCCGATTATGGCTTGAACAACCTGGCCATCCCGGAAAGCCTGAACAAGCAGGATTATTGGTACCGCAGCGAATTCACCGTGCCGGCGGATCAGGCCGGCAAGCACCTGCAATTGTCGCTGAACGGCGTGAATTACCAGGCGGAGGTCTGGCTGAACGGCCAACGTCTGGGCAGCATGAAGGGCGCCTTCATCCGTGGCCGGTTCGACGTGACCGGTATCGCCAAGCCCGGCCAGCCCAATGCGCTGGCCATCCGCGTCAGCCCCCCGCCCCGCCCCGGTATCCCGCATGAGGAAAGCCTGACCTCCGCGGTGGGGGAGAATGGCGGCATCATGGCGCTCGACGGCCCCACCTTCGTGGCATCTGAAGGCTGGGACTGGATCCCCTCGGTTCGCGACCGCAATACCGGCCTGTGGCGCGACGTCACCCTGACCGCGACGGGCGATCTGCGCCTGGGCGATGCGCAGGTGGTGACGGCCTTGCCCAAGGCGGACAATTCCATCGCCGATATCAGTGTCTCCGTGCCGGTCGAGAACCTGTCGGACAAGCCGATCAATGCCGCCGTCACCGCCAGCTTCGACGGTGTATCGGTCACCAAGCATGCCAGCATCCCGGCCGGCGGCGACACCGTCACCCTGGCCCCGGCCGAATTCCCGCAATTGTCGGTGAAGAATCCCAAGCTCTGGTGGCCCAACGGCTATGGCGAACAGGCCCTGCATCAGATGAAGGTCTCCGTCACCGCCGATGGACAGCCGTCCGACACCAGGGACATCCGCTTCGGCATCCGCGAGGTCACCTATGAGCTGTCGCTGATGGACCAGAGGGGTGCGCTGCGCCGGGTCGAGGTCGACCTGACCACGGCCAAGGCGCGTGGGGAGAAGATCATCGATGTCAGCCATGAGGGCATCCGCAAGGTGCCGGACGGCTGGGCCGCCTCGCTCTATCCCGGCGCGGAGAATTCGCCCGCCGTCACCCCGGCCGAGGCCGCGGAACTGTCGCCGCATCTGGTGATCCGGGTAAACGGCGTGCGCATCGCGGCGCGTGGCGGCAACTGGGGCACCGATGACTGGCGCAAGCGTGTGGAGAAGAGCCGGCTGGAGCCCTATTTCCGCCTGCACCGCGACGCCCATGTCAATGTCATCCGCAACTGGGTGGGCCAGAACACGGAGGAGGAATTCTTCGAGCTGGCCGATGAATACGGCCTGATGGTGCTGAACGATTTCTGGGCCAGCACCCAGGATTACCAGCTGGAACCGCAGGATGTGCCGCTGTTCATGGCCAACGCCACGGACACGGTGCGCCGCTATCGCAACCACCCGTCCATCGTCCTGTGGTTCGGCCGGAACGAGGGCGTGCCGCAGCCCATTCTGAACGAGGCATTGGCGGACATGATCCGGGTGGAGGATGGCACCCGCCACTTCACCGGCTCGTCCAACCGCGTCAATCTGGCCGGCAGCGGGCCCTATAATTATCGGGAGCCCGACACCTATTTCACCGAGCACGCCCAGGGTTTCTCGGTGGAACTGGGCACCCCGTCCTTCCCGACACTGGAGGCGTTCAAGGAAGCCGTGCCGGCCAGCGAGCAATGGCCGATCTCCGATACCTGGGCCTATCATGACTGGCATCAGACCGGGAACGGCGCCACCCAAACCTTCATGGACGCCATGGCGGTGAAGTTCGGGGCGGCCACCAGCCTGGAGGATTTCGAGCGCAAGGCGCAGATGCTGAATTACGAGGGCTACCGCGCCATCTTCGAGGGCATGAATGCCGGCCTGTGGACCCGGCATTCCGGCCGCATGCTGTGGATGACCCAGCCCGCCTGGCCCAGCACCATGTGGCAGATCCTGACCCATGATTACGACACCCATGGCGCCTTCTATGGCGTCAAGAAGGCGTCGGAACCGGTGCATGCGCAGTTGGATCTGCCCGACCACGGAATCACGGTGGTAAACAATACCCGCCAGGACCAGAAAGGCTTGTCGCTTGCCATCCGTACACGGTTGCTGTCCGGCAAGACCCTTGCCGACAGCAGCGTCAGCCTGGATGCCGCCGCCGGGTCGGCCAACCATCTGAAGCCACTGGACCTGAAAGCCGCCCTGGCGGCGGAGAAGCTGGTGCTGGTCAGCCTGGAACTGAAGGACAAGGCGGGGGCCACCCTGTCGCGCAACGATTACTGGGTGGCCGCCGACGCACCGTCGCATCAGCGCCTGAACGAACTGCCGGCCACGCCCGTGACCCTGTCGGCCAAGGGCAAGGTGGGGGCGAATGGGGAGGTGACGTTGGACGTCACGCTGACCAACCCCGGCACCACTCCCGCCCTGCTGGCCAAGCTGACCCCGCAGAAGGCGGATGGCAGCCGTATCCTGCCGGCCTATATCAGCGACAATTATGTCACCCTGCTGCCGGGGGAGACACGGCAAGTCACGGTGACCTATCCGGCGGGGGCTGCAGGGGCAGGGGCGCCGGCGGTCGCACTGCGCGGCTGGAACATCCAGCCGACCAGCGTGACGGTGAACATCACGCCGTAACGCAAGGTTCAAGGCACTGAGATTTCACCAATATCCACCGTCACCCCGGCAAAGGCCGGGGCCCAGGTCGTAGAGCGAAGTGCTTGTCATCTGGGCCCCGGCCTCCGCCGGGGTGACGGTTGAGGGGCTGGGAACGACAGTGCCCTCCGGCAAGCCCTCACGCCAGCGTATTGACCAGCCCGCCTTCCACGCGGATGGCGGCGCCATTGGTGGCCGCCGACAGCGGGCTGGCCAGGAAGGCCACCATGTTCGCCACCTCTTCCGCCTCGATCAGCCGTTGCAGCAGCGAGGCGGAGCGGGCACCGGCGAAGAATTCCGCCTCGGCCTGGGCATCGCTCACATCCGGACTGCTGGCCACCGACTTCAGGAAGCCGACAATGCCTTCCGACCTTGTGGGGCCGGGCAGCACGGAATTGACCGTGACGCGGGTGCCCTTGGCGGCGGCGGCCAGGCCGCGGGCGATGGACAGCTGCGCCGTCTTGGTCATGGCGTAATGGATCATGCCGGGATCGACAGCCAGGCCGGTCTCGCTGGAGATGAAGATCACGCGGCCCTCATTGCGTTCCAGCATCTGCGGGAAATAATGCCGGGTCAGGCGCACGCCGCTCATCACATTGACGTCGAAATAGCGCTGCCAGTCTTCGTCACTGATCGCCGCGAACGGCTTGCTTTCATAGATGCCCAGGTTGTTGACCAGGATATCAACCGACGGCACGGCGGCCAGCAGTGCCTCCACGCCCGCCGGTACCGTCACATCGGCCAGCACGCCGGTGACATCCGTGGCGCCGGACGCGCGGATGCTCTCCACCGCCTGATCCAGCTTGGCCCGGTCGCGGCCGGAGACGATGACGGACGCCCCCTCCTTGGCCAGAAGCCGGGCGATTTCCAAACCGATACCGGCGGTGGAACCGGTGACGAGGGCCTTCTTGCCCTTGATCTGCAAGTCCATGGCGAAACTCCTTGATGCTCGCCGGTTGATGTTCATGGACATCAATCTATGCCTCTCCGGGCACGTGCGGTATCCGGAGCGTCAGCACAATATCTGTGAACTACAGGCACAGATGATCCCAGTTCACGCATCCAGGGACCAGATACGAAAAACCCCCGCCGGATCGCTCCGACGGGGGTTTTCCACTTGGCATCAACGGAGAAGGATTACTCCGCCGGCACCATATGCACCGGGACTTCCGCTTGGCTCTGCTTACGGTGGCCACCCACCATGAAGCGTAGCAGCACATAGAAGACCGGGGTCAGCAGCAGGCCGAACAGGGTCACGCCCAGCATGCCGGCGAACACCGCCACACCCATGGCATGGCGCATCTCCGCACCCGCACCCGACGAGGTGATCAGCGGCACCACACCCATGATGAAGGCGATGGACGTCATCAGGATGGGGCGCAGGCGCAGCCGGCTGGCCTCGATCGCGGCCTGGACCACGGTGCGGCCCTGATGCTCCAGCTCGCGGGCGAATTCCACGATCAGGATCGCGTTCTTCGCCGACAATCCGACAAGCACCATGAAGCCGATCTGGGTGAAGATATTGTTGTCACCCCCGGTCAGCCAGACGCCGGCCAGGGCGGACATCAGGCTCATCGGCACGATCATCAGGATGGCCAGCGGCAGAGTCAGGCTCTCATACTGGGCGGCCAGCACCAGGAACACCAGCAGCACCGAGATCGGGAACACCCAGAGCGCGGCATTGCCGGCCAGAATCTGTTGATAGGTCAGGTCCGTCCATTCGAACTTGATGCCGCGCGGCAGCACTTCCGCCGCGATGCGCTCCGCCGCCGCCTCAGCCTGACCGGACGAATAACCCGGGGCCGGGCCGCCATTGATGTCGGCGGCGGTATAGCCGTTATAGCGCACGACCATTTCCGGACCATAGCTCTGCGTCACCGTCACCAGCGACGACAGCGGCACCATGGTGCCCTGCTCATTACGGGTCTTCAGCAGGCCGATATCATCGGCATGGGCGCGGAAGGGGGCATCCGCCTGAACCCGCACCTGGTAGACGCGGCCGAACGTGTTGAAGTCGTTGACATAGAGCGAACCGAGATAGACCTGCATCGTCTCGAACACGTCGGTGACGGGCACGCCCAGCTGCTTGGCCTTGACGCGGTCCAGGTTCACATCCAGCTGCGGCACGTTGATTTCGTAGCTGCTGAAGGTCGGCCCCAGTTCCGGAGTCTGGCGCGCCTTCATCACGAAGTCGTTGGCGGCCTTGGCCAAAGCCTCGTAACCCAGCGAACCACGATCCTCCAGCTGCATCTTGAACCCGCCCAGCGTGCCCAGACCCATCACCGGCGGCGGCGGGAACACGGCCACGAAGGCTTCCTTCACGCCATTATACTGGCCCTGCAGGTTGGTGGCGATGACATTGGCCGACAGGCCCTCCTTCTGACGCTCCTCATACGGCTTCAGGGTGGTGAACACGATGCCGGCGGAAGACGAGTTGGTGAAGCCGTTGACCGACAGGCCGGGGAAGGCCACCGCGCTGGCCACACCGGGCTGCTTCAGCGCGATGTCGGTCATGGTGCGGATCACGTCCTCGGTGCGGTCCAGCGAGGCGCCGGTGGGCAGTTGGGCGAACGCGATCAAATATTCCTTGTCCTGCGCCGGCACGAAGCCACCCGGCACCGCCCGGCCCAGCACGAAGGTCAGGCCCAGCAGCAGCACATAGACCAGCATCATGGCGCCCTTGTGCCGCACCACGCCGCCGACACCCTTGCCATAGGCATCCGACCCGCGCTGGAATACGCGGTTGAAGCCCCGGAAGAAGCCGCCCAGGACCTTGTTCATGCCCCGGGAAAGCCAATCCTGCTTATCGTGATGGCCCTTCAGCAGCAGCGCCGACAAGGCCGGGGACAGGGTCAGGGAGTTGAAGGCGGAGATCACGGTGGAGATCGCGATGGTCATCGCGAACTGCTTGTAGAACTCGCCCGACAGGCCCGACATGGCGGCCAGCGGCACGAACACGGCCACCAGGGTCAGGGCGATGGCGATGATGGGTCCGCTCACCTCCTGCATGGCCTTGTAGGTGGCCTCCTTGGGTGACAGGCCCTCGGAGATGTTGCGTTCCACATTCTCCACCACGACGATGGCGTCATCGACGACGATGCCGATGGCCAGCACCATGCCGAACAGCGACAGGGCGTTGATCGAGAAGCCGAACAGCAGCATCAGGGAGAAGGTGCCGACGATGGAGACCGGCACGGCCAGCAGCGGGATGATCGATGCCCGCCAGGTCTGCAGGAACACGATCACCACCAGCACCACCAGGGCGATGGCCTCCAACAGCGTATGGATCACGGCATCGATGCTGGCCTGCACGAAGCGGGTCGGGTCATAGACGATGGAATATTCCACGCCGTCCGGCATGTCGGCCTGCAGCTCCGCCATCGTCTCGCGCACATTGTCGGAAATGGCCAGCGCGTTGGCGCCCGGCGCCTGGTTGATGGCGATGGCCACGGCCGGCTGGTTGTCCAGCAGCGACCGCAGACCATATTGCGACGCGGCCAGTTCCACCCGTGCCACATCGCGCAGATAGGTGACAGCGCCATCGGCGGTCTTCAGGACGATGTCCTGAAATTCCTCCACCGTCTTCAACCGGCCCTGGGCATTGACCGACAGCTGCAACGGCGCGTCGGGCACCGACGGGCTGGCGCCGATGACGCCGGCGGCCACCTGGACATTCTGCTCACGGATGGCGTTGATGACGTCATTGGCGGTCATGCCACGCTCGGCCACCTTGTTCGGGTCCAGCCAGACGCGCATGGCATAGTCGCCCGACCCCCACAGCAGCACCTCACCCACCCCGGAAATGCGCGCCAGACGGTCGCGCACATTCAGGACGGCGTAGTTGCGCAGGTAGGTCATGTCATAGCGGTTGTCGGGCGAGCGCAGATGCACGACCATGGTCAGCGTCGGCGACGACTTGACCGTCGTGACACCCAGCCGCTGCACATCCTGCGGCAGGCGGGGCAGCGCCTGGGCCACACGGTTCTGCACCAGCTGCGTGGCCTTGTCCGGGTCGGTGCCCAGCTTGAAGGTCACGGTCAGCGCCATGTTGCCGTCGCTGTTGGCCTGGGACTGCATGTACAGCATGTCCTCGACGCCGTTGATCTGCTCTTCCAGCGGCGAGGCGACGGTTTCGGCGATGACCTTGGGATTGGCACCCGGATACTGGGCCCGCACCACCACGGATGGCGGCACGACCTCCGGATATTCGGAGATGGGAAGCTGGAACAGGGAAATGAACCCCGCCAGGAAGACGACCACCGACAGCACACCCGCGAAGATGGGCCGATCGATGAAGAAACGGGAGATGTTCATAGGAGCCTCGGTCCGCGAATAGAACGCGGAGTGGAATGGGCTTGGATGAAGGATAAAAGAGCGGGCTCTGTCCCGGCGACGCCGGGACAAACCGTAGGTCAGGTCGAGGCGCAGCCGAGCCCTGACAGCAAAACACATTGCCTTGTCCTGTCAGGGCTCGGCTGCGCCTCGACCTGACCTACGGCACTTGCCGGAAACCTTACCGCGCCGCCACCTGTGTGGCCGGGCGTTCCATCGCCACCGCCTTGGGCTTCACCACGTCGCCGGGACGGGCGCGCTGGATGCCGTTGACGATGATGCGCTCACCCGGCTGCAACCCACCGGTGACGATGCGCAGGCCTTCCTGCCGGCTGCCCAGCAGGATCGGGCGGTAGGAGACCTTGTTGTCGTCGCCGACGACCAGCACGAACTTCTTGTCCTGGTCGGTGCCGATGGCGCGTTCATCGACCATCACCGCCGGCTGCGGATCGGACCCGCCCACCTTCAGGCGGGCATAGAGGCCGGGAACCAGCAACCCGTCGGGATTGTCGAAGCGGGCGCGCACACGGATGGTGCCCGACACCGGGTCCAGCCGGTTGTCCACGTCATCGATGGTGCCGTTGCGGGAATATTCCGCCTCGTTGGCCAAGCCCAGCTGCACGGGCACACCAGCCTGATCCTTCACCGACGCGATATGGCGCAGATAGGTCTGCTCATCCACATCGAAGGAGGCATAGATGGGGGAGACGGAAACCAGGGTGGTCAGCGACTGCGCACCCGCCCCGGCCGCCACGACATTGCCCACGGTGATTTCCGCACGGGAAACGCGGCCGGCGATGGGGGCGACAACACTGGTATAGCCCAGGTTCAACCGCGCCACCTCCAGCTCCGCCTGGGCACCGCGCAAGGTGGCCTGGGCGTCGCGGGCATTATGCTCGCGCTCGTCCATGGTGCGACGGGTAATGGTGCTGTCGGCCACCAGCTTGGTGGCGCGTTCCAGTTCAGCCCCGGCGAAGCGGACGCGGGCCTGGGCCGCGGCCAGCTGCGCCTCGGCCCGGGACACTTCGGCCCGGTAGGGGGCGGGGTCGATGGTGAACAGCACATCGCCCTTCTTCACCTGGGCGCCGTTCTTGAAGTGGATTTCGGTGATGGTGCCGGAGACGCGGGGACGGACATCCACCCGCTCCACCGCTTCCAGCCGGCCGGAATAGCTCTGCCAATCCACCACCTTGCGGGCCACGACGGGGGCCACATCCACCTCCACGGCGGGGGCGGCGGCGATGGCGACGGGCTTGTCCTCGGCCTGTCCCTGGATGGAGACACCGGCGATCACGGCCAGCGACACACCGGCGGCCATGAGATAGGCCAGCTTGCTGCGCGTAACAGACATTGAGTCAACTCCTGCGAGAAGAGCGAGGACAAGGGTTTCCCGCCGTCAGCGACGGGGGACCACGGAACGGCCGGCCTGCCTTCGTGACAGCTCCGCCGCTGGGTGCCCGGCCTTCCGGGACCCTTGTCCAGCACCTTGGTTTCGGGTTACGGAACCGCATCCGGATGGATGAAGCTCCCTCAATTGTTGCTTTTATCGGATTTGCTGCGCTGCCACTGTGATGGCCGTCGCAGGGATTAAATTATTTTCATCTGCCACCCATGCAATTTTGGACGGCGAGGGAAGTCCTTTAAGTTCAAGATGATAAACAAGATAAGCCCCACGGATGAACATCCGGAGGCATGTGAGCGGGTGCAGCATCGCCCATCAGGCGCAATGAATAAAGCCGGTTTTTCTGAGCAGACAATTCGTCTGGGGCGAACAATCCGTAGGTCGCGGGTGAGCGCCAAGCGAACCCCGACAAGCGACAATGCCTTCAAGGTGTCGGGGTTCGCTATCGCTCACCCGCGACCTACGCGACGGCTCGTCCTTCCTGCTGATAGCAGTCGAATGCCTTGTCCGAGCCCTGCAACAGCGGGCATTTCTCGAACAGGCTGACCACCCAATCCACGAACAGCCGCACCTTCTGCGACGGCTGACGGTTCTGGGGATAGACGGCGGCAATGGGCATGTGCGGCGGCCGGTATTCGGGCAGCACCTCCACCAGTTCACCGCTTTGCAGCTGGGTCAGCACCATGAACAAAGCCGGCTGCATCAAGCCATAGCCTTCCAGGCCGCAGGCGATATAGGCCTCGCTGTCATTGACGGAGATGGCACCCGTGAGCGGGACTTCCAGCGCGGTCCCGTCGGCCATGAATTCGAACGGGTATGAGCGGTTACCCAAATTGGGAGAGAAATAACGCACACCCTTGTGGCTCGCCAGATCGTCCAGGCCCTTCGGCACCCCGTGCTTTTGCAGATAGGCCGGGCTGGCGCAGGTGACGCGCGACAGCAAGCCCAGACGCCGGGCGATCAGCGAACTGTCGGCCAGTTCCCCCACCCGCAGCACGCAGTCGACACCTTCCTGCACGATATCGATCTGCCGGTCGTTCATGCCCAGCTTCAGTTCGATATCCGGATAGCGGGCATGGAATTCCCGCAGCGCCGGGATCACCACCAGCCGGCCGATGGAAGTGGGCATATCGACATGCAGCCGCCCCTTGGGATGGCGCCTGCCTTCGATGAAGCCCGTCTCCACCTCCTCCACCTCCGCCAGGATGCGGATGGCGCGCTCATGGAACGCCTCGCCATCGGCGGTCAGGGACAGGCGGCGGGTGGTGCGCTGAAGCAGGCTGGTGCCCAGATGGGCCTCCAGGTTCTGGATGATGGTGGTGACGGATGCGCGCGGCAGGCCCAGCTTGTCGGCAGCCCGCGCGAAGCCGTTCAGCTCCACCACCTGCACGAAAACCTGCATGGCCTGCAACTTGTCCATTATGCCTCCTGGTCAGTTGGACAGGATAGGCGTTGTGACAGGCCGGCGCTATGCGGCCCGTCACAGGAGAGAGATCACTCCGCCGCCGCGCTGACCGGCGGCACCGGGCGGCGCCAGCGGGACAGCAGTTCCGCCTCCTCCGCCTTGGCCTTGGCCAAGTGCTCTTCCTTCACATGGCCATAGCCACGGATCTTCTCCGGGATGGCGGCGATGTCGGCGGCCAGATGGGCGTTGGCGGGCGACAGGCCCGACAGCAGCTCCTCCACCACGGTGACATAGTCGGTGATCAGCTGGCGTTCCATCACCCGTTCCGGGTTGCGGCCGAACAGGTCCAGGCTGGACCCGCGCAAGCCCTTCAGCTTGGCCAGCATCTTGAAGCCCAGCATCATGGTCGGTCCGAATTCCTGCTTCTTCAGGTGGCCGGTGATCGGGTCGCGCGGTGCGGTGGCCGGCGGCGCCAGATGGAATTTCAGCTTGTAGTCGCCCTCGAACTGGCTCGCGATCTGGGCATGGAAGCGGCCATCGCTGTAAAGCCGCGCCACCTCATACTCATCCTTGTAGGACATCAGCTTGAACAGGTAGCGGGCAACGGCGCGCGACAGGGCATCGCGGCCGGGCGTGCGCTCGGCCTCCACGCCCTGCACCCGGTCCACCAAAGCCTTGTAACGGCCGGCATAGGCGGCGTCCTGGTAATCGGTCAGGAAGGCGACGCGGCGCTCCACCATCTCCGCCAGCGTCTCCGACGCGCGGCGATGACCGAAGGCGCCGGACTTGTCGGGCTTGGGTGCTGCGGCCTCCAGCACGCGGGCCAGATCGATGGCCGCACGGCGGCCCCAACGGAAGGCGTCCGTGTTCATCTTTACGGCGGCGCCATTCATCTCGATGGCCTTCTCGATAGCCACCCCCGTCGTCGGGATCAGGCCCTGCTGATAGGCATAGCCCAGCATGAACAGGTTGGTGGCGATGCTGTCACCGCACAGCGCGGTGGCGATCTTCTGCGCATCGATGGCCGACACGGCATCCACTCCGCCCAGGGCCGACGCGATGGTACGGGTCAGGCTGCCCGACGGCACATTGGCGTCCGGATTGGCGATGAAGGCGGCCGTCATCGTCTCCGCCGTGTTGACCACGGCACGGGTGCGGCCCGCCGCCATCTTGGACAGGGCATCGGCATTGGCCGCCACGACGATGTCGCAGGCCAGCACCAGATCGGCCCCGCCGGCCACGATGCGGTTGGCGTGGATCAGGTCCGGACGCTCGGCGATGCGCAGATGGCTGGTCACCGACCCGCCCTTCTGCGCCAGACCGGCCATGTCCATGGCGGTGAAGCCGCGGCCTTCCAGATGCGTGGCCATGCCGAGGATGGCGCCGATGGTGACCACGCCGGTACCACCGATGCCGGTGACCAGGATGTTCCAGGGCTTGTCCAGCACCGGGATCACCGGCTCCGGCAGCACGCCCCAATCCTCACCCTTTGCCGCCGCCGGCTTGGGCTTCTTCAGGGTGCCACCCTCCACCGTCACGAAGCTGGGGCAGAAACCCTTCAGGCAGCTGAAATCCTTGTTGCAGCTGGACTGGTCGATCTGGCGCTTGCGGCCGAACTCCGTCTCCACCGGCACCACCGACAGGCAGGAGGATTTGGCGGAGCAATCGCCGCAACCTTCGCAGACCAGTTCGTTGATCACCACCCGCTTGGCGGGATCGGGGTACTTGTTGCGCTTGCGGCGGCGGCGCTTCTCGGCGGCACAGGTCTGTTCATAGATGATGACCGTGACGCCCTTCTCCTCGCGCAGGTCGCGCTGCACCTGGTCCAGCTCGTCGCGATGGAACACCTTGGTGCCGTGCGGCAGGCCACGGCCCAGCCCGTACTTCTCCGGCCCGTCGCTGACCACCACGATGCGCGCCACGCCCTCGGCATCCAGCTGCTGGGCGATGTCATAGACCGACAGGGTGCCGTCCACCGGCTGCCCGCCGGTCATGGCGACGGCATCGTTATAAAGGATCTTGTAGGTCATGTTGACCTTGGCCGACACGGCGGCACGCACCGCCAGCAGGCCGGAATGGAAGTACGTGCCATCGCCCAGATTGGCGAAGACATGGTTCTCGCCGGAAAAGGCCGACTGGCCGATCCACTGCACACCCTCGCCACCCATCTGGCTGAACACGTCGGTGCCGCGGCCCATCCAGGTCACCATGTAATGGCAACCGATGCCGGCCAGACCCCGGCTGCCTTCCGGCAGGCGGGTGGAGGTGTTGTGCGGGCAGCCGGAGCAGAAGAAGGGCGTGCGCACCACCGTCGATGACGGCGTGCTCTGCCGCACCCGGTGCTCCATGCGGGCCAGACGCTCCGACACGTAATCATTGGGCCCGAAGGACAGCAGGCGCGCCGCCAGCACGCGGGCGATGTCCACGGGGCTCAGCTCCGCCTTCTCCGTGAACAGGGGCTTGCCGGTATGGTCGGTCTTGCCCAACACGCGGGGGCGACGGTCCCAATGGAACAGCTGCTCCTTGATCTGGAGTTCCAGGACGGAGCGCTTTTCCTCCACCACCAGCAATTCCTCGGTGGTCTGGGCGAAGGTCCGCATGCCTTGCGGTTCCAGCGGCCAGGCCATGGCCACCTTGTAGATACCCAGGCCCCATTCGCGGGCCATCTCCTCGTTGATCTCCAACTCGTCCAGCGCCTGACGGACATCCAGATAGGATTTGCCGATGGTGACCAAACCCAGGCGGGGGGCCTGATGGCCGAAGACGATCTTGTCCAGGTGATTGGCGCGGGCGAACGCGCGGGCGGCGTCCAGCTTCCAATCGATCATCCGCGCTTCCTGGATCAGCGGCGTGTCGTGCAGGCGGATATTCAACCCGCCCGGCGGCAGTTCGAAATCCGTCGGCTCGTTGATCACCAGACGCGCCGGATCGATATCGACGATGGCGGTCGTATCAATGGTGTCGGCGATGCAGGTGAAGCCTACCCAGGCGCCGGAATAGCGCGACAGGGCAAAGCCAACCAACCCCATATCCAGGAATTCCTGCACCCCGGCCGGGTTGATGGTGGGCATGAAGGCGTGGATGAAGGCCTGATCCGACTGGTGCGGCAGGGTGGAGGATTTGCAGGAATGGTCGTCGCCGGCAAAGGCCAGCACGCCGCCATGACGGCTGGTGCCCGCGAAGTTGGCATGCTTGATGGCATCGATGGACCGGTCCACGCCCGGCCCCTTGCCATACCAGATGCCGAACACGCCATCGACCTTGGCGCCCTGCCACAGGTTCACCTGCTGGCTGCCCCAGACGGCGGTGGCGCCCAGTTCCTCGTTCACGCCGGGCTGGAAATGGATATTGCCCTTGGACAGGAACTTCTTGGCCTGCCACAGCGCCTGGTCATAGGCACCCAGCGGCGAGCCGCGGTAACCGGAAATGAAGCCGGCCGTGTTCAGCCCGGCCACCTGGTCCCGCTGCCGTTGCAGCATGGGCAGGCGCACCAGCGCCTGGGTACCGTTCATGAAGGCGCGGCCCTGCTGGAGGGTGTATTTGTCGTCCAAGGCGACGGTCGCAAGCGTGCGGGCGGCGTTGGCCATTTCTTAATACCCTCCCCTATCGGGCCGCTCTATCGAAGCCCGATTATTGACCCTGTCGACTTCGACCGTAACCCACAAAATAGGTCAATGCTACTGACTTATTTTCGATCTGTTTCAGGCATCGTCATGCGTGGAATCGTGCGGGATTTACTGGCTTCCCGGCGCTTTGTTACTGCTGCGCCGCACCATCGCGCTGCAACGGGGAAATTCCGATTCGCCGCCGGCTTCTAAGGGGTCAGCCACCCGTCCACCCTGCCCGGAATCGGGCACGCCGTTAACCTTTGACGGGAAGGTCGCGGCATTTTTGATCCATCGCGGCAGGTGACGCCGCCCCCGCCGCTGGGCTAGGCTGCCGACCAACGCATCAGCAATCCAAAGACCGATAAAACAATGGCCAAGCACAAGCCCGACCCCGCCACCCTGCCCTACCGTCCCTGTGTCGGCATCATGCTGATCAACAAGGATGGCCATATCTTCGTGGCCAAACGCACCGACACGCCCGACGCCTGGCAGATGCCCCAGGGTGGTATCGACAAGGGCGAAACCGCCGCCGATGCCGCCCTGCGCGAGTTGGAGGAGGAGATCGGCACCGCCAAGGCCACCCTGCTGGCCGAAAGCAGCCAGTGGCTGTCCTACGACCTGCCGCCGCATCTGATCGGCAAGGTCTGGGGCGGCAAATATCGCGGCCAGACCCAGAAATGGGTGGCCTGCCGCTTCACCGGCACCGATGCCGACATCAATATCGCCACCGCGCATCCGGAATTCGACGCTTGGCAATGGGTGGCGATGGACAAGCTGACGGCGCTGATCGTGCCTTTCAAACGCGCCACCTATGAACAGGTGGTGGCGGAACTGGGCCATCTGGCCGTGCCGGCCTGATCCCATGGCCGGGTTTCCAGGGGCGGCGGCCCAGCGCATCGGACAATTGCTGCAGGCGGGCCTTGCCGCGCAGAAGGCGGGGCAGGCGACAGCGGCGGAAAACGCCTACCGTCAGGTCCTGGCCATCGACCCGCATAATCCCGATGCCTGGCAGCTGCTGGGCCTGCTGGCCAAGGCGGTGGGGCGGCCGGACCTGGCCGCCGACCATATGCGCCGATCCCTGGACGCCAACCCGCGCCAGCCCGGCGTGTGGAGCAACCTGGGCAATCTGCATCTGGGCGAGGGCCGGCCGGCCGACGCCTTGTCCTGTTATGACCGCGCCATCGCCCTGGTGGCTAACAATGCCGAGTTCCACTACCACCGCGCCAAGGCCCTGCATGCCCTGAACCGGCTGGCGGAGACGGAGAAGGCCTGCGCCGCCGCCCTGCGTCTGGCACCCACGCATGTGCCCAGCCTGCTGATGCTGGGACTGGCCCAGGCGGATGCGGAGAAGCCGGAAGCGGCGGAGACGACGCTGCGGCAGGCCCTGGCCCAGGCGCCTGACCATCCGCTGGCGCTGCTCAATCTGGCCAGCACCCTGCGCCGCCAGCATCGCTATGCCGATGCGGAGCCGCTGGCGCGGCGCGCCATCCAGGCAGCCCCCGCCGCCAAGGAGGGCTGGCTGCTGCTGGGCAACCTGATGGGCGATGTCGGCCGCTATGAGGAAAGCATCGAGGCGTTCCAGACGGTCATCGCCCGCGATCCGCTGGACCGCGATGCCCACCGCAACCTGGCCCGCCGGCTTTGGACCCTGGGCCGGTTGGATAATGTGTTCGACGCCATCTACGTCGTGATGCGAGCCCAGCCGCAATCACCCCGCGCGCTGGATATCGCGTCGGAATTGCAGGCGGAATTCGGCTTCGTCGATGCCGCCATGCAGAACTGCGCCCTGGCCCTGACGCTGGCCCCGGACGATCCGTCGATACTGCGCAGACAGGCTTCCCTGCTGCTGCGCGCCGACCGTCCGGCAGAGGCCGTGCCGCTGCTGCGTCAGCTGGTTGCGGCACACCCGGAGAACCAGCCGCTGCGCAACGATCTGTCCCTGGCGCTGGCCCGCTCCGGCGACCGCGACGCGGCGCGCGATGTCGCCCGCCAGGCCCTGGCACGCGACCCTTATGACCAGTACGCCCTGGCTCTGCTGGGCACGCTGGATCGGCTGGAAGGGGCTGAAAATCCGGATATCGATGGCTGCGTGGCCGTGTTCGACCTGCCCGCCCCGGCGGGATGGACCGACCGCGACATGTTCCTGCGCGACTGCCTCGCCCTGCTGGACCGGCTGCACGATACGGTGAACGAGCCGATCCACCTGACCCTGCGCAAGGGCACGCAGACCAGCGCCAACTTGTTCGCCCAGCGCGACGACAAGGTTCTGGTGGCGCTGCGCGAACAGATTCTGGCCGCCGTGCGTGGCTATGTCGATGCCATGCCGGCCGACAGGGCGCATCCCTATTTCGGGCGGCGCGGCAAGGGCCTGGCCTTCGCCGGTTCCTGGTCCTCGCGCCTGCGCGACGGCGGGTTCCATACCCACCATATCCATCCCGAAGGCTGGATCAGCGGCGTCTATTATCTGCAGGTACCGCCGGCAGCCGATGCCGGCGACCAATCCGGCTGGCTGACCTTCGGCGTGCCCAATCTGGGGCCGGAGATCAGCCTGCCATCCCTGCATGCGGTCCAGCCCCGGCCGGGCCGGTTGGTGCTGTTCCCCTCGTATTTCTGGCACGGCACCGTGCCGTTCCAGGACGAGGTGCCACGCATCACCATTGCCTTCGACCTGATACCCGCCTGAGGCAAGCGCCCCCTCATCAACGGCGGCGACCGTCCAGATCCAGGTTCAGCTGGATCGAGCTGCCATAGTTGCGGTCATGATAAATGATGGCGGCCGGCGGACGCGGCGGCGGTGCATAATAATAGTAATGCACCGGCGGCGGGGGCCGGTAATGGTGATGGTGGTGATGCCGGTCGCGGCGGCCGCGATCATGGTCACGATCATAATAATGATGGTGATGACGGTCGCGCCCGTGGTGATCATCGCGTCCCGCCTGCGCTGCGTTCAGCGGCGCCAGAGCCAGGAACGTGGCCGCCAGGGCGGCCAGGGTGATTGCCTTTTTCATCTGCTTGTCCAATCCACTGCCCGGACCGATGAAGGTCCGTGATGGACAGGCTGACCCCGTATCACGGCCGGAATACGGCAGCGGGGCGGCACGAAATGGCCGAACCCTGTGACAAGATTCTGACCCGATCTCTTACCAACAGCCGCAGGGCTGTTGGAGGCTGGCGACCGCCGGCCCGCCGCACATGCGGCGTGAAGCCAAGGGTGCCGTATGCGCCCGCCCGGCACCTGAGGGAACATGCGCACAAAAGAAAATGGCGGGGCCGAAGCCCCGCCATTCCCAAACTCATGTCCTAAGACAACCAGATCAGAACTTGACCTGGGCGCCCATGAACACGTAGCGGCCCATCGAGTCATACACGCCCGGATAGGTGTTGCCGTTACCGACAACAGCGGCCAGAGCGGAGGACAGCGGCGGATCCTTGTCGAACACGTTGTTCACGCCGGCCGACAGCGACAGGTTTTCGATCGGGCTGAAGGTCGCAGCCAGATCGAAGTAGTTGTAGGCCTTGAACTTCTGGTTCAGCGGATTCACGTTGCCGGACAGCAGCGGGTTGGACGACGTGCCCTGGGCCTTGATGCTGTCGATATAGCGCCAGGACATGGACAGGTTCGCATCCCACGGAGTCGCCCAGGTGGTGCGCAGACGATGACGCCACTCGGGGGTCGGCACGCCGCAGGTGGCGCCATGCAGGCCCACGCAGTCGTATTCGCCTTCACCCGGCAGCGGCTCGCTCTTCGCCGTGTCCATCCAGGTACCGACCATGCTGAAGGACAGCGAGCCGGCATCAGCCAGACCCACGTCATCCAGATCGAAGCGGTAGGCCAGATCGACGTCGATGCCCGAGGTGGACAGCGAGGCGATGTTGACGTTGGTCGCCAGCACGTTGGCAACGGTGCCGATCCACAGCGAACCGGTAGTCGGGTCGCGGGTGATCAGCGAGCAGAACGCCGCGTTGCCGGTGGTGCCGCAACGGTTGACAGCCAGATCGGACGGAACGGTCGAGATGACGTCCTTGATCTTGATCTTGAAGTAGTCAACCGTCAGCGTCAGGCCTTCGATGGCCGTCGGCGTGGCCACGAAACCGATCGAGTAGGTGTCGGAGGTTTCGGGCTGCAGGTTCGGGTTACCACCGTCCAGCGAGTTGTACTGGCCGGCGGTGTTTTCCACGATGCGGCCGTACTGGGCGGCGGTCACGCCCATGTTGGCGCACTGTGCCAGGGTGAAGGTCGGCGTGGCGCCGGCGCAGGGATCCTCGTCCATGTTGAACAGGCCCAAGCCCTGCGGCGTGAACAGTTCCTGGACGTTCGGCGCGCGGACGGCGCGGTTGTAGCTACCGCGGATGCGGAAATCGTCGATCGGGGCCCAGTCACCGGCGATCTTGTAGGTGTCGGTGCCGCCGAAGTTCGAGTAGTCCGAATAACGGTAGCCCAGATCCAGGGTCAGCTGCTTGACGAACGGAGCATCTTCGACCAGCGGCACGCGCAGCTCGCCGAACAGTTCCGTCACGTCGAAGCCACCGGCCACGCCCAGCGTCGGGCCGCCCTGGCCGGCCAGGTCGCCGGTGGCAAAGGCGGTATCGACGGTGCGCTGCAGGAACTCTTCACGATATTCCGCACCGATGGCGATGGCAACGCCGGTGGAAGCGGTCGGGAAGGTCAGGCCATAGTCACCCAGATCCTTCGAAATGCTGCCCGACGCGATCTTCTGCTCGGTATAGCCGCGCTGGAAGCCCGGGGTCTGCAGGAATTCCAGGGCCGCATCGGTCACGCCGCCCGGCGTGAAGATGTTGTACGGGGCGCAGCCGTTCGACTGGTCACGGCAAACGATGTTGCCGGCAGCGTCACGGACGGCGTCCAGGGCCTGGGTGCCGCGGGCGATGGAGAAGTCGTTGTAGTAGGTCTGGGCGAAGTTGACGCGGGCATACTGGCCATAGACGTCATAGTCCCAACCACCGACATCGCCACGGAAGCCGCCGACCATGCGCCAGGAGGTGTGCTGCAGGTCGGACTGACGACCGCCGCCTTCGACGTTACGACGGAACAGCGTCATGCCGACGGTGTTGCTGGTGCCAGCCAGCGAGCCGCAATACTGCGTGCGCTGGGTAGCGGTCAGCATCGGGTTGTCGCAGCGGATGGTGGCGGACACGCCGAACAGGCCGGACGGAGCGATCTGGGCGACGGTCTGGTCGTCCATGAACATCAGCTGCGTATAGGCGGTGATGTTCTCGTTGATCTCGTACTTGCCGAACGCGCCGAGCGTGTAACGCTCGTCGGGACGCTGGTAGTAGTTGATCGGGCCGAAATTGTAGGCACCGGTGGCGGCGGTATAGGCCGACACGCTGCCATTCTCACGGACCTGGGCGTCGCCCGGGGCGGTACCGCCGCCGATGGCGGTGGCCAGGATGCGCGTCGGAGCCGTGGTGCCGGAACCCGAGCAGGTCCACACGCCGTTACCGGCGGCAACCGTACAAGCGGAATAATCGCGCTCGGCCTGGGAGATGGCATCGATCTTACGATAGCCGGCATACAGGGTCACGTTGCCCTTGCCGTCTTCCGTGGAGGCGCCCATGACGACGGTGGCGTCGCGGGTGAAGCCGTCCGTCACGCTGTCATCGGGCAGCGGGAAGTTGCGGGCGCGGACGACGCTGGCGACGGCGTTGTCGTTGTTATGCTGGTAGAAGGAGAACTGATAGTCGAAGGCCACGCCTTCGAAATCGTCCTTCATGATGAAGTTCACGACGCCGGCGACGGCGTCCGAACCGTACACGGCCGACGCACCACCGGTGGCCAGTTCCACGCGCTCCACCAGGGCGCCGGGGATCTGGTTGATGTCGGGGGCGGAACCGCCCGAGCCCGGCGAACCCGGCGGCAGACGCTTGCCATCGACCAGCACCAGGGTGCGAGCGGCGCCCAGGTTACGCAGGTCGACGGTGGCGGTACCGGTCGAACCGTTCGACACCTGGCTGCTCTGGCCGGCGAAGGCCTGCGGCAGGCTGTTGATCAGGTCCTCGACGCGGGTCGTGCCCTGGTACTTGATTTCGTCCTGACCGACCACGGTGATCGGCGACGTCGCGACCAGGTTCGGCGACGCGATGCGCGAACCGGTGACGACGATCTCTTCGATGTCCTGGGCCATGGCCGGAGCGGCGGACATGGCGACGGCGCCGACAGCGGCGCCGGCCATCAGGAGGCCGCGGATCGACCGCGCGGAATATACGGACTGCTTCATCTATCTCTTTCCCTTTTCCAGATGCCCGTTGGTGGACACCGATGGGGTTGCCCCAGATACCAGACCCCCGTTCAGGGCCTGGACCACCCACCGTTTCCCGGATCAGAGACCGAGGCACCGGCGGGCCGCATAGCTGCTGCCCGCAAATAACAATCTATTCTCTCGCGCTTGCAATAGGTGTTTCACATTGGTGACTCCACATTGCTAAGGACCGTTGCATCTTTGCACTCGTACAGTCCGAAGCGCAGGGATTCCGCGCCTTGCCGGTCCGATCACCTGTAACCCGCCGGTACCGCCTTGTAACAGGCGGGTTTCAAGGTTTCAGGCCGGTTCCGAAGGGTTCGTCTGGTCATTTTGCGACGCAAAAATCGTTGCCAGCGAAACGTTCAGCATCTCCTGGCCCGACTGCTCGGCATTTGTGATCAAACCGGCCGTTGCCGCCGCCCATGCGTTGTCCAGGCGCCCAGCCATGACCTTTTCGCCACGAATCGCGAGGTCGAGTGCAGCGCGCAATTCCGCCAGCGTGGCCTTGTGAAGATCACGTGACACCATCCAGGCGCCCCGGCCCGAGCGTTCCACCCAATGGGTCCTGCGCAGGATATGCAGCATGTCGTCGATGACGGGTGCACCCACGGAAAGACGCCGCGTGATGGTCTCCCGCCGCAGGCCCACGCCGCGCCGGCTGGCCTGATGCAGCACATCCAGGATGGCGACGGCCGCCATCAGGCGCTGACCGCCCGTCAACCCCTCGCCATTCTCGTTCAGCCGGCCCGCCCGCCATTCCGGCAGCGACGCCGCCACCTCCGCCCCGAACAGCACGATGGACCAGAGCAGGTAGAGCCAGAGCAGGAAGGTGGGCACCACCGATACCGCGCCATAAATGGCCTCATAGGTGGGAAACAGCGTGACATAGAGGGAGAAGCCGGTCTTCGCCAACTCCGTGGCCAGCCCCGCTACCGCCCCGCCGATCAGCGCATCCTTCCACCCCACCTCCCGGTTGGGGATGGCCACATACATGAACGAAAAGGCCAGTGTCTCGAACAGCAGCGGCAGCAGCGACAAGAGGAAGATCAGCACGGGTGAGCCGCCCACCTTGAACTGCGCCATGGCCCCCAGGCCCAGCGACAGGCTGCCGCCCAGCACCAGCGGCGCCATGGTCAACACCGCCCAGAAGGACAGCAACCGGATCAGCAGCGGGCGCGGCTCCGCCGCCCGCCAGATGGAATTCAGCGCACTTTCGATGGAGAAGAACAGCAATATGGCGGTGGCCGTCAGGCCGACGATGCCGAAGCCGGTCAGTGCCCCCGCCTTGGCCACGAAGGTGCCGGCATAGGCCTGGATCTGATCGCCCACCTGCGGCACCAGATTCTGGAACAGCAGCGTCTCCGCCTGCTTGCGCACCCGCCCATAGGCCGGAAACGCCGTGAAGATGGCGAACACCACGGTCAGCAGCGGCACCAGCGCCAGCAGCGTCGTATAAGTCAGGGCACTGGCCGACACGAAGCCCTTGTCACGGGAGAAACGGTGGGCGGCATGGCGCAGGATGCCCGCCGCATCGATCAGCGGCGCCAAGGGCTTGGCCGCCCGTTCCCACAATAACCCTGCCCCGCCTGCCATGCGTTTGACCCCCCATTCCGTTCGTGTAGGATGCGCCCCGATTTATGGCCGACCGGCCATGGCGGAGAAAAGAGAATGACGAACAGCGCCCCGACCCAAACCAGCAGCGGCCTGATGGCCGGCAAGCGCGGCCTCATCATGGGTGTCGCCAATGACCGTTCCATCGCCTGGGGTATCGCCCAGGTTGCCGCCCAGCACGGCGCCCAGCTGGCCTTCACCTATCAGGGCGACGCCCTGCTGAAGCGCGTGAAGCCGCTGGCCGAACAGGTCGGTTCCGACATCCTGCTGCCCTGCGACGTGACGGACGAGGCCAGCATCGATGCCGCCTTCGCCACCATCAAGGAGAAGTGGGGCGAGCTGGATTTCGTGGTGCATGCCATCGCCTTTTCCGACAAGAATGAGCTGGACGGGCTGTACCTCAATACCACACGCGCCAACTTCCTGAAGAGCCTGGATATTTCCTGCTACTCCTTCACCGCCGTGTCACAGCGCGCCGTGCCGCTGATGAAGGAAGGCGGCAGCCTGCTGACGCTCTCCTATTACGGCGCCGAAAAGGTCATGCCGCATTATAATGTCATGGGCGTGGCCAAGGCCGCCCTGGAGGCCAGCGTCAAGTATCTGGCCAACGACCTGGGCCCGCAGGGTATCCGCGTCAATTCCATCTCCGCCGGCCCGATCAAGACCCTGGCCGCCAGCGGCATCGGCGATTTCCGCTATATCCTGAAATGGAACGAGCTGAATTCGCCGCTGCGCCGCAACGTCACCATCAACGAGGTCGGCAATGCCGGCCTGTTCCTGCTGTCCGACCTGGGCAGCGGCGTGACGGGTGAGAACCTGCATGTCGACAGCGGCTATCACACGGTGGGCATGGTCCAGGTGGACGCTGCCGTGGAGACGGGCAAGCTGCTGGCCGGCATGGGCGAGGGCTGATCCAAAAATGGCGGGTAACAGCTTCGGCACCCTGTTCCGGTTCACCACCTTCGGCGAAAGCCATGGCCCGGCCATCGGCTGCATCGTGGATGGGGTGCCGTCGCGCCTGCCCCTGGACGAGGGTTTCATCCAGGCATTCCTGGACAAGCGCAAGCCCGGCCAGAGCAAGTATGTCACCCAGCGGCGCGAGCCGGACCGGGTGCAGATCAAGTCCGGATTGTTCGAAGGCGTGACCACGGGCACGCCAATCATGCTGTTCATCGAGAACGAGGATCAGCGGTCCAAGGATTACGGGGACATCAAGGACAAGTTCCGCCCCGGCCATGCCGACTTCACCTATCAGGCCAAGTACGGCATCCGCGATTATCGCGGCGGCGGCCGTTCGTCGGCCCGTGAGACGGCCAGCCGTGTGGCCGCCGGCGCGGTGGCGCGGCGGGTGCTGGAGACCGCCCCCGATGGCGGGATCAGCATCCGCGCCGCCATGGTGCAGATGGGACCGCTGAAAATCGATCGGTCGCGCTGGGACTGGGCGCAGGTGGATGAGAACCCGTTCTTTTGCCCCGATCCGGTGATGGCGGCCGAATGGGCCGATTACCTGGACGGCATCCGCAAGGCCGGATCGTCCGTCGGCGCCGTCATCGAGGTCGTGGCGTCGGGTGTGCCCGCGGGCTGGGGAGAGCCGATCTATGACAAGCTGGACAGCGATCTGGCCCAGGCGATGATGACCATCAACGCCGTCAAGGGCGTGGAGATCGGATCCGGGTTCGAGGCGGCCAGCCTGACCGGTGAGGAGAATGCCGACCAGATGCGCATTGGCCCCGATGGCAAGCCGGCTTTCCTGTCCAACCATGCTGGCGGCATTCTGGGTGGCATCTCCACGGGCCAGGATATCGTGGTTCGTTTCGCTGTCAAACCGACATCGTCGATCCTGACCCCGCGTCAGACGGTCGATCTTTCCGGCAACGAAACGGATATCCTGACCAAGGGTCGCCATGATCCTTGCGTCGGCATCCGCGCCGTGCCGGTGGGCGAGGCGATGATGGCCACCGTCCTGGCCGACCATTTCCTGCGGGCCCGTGCTTTAGGGCAGTGATTGATCTGTCCAACGGATAGGCGTTTCCAACCCAGCAGTTGATGTACTTTCCCGGCACAAATAATCTTCCGGGAGAGAATGATGACGCGTATCGCCGCCCTGCTGCTGACCACCGCCCTGCTTTTGCCCGGCACTGCCCTGGCCGATGCCAAGGGCCTGACGTTCCAGCAATTGCTGGATACCGTCACCACGGGCGATGGCAAGCCGCTGAAATACCCGGAAGGCCAGGCCCGCGTGTCGGCGCTGCTGGTGGAACTGGCGCCGGGCGGGGAGACGGGGCTGCATCGCCATCCCATGCCCGTCGTCGGCTATATCGTGTCGGGTGAGGTGTCGGTGAAGGCGGAAGGGCTGCCTGAACGCGTGTTCAAGGCCGGCGATGCGTTCGTGGAAACCATCGTCTGGCATAATGGCCGCAACCTGGGCAAGGAGCCGGTGAAGATCCTGGCGATCTATCTGGGCGCCGATGGCCTGATGCGGGTGGAGAAGCCCAAGGACAGCGACGGGCATTATTGACGATTGCCGCGACGGGCCTGCTGTGCGCTAGGATGGGGCATCGTTCCCATCCTGCCGGCAGTGCCCCCATGTCCTACCTCACCCAAGACCAGATCGACGCCTATCACCGCGACGGCTTCCTGATGCTGCCCGGCTTCGCCACCGACGGCGATTGCGCCGCGCTGATGGCGCAGGCGGGCCGGCTGGTCGACGGGTTCGACGCCGGTGCTCATGCCTCGATCTTCTCCACGGTGGACCAGCAGAAGACGTCGGACGATTATTTCACGTCGTCGGGCAATCAAATCCGCTTCTTCTTCGAGGAGGAGGCGTTTGACCAGGCCGGCCGCCTGCGCCAGGAAAAGCACCTGTCGATCAACAAGATCGGCCATGCCATGCATGATCGCGACCCGGTCTTCGACCGTTTCTCCCGCGATGCGCGCCTGGGCGCCATCACCCGTGACATCGGCATGGAAAAGCCGCTGCTGATGCAGTCCATGTATATCTTCAAACAGCCGCGCATCGGCGGTGAGGTGGTGTGCCACCAGGACAGCACCTTCCTCTATACCGACCCGATGAGCGTGGTGGGCCTGTGGTTCGCGGTCCAGGACGCGACCCTGGACAATGGCTGCATGTGGGCCCTGCCCGGCGGTCACAAGGATGGTCTGAAGAAGTGCTTCAACCGCACGGACACCGGCGGTGTCGGTATGGAGGTGCTGGATGCCAGCCCCTGGCCCGATTGCACGCCTGAGAACGGCTATGTGCCCCTTGAAGCGAAACGCGGCACCCTGATCCTGCTGCACGGGCTGTTGCCGCATTTGTCCGGCCCCAACCGGTCCGACCATTCCCGCCACGCCTATACGATCCATGTCGTGGATGGTGCCTGCGACTATCCCGCCAGCAACTGGCTGCAACGCCCCACCCACGACCCGGCCCGCGGCTTCGCTTGACATTTGAAGCCCCCCTTTCCGGCGCCCCTTGACTCCTGCCCAAATATGTAACCTTATGGTTACCTATGAACCATGATCCGTACCAGCTGGATGAGGCGGCGACCGATGCGGTGTTCCAGGCGCTGGCCAGCCGGGAACGGCGGCGGATGCTGGACCTGATCCGGGCGCAGCCGGGCTGCATCATTTCCGATCTTCTGGACCGCTTCGAGATGAGCCGCATCGGCGTCATGAAGCACCTGAAGGTGCTGGAGGAAGCGGACCTGGTGGTGTCGGAGAAGGCGGGGCGGGAGCGGCGGTTGTACGTCAACACCCTGCCGCTCCGTGCCATCCACCGCCGCTGGTCGGACGAGTTCGATGATTTCTGGGCCGGCAGCCTGCTGGACCTGAAACGCAAGGTCGAAACCGGACAATGAACAGGGGGCAGCGAGCATGAGCGAGGAAAGCAGGAAGATCTTCCGGACCAAAATCAAGGGCTCGGTCGAGGCCATCTGGCGGGAACTGACCAAGACCGACAGTCCGCAGCAGGCCGTGTTCAATGGCCTGCTGGTCAATACCGGCTTCCACGCCGGCGCCGCCGTACAGATGCGCACCGCCGATGCAAGCCGCACCCTGGTGGTGGGAGAGGTGGTGGAGTACGACCCGCCGCGCCGCTACGCCCACACGTTCCGTTTCACCCGCTTCGATGATGCACCCTGCGTCGTGATCTACGATCTGGTGCCACAGGCCGACGGGCTGGTGGAGGTGACCCTGACCGTGGACAACATGCCGCTGGGTACGGAGACGGCCAAGCAGATGACATGGGGTGGCGATTTCATCCTGGCCAACCTGAAATCCATCGTGGAGACGGGCAAGCCCCCCTTCGGCACGCGCATCATGTACGCAATCTTCGGCGCCCTGGGCTTTGTCCTGCCCAAACGCACCCTAGCGGCGAACTGGCCGTTACAGGACCGGAACGCGGCCTGATCCTACCGGCTGTCCACCTTCAGCTCGATACGCCGGTTCAGCGCCAGGGCACCGGGGCTGTTGCCCGCCTCCAGCGGCTGGAACTCCCCGAAGCCCGTGGCGGCCAACCGCTCCGGCGGCACGCCCATCTGCACCAGGAAATTCACGACGGAAATGGCGCGCGCCGTCGACAATTCCCAATTGCTGGCCCAGCGCCCGCCGCGCACGGGCACCACGTCCGTGTGCCCGTCGACGCGCAGGATCCAGTTGATCTCCGGCGGCATCTGCGCCGCCAGGTCCAACAGCGTCCTGGCCAGCCGGCCCAACTGCACCTGCCCCGCCTCCCCCAGTTCCGCCGAGCCGCTGTCGAACAGCACTTCCGACTGGAAGACGAACCGGTCACCGACGATGCGGACATCGTCACGATTGCCCAGGATCTCGCGCAGCCGTCCGAAGAATTCCGAGCGGAAGCGGGCCAGCTCCGCCACCTTGCCGGCCAGCGCCGCGTTCAGGCGCTTCCCCAGGTCGGCGATCTGCACCTCCTGCTCCTTGGCCTTGGCTTCGGACGCATCCAGGCTGGCCACCAGCTGCTGCAACTGCGCGCGCAGTGCGGCGATCTGCTGGTTCAGCAGCGCCACCTCGTTGCGGGCGGCGGCACTGATCTTCTTTTCCTCTTCCAATTCGCGAGTCAGGGCCGCCTGCGGGTCCTCCCCATTGGCGGCGGCGTCGGCCGCGGCGCCCAACGCGTCCAGCCGCCCCTGCAACGCATCCTTTTCCGCGAGCGTGGCGCGCAGCCGTTCGGTCAGCTGGCCCAAATCCAGCTGCATCCGGGCATTGCTGTCGCGTTCCAGGGCCAGCGCATCGGCCAGCTGGGCTACGCGGCTTTGCAGATCGGCCAGCTGCCGGTCGCGGCCCTGCAGCGCGTTGGTCAGGTAGAATTGGCCCAGGACAAAAACCATCAGCAGGAAGATGACCACCATGGTCAGGCTGGACAGCGCGTCCACCCAGCCCGGCCAGACATCGACCCTGTCGCCCCGTGACCCGCGCCGCCGGACATAGGCCATGGATCAGCGCTCCGCGTCGCCCAGGGCCGCGATGGTGCGGGCCAGGATCTTGATCTCGCTGCGCAATTCCTGGGTGGACTGGATGCGGCCCTGGGTCGTCTCCTCCAGTATGCGGGCGGTATAGAGTTCCAGGTTGCGGATATGGGCCCGCGTCGCCTCGTCGATGCCCAAGCTGCCGCCATTGGACAGGCCATCGGCCAGTTTCTCGAACAAAGGCCGCATCTGCGCCGTGCCCTCCGCCAGGCGCAGCATCACCTGCTGTTCGGTGCGCATCTGGTCGGTCAGGGTGGCGATGCGTTCGGTCAGTTGGGCCAGATGGTGGTTCTGGGCCTTCCTCCCCTCCTCCGCCCCGGCCATGGTGAATTGCAGCCGCTCGATATTCTCCGCCGTCTGCTCCAGCAGCGCCTGGATATAGACCGGCACGGATGCGCCACCGCTGCCACTGCCCTCCACCTCACCCAACGCCCCGCTGGACAGGCGCGTGATGCCGGCCAGCCAATCCTCCAGCTCCGTATAGAACCGGTTCTGCGCCTGACCCGCCTGCAATTCCAGAAAACCCAGCACCAGCGATCCGGCCAGACCGAACAGAGACGACGAAAACGCCATACCCATGCCGGCCAGCGGCGCCGACAGCCCCGCCTGCAAATTGCCGAACACACCGGCCACATCGGCATTGTCGAAACTCAGCCCACCGATCACCGATCCGATAGAAGACACGGTCTCTAAAAGACCCCAGAAGGTGCCCAACAGGCCCAGAAAGATCAGCAGCCCGATCAAGTACTTGGACGTCTCCCGCCCCTCGTCCAGGCGCGTGCCCACCCCGTCCAGCAGCGCGCGACTGGCCACCGTGGACAGCGTAAAGCGCCCACCCCGGCGCTCACCCAGCATGCGGGCCATAGGGGCCAGCAGGCGGGGGGCCGTACCCACCGGGCGGTTGGCGGCGAAGGCCTCCAGCCACGCCACCTCCGGCCCCAGGGTGGTGACCTGGCGGAAGATGAACCAGATGCCCAGCAGCAGGGTGAACAGGATCAAGCCGTTCAGCCCCGGATTGGCCATGAAGGCCTCCACCAAGGCTGGCAGCAGGGCCGCCGCGATCAAGGCCACCGCCACCGTGAACAGCGCCATCCGGGTCAGGAACCGGCGCGGCTTCGTCGCGGGCGGGCCCGGCAGTTCGGTCTGGTCCGGCTGGAAGCTGCGGCGGTCGGCGGACAGGCTCATGGGCGGATCACCAGGTCGACACGGTCGGGGGGTGGGCCGCCGGGGGCGGCATCGGACGGGGAACCATCGGCGAAGACCAGCAGGCGCAGCGGATCGATCCCCTGCTGCACCAGCCGGTCGCGCAGGGCGCGCACACGGATCAGGGCGGTGCGCCGCCCCTCCGTCGGCCGGTCGGCCCGGCCGCTAGCATGTGCGCGCAGTTCCAGCCGTTCCGTGGGCCGCGCCTTCAGCCGCGCCACGATATCGGCCAGCACCGCATCGGTCCCGGCCGGCAGCGGTTCGGCGCCGGGCGCGTAAACCAGCGTGCTGCGTTCCGCCGGCATTCGCACCGGCTCTGGACCGGTCACGTTCCCTGGATAGCGGGAAGGCGGCAAGTCCGTGACCGGTGCCGCTGGTATCTCCGCCTGCGCCGGTGCTGTGGGCAGGGGCGCCACGGACAGGTCGGGCGTGGCCGGCACCGAAATCGGCGGACGCGGCTTGGCCGCACCGTCCGACGGTGCGGCGGGCAGCGGCGGAATGCTGTTCTGCGCCCCCGCCCCGGCGATCGGGGCCAGGGACAGAAGCAGCGACAGGGAAAGGGCGGTCTGGATGCGCATCATCATACCGGACAGGGAACCGGAAAATTATGGCTGCCGCATGTCACAGACGAACGGCCCGGGCGACGATAACCGACGCGGGCGTCCTCTACCACCCTTGATGCGCCTCAATCTTTCGTGGATTCGTCCGTTGGCGCCAATCCCGGTGCCGTCCGGTTCAGCAATCGCCCCGTCAGGGCCAGCAGTCCCGCCGGCGGCGTGCCGTTGCGGATGGCATGGTGCAAGGCCAGCAGGTCGCCGGCCACCGACAGCTTGTGCTGCTCGACCCGATGGTCGGCCTTGGCACGCACGCTGGTCTCCTGCGCGGCGGCATTGTCGCTGCTGTCACCCTTGAACATGGCCTGCACCGTCTCGACCAGCCTTTGCAGCACGGTATTGACCATGTTGGCGGAATAGCCGCCCAGCAGCGCCAGCACCGGCTTGCCCAGGCTGGAACCGTGATGGCCCGCCGCCGTTGCTTCCGGCATCTCCACCGCCCCCAGCGGCACCAGTTGCGAGATCAGCAGCCCGGCGATGATGCCCAGAACGATGCGGATCCAGTAGGAACTGTCCAGCCTGGGGTCATAGGTACCGGCCCGCACGAACCGGTAGGCCGTGGACAGGGCGTTGAAGCTGGCCCCCAGCCCGGCCGCACTCATCAGATAGATCAGCATATGCAGCAGGTGCTGCCGGTCCAGGCTGTAGATATCCTGGCGGATGGTGGTGGCGTTCACATGCTCCGACAGGCTGGCCAGGATGAAGAGCAGCATGAACAGCACGGCGGCCAGCAGCAGCCGGCGGACATTGGGCAGGGGCCCGAAGCTGGACAAAAGCCGTCCCGCGTACCTGTCCTCGGCCAGCAGCAGGATGGTGCGCGGGCTGGCCGGCGCCACCAGGCCGGCCAGCTGGCCGTGCAACTCGGCCAGATCGGCCAGCGGCACCGCATCCTTGTCCAGCAGCGACAGTTTCGGCAGCAATTCGGCCGGCATGCCCGTGCCATTGCCCAGCGCATAGCGCACCATCGCCACCACCTCGCGGCGCAGCAGCGGGGCGATGTCGCCGCCCGCTTCCCCGCCCGTTTCCACCGCACTCATCCTTCGCCCCCATCCGCGCAAACCGGCGACAATCTACAAGCCGGAGGGTGAAAAAGGGAAGGATATATACACCCTTTGATATGGCTCCCCCGGATGACCGGCATTGGATCATGCGGAACCCGGCGACTGTCAGGGGGGCCGGGTCCTGGACCTCTCGATAAGCTTCTTGGCCTGTTCGTACTGCTCCTGCCCCTTGCGCCGTTCCTCGCGTTCCCGTTCCTCACGCTTTTCCCGCTCGCGACGCTCATAGTCCTCCCGGTCATCGGCCAGCTTTTGCAGGTAGGCATTGAGCCGGCGCTGCTCCTCCTCCTTCTTCAACTCCTTCTTGCTGGGCCTGTCGTAATTGGAAATGTAGGGGTTCCCATAGGTACCGGCGGGTGCGTAGGCACCTTGCGAACCGGACGGGTAATAGGCCAGGACGGACGGATCGGATACGCAACCAGCCGTCAGCAACAGCGTGGCGATGGACACGGAAGCCAATGTCGAGCGCATTGCCGGTCACCTCGAAAGCGGTGGATCATCCAACTGGAACATTCATTGAGCGGCGGGAACACCCGCCGCTCTCCTGCCCGCGACCACGACCCGATCAGGGGATCTGGGTATCGGCACCCGACTTCGACCGGGGCGGAGCCTGTTCCTGCTGGCGGCGACGCTCCTCATCGGCTTGGCGGCGGGCCGCCTCTTCGGCCTGACGGCGCTGGTCGCGAAGCTGGCGGTCGGCATCCTCGGCGGCGCGACGGCGATCGTCATCGGCGCGGCGGCGGGCTTGCTCCTCCGCTTCCCGGCGCTGCTCCTGCATTTGCCGCGCCGATTCTTCCGCGTCGCGACGGCGCTGCTGGTCCGCCTGACGCGCCGCATCCTCGGCGGCACGGCGGCGGGCCTGTTCCTCCGCTTCCCGGCGCTGCTCCTGCATTTGTCGCGCCGATTCTTCCGCGTCGCGACGGCGCTGCTGGTCCGCCTGACGCGCCGCATCCTCGGCGGCACGGCGGCGGGCCTGTTCCTCCGCTTCCCGGCGCTGCTCCTGCATTTGTCGCGCCGATTCCTCCGAGGCACGACGGCGTTCGTCATCCGCGCGGCGACGGGTTTCATCCTCCGCCTGGCGGCGCTGCTCCTGCATCCGGCGCGCGGATTCCTCCGCCTGCCGGGCCGCATCGTCGGAGGCCCGGCGGCGATCCTCCTCGAACCGGCGCCGCTCCTCATCGTTGCGCCGGCGCTGTTCCTCCTCACGGCCGCGGGCCTCCTCGCCGTCGCGGCGGCGCTGCTCCTGCAGGCGGCGGGCCTGTTCCTCCGCCTGGCGACGACGGGCTTCGTCGTCGGACGGGCGCTGGGGCGGCGGCTGATAGACGGGCGGGCGATCGTAGCGACGACGCTCCTCCGCCGCGTCGCGTTCCCGCTCGCGCCGTTCGCGCTCGTAACGGGCATGGTCGCGCTCCCACTCGCGGCGGCGGCGCTCATGCTCCCAATAGATCTCACGGCGGCGCTGTTCCCAGCGATGGTAATCCCACCGTGCCCGGTCACGTTCCAGCTCCCACAGCATCCGGTCATAATCCGGATCGCGGAAATCGTCGTAATAGCCGCCACCGCCGCTGGAATAACTGCCATCGTTCCAGATCACCGCACCGGCCGAGCCGCTGCTGCCGCCACTGCCCGCCACCGATGGCAGGCTCACCGGCGCGGTGGCCATCAGCGACAGCAGTTCCAGGCGTTCCTGCAGCGTCAGGGCACGGGCCGGGGTACCGGTGGCCGGGTCGCCCGCACAGATGCGGCGGAATTCCTCCACCCGCGGGTTGGACAGCGGCACATTGGGCCACACATCCGGCGCCAGCGACGACAGTTCCAGCACCAAGCGGCGCTGCTCGTTCGCCTCATCCTCCGTCAGGGGGCGGCCGGGCAGGCCACCGTCGGGATTGCCCATGCAGACCAGCCGCAGTTCCGACAGGCGCCAGGACCCGGCGGCGATCTGGCGGTTGCGCAACTCTCCCTGCTTGACGGCCGGGTCGGGGGCACAGGCGCCCAGGCCCAACAACAGCACGGAGGCAAGGGAGAGGGAAAGCAGGCGGCTTCGCATGATTATTGGCCCTCGGGCGAAAGGCGTCACCGGCCATCCGCCGGCCTATCCATCAGATATGCCCCCGATGGCGGAATTTGGACGGAACAAAAGCGATTCAGGGGTAAAGCACGTCCAGGAACAGCGCGATCGCCTGCAACAGCAGGATCACCGCCTTGCTCCCGCCGGCGGCCCGGTCGTCAGATGCCGCCCTGCTGCTGCTGATCGCGGCGGAAAGGATGGGCGGGATAGACGCCCAGGAACTTCACCTCGCTGGCGAAGAAGCCCAGTTCCTCCATGGCGAGCCGCAGCGACCGTTCCTCCGGATGGCCTTCCACGTCGATATAGAATTGCGCCGCCGTGAAGCGGCCATCGACGAGATAGCTTTCCAGCTTGGTGATGTTCACGCCGTTGGTGGCGAAACCGCCCAGCGCCTTGTAGAGCGCCGCCGGACGCGAGCGGACGCGGAAGACGAAGGTGGTGACGCTGTCGGTGCCGCGCTCCGGCACGCTGGGCTCCCGCGCCAGGATCAGGAAGCGGGTGGTGTTATGGGCCGCATCCTCGATGCCCTTGGCCAACACGTCCAGGCCATAGATCTCCGCCGCCAGGTCCGACGCGATGGCCCCCTTGGTCGGGTCGCCCCACTGCGCCACGTCGGCGGCGGCACCGGCCGTGTCGGCATTGTTCACGGGCTTCAGACCGCGCTCGCGCAGATAGTTGCGGCACTGCGACAGGGCCTGGATGTGGCTGTGCACCTCCGTCAGCCCCTCCAGGCTGGCGCCCCTGGGCGCCACCAGGCAATGCACGACGCGCTGGTAATGCTCGCCGATGATGTGCAGCCCGCCGCGCGGCAGCAGGTGGTGGATGTCGGCCACGCGGCCCGCCACCGAATTCTCCACCGGGATCATGGCCAGCCGGGCGCGCCCCTCATGCACCGCGGCGAACGCATCCTCGAACGAGGCGCAGGGCAGCGTCACCATGTCTGGAAACACGCTGCGGCAGGCCAGGTCGGAATTTGCGCCGGGTGCGCCCTGATAGGCGATGGTGGAGGCGGGCATGGGGTCGCTCTGTCTTGGATCGGTGTTGCGGAAGAAAGCGCCGTTCCTACGGCGCGGGCGATGGGGCCAGCATATGGCGGGCGCGGTCAAGGTCTTCGATGGTATCCACCCCCAGCGGCACGATGTCCACCCGCGCCAGCGCGATGGTCATGCCATTGGCCAGCGCCCGCAGCTGTTCCAGCTTCTCCCGCTGTTCCAGTTGCGCCGGCGCCAGCGATACGAACCGCTCCAGGGCGGTACGGCGATAGGCGTAGAGCCCGATATGGTGGAACAGCGGCCCGTCGCCCCACGGGGCGGTGGCACGGGTAAAATAGAGCGCCCGGCCGGTATCGGCGCCGGGTGCCATCTCAACCACCGCCTTCACCACATTCGGATTCGTGCGTTCGGCCGGTTCGGTAATCACCGCGCCTAAGGTGGCGATGTCCACACCCGGGTCGGACAGGGGGCCGAACACAGCGCGGATGGCGGCCGGATCGATGGTGGGCAGGTCGCCCTGCACATTGACGATGGCGTCGTGGCGGCCGGCCGGATCGATCCTCCGCACCGCCTCCCACACCCGGTCGGAACCGGACGGGTGGTCGGGATCGGTCAGCACGGCCGTGCCACCGGCCGCCGTAATGGCGTCGGCGATGGATTGTTCGGCGGCGGCCACCACCACGGGGCCGATCCCGGCCTCCCTGGCGCGGCGCCAGACATGCACGATCATCGGCACGCCATGGATGTCGGCCAGGGGCTTGTCCGGCAGCCGGGTGGAGCCGAGGCGGGCGGGGATCACCACGAGCGGGTGAGCCAACGGGTGGGGCGTCAGGGGACGGTTCGGATCGGTCATGGTTTTCCCGTGCGACATTTGGTCCGCCGGGTCAAGACGGAAAGCCATGTGCGTTCACGCATCCTTCGGCTAAGTATCGCGCATGGATTTGCGGGAAGGCGGGCATGGACGTGCCCGCTTCTTGGCGTTATTGTGCCCGCGCTTGGCGAACCCAAGGGATTAGGACTGATGGCGAGCAGCACCTTCAATAAGATTTTCATGGCGATCCTGACGGCGACGCTGATTGCGCTCCTGGCGGGTTTCGTCTCCAAGAAGCTGGTACACCCGAACTTCCCGGCCGAACGTGCCTATAAGGTGGAAGTGCCGGAATCCGCGACCGCCGATGCCGCCGCGCCCGCCGCCCCCGCGGAGCCCGATCCGGTCACCCCGCTCCTGGCCGCAGCCGACCCCGCGGCCGGCCAGAAGCTGGTCAAGGCTTGTGCCGCGTGCCACAGCTTCGAAAAGGGCGGTGCCAACAAGGTCGGCCCGAACCTGTGGAACGTGGTCGGCAACAAGCATGCCCACATGGAAGGCTTCAGCTATTCCGACGCGATGAAGTCGCAGGAAGGCGCCTGGGACTTCGAGCATCTGAACAAGTTCCTGGCCAATCCGAAGGCCGCCGTGCCGGGCACGAAGATGAACTTCGCCGGCCTGAAGAAGGTCGAGGATCGCGCCGCGCTGATCGCGTATCTGCGCACGCTGTCCGACAGCCCGGTGGCCCTGCCGTAATCGGCAAGCCGCACGGAACATGCTATGAAGGGGCGGCAGCGATGCCGCCCTTTTTATTTGCCCCTGCCAGGCCATCCGCCTTCCGGAGTCGTTGCGCCATGTCCAACCTTCCCGATTCCCTGATCGATCTGGCCCTGCGCTGCGCCGATGCCGCCGGTGCCGTGGCCCGGCGCCATTACCGCACGCCGGTTGCCGTGGATGTGAAGGCCGATGCCTCGCCCGTCACCATCGCCGACCGGGAGGTGGAAAGCGCCATCCGCGCCATCCTGGCCGCCGAACGGCCTGGTGACGGCATCCTGGGAGAGGAACATGGCAGCCAGGACCTGAATGCCGAATATGTCTGGGTCATCGACCCGATCGACGGCACCAAGTCCTTCATCACCGGCCGGCCCCTGTTCACCACCCTGATCGGCCTGCTGCACCGGGGCGTGCCGGTGCTTGGCATCATCGACCAGCCCGTGGTGGGCGATCGCTGGCTGGGCGTGGCGGGCCGGGCGACGACCCTGAACGGGAAGCCGGTGAAGACGCGGCCCTGCGCCGACATCGCGCTCGCCACCCAGGCCGCCACCATGCCCTTCCACCAGGTGGAATTCGCCATCACCCAGGCATCCAGCCGTTACATGGTCTGGGGCGGCGATGCCTATGCCTTCGGCCTGCTGGCCGCCGGCTTCATCGACCTGATGGTGGAGGCGGGATTACAGCCCTATGACTGGGCAGCCCTGGTCGCGGTGATCGAGGGGGCCGGCGGTGTCATCACCGACTGGAACGGGCAGCCCCTGCGCCTGGGCTGCGACGGCAATGTGGCGGCGGCCGGCGACCCGGCCCTGCACGCCCATGTCCTGGCCATGTTCAAGGAACGGCGTTGAGCGTTCCCCGGCTTCCCGAGGGAGCGCGGATCAAGCCTCCACGGGGACGCCGGCGACGCGCGACGCCGGCAGGCGGACCGTGACGGTGGTGCCGACGGCGGGCGTGCTCTGCATGGTCAGGCTGCCGCCATGCGCCTCGGCATACCCCCTGGCCAGCGGCAGGCCCAGGCCGGCACCGGGCTGGCGGCGGTTATGCCCCCCTTCCACCTGGGCAAAGGGTTCCAGCGCGATGCGCATGGCCTCGACATTCATGCCGATGCCATGGTCGGCCACTTCCACCAGCACGTCACCCGTCTGCGCCTCCAGCCGGACGGTGACCACCACCCCCTGTCCCGCCTCTGAAAAGCGGATGGCGTTACCCAGCAGGTTGACCAGGATCTGCTTCAGCCGCACCTCGTCGGCCAGCACGCGCAGGCTGGGGGGCGACACGTCCAGGCGCACGGGCACGCCGCGTTCCGCCGCCTTCTGACGCAGCAACCGCTCGCACCGGTCGATCAGCGGCGCCACCTCCACCCAGCTTTCGCGCAGTTCCAGCGTGCCGGCATCCATGCGGGCGATATCCAGCAGGTCGTTGACCAGCCGCAGCAGGTGCAGCCCGCCCTCATGGATGTCGATGGCATATTCCCGGTACTGCGGCGCACCCAGCCCGCCCAGCAATTCGTCGCGCAATATCTCGGAAAAGCCGATGATGGCGTTCAGGGGCGTGCGCAGCTCGTGGCTGATATTGGCCAGGAACTGGCCCTTGGCCCGGTCGGCCACGGCGGCGCGGGTCTCCGCGGCGCGCAGCGTCTCCCGCCGCGCCAGTTCCGGGCGCCGGTCGCGGGCCACCAGCGTCACCTCGCCCAGCGGCCCGTCCAGCACGGGCAGCATGGCCAGTTCGATGGGCAGGGTCCGGCCGCCCGCAGCCGTCAGGCCCAGCGTCACCCACTCCGTCCCCGTACGACCGCGCGCCTGCATGGCGCGATGGAAGACCAGGCGGTCCGCCTCCGCCACCAGGTCCAGGAAGGGCCGGCCCACGACCTTGTCCGCATCACGGATATCCAGCCCCAGCATGGACAGGCCGGCAGCGTTGATCAGCGACACCCGCCCCTCGCCCAACAGGCAGACCATGTCGGGCAACGCGTCGATCAACCCGCGATAACGGCCGGACAATTGCCGCAACGCCTCGCTCACCCCCGTCTCGCGCTGGGCGGCGCGCTGCACGCGCATCAGCACCTGGGCGGTCAGGGCGAACAGGATCAGCAGCACGACGGCCAGCACCCAATAGACCCCGGCCAGAAAATCCTGCGCCGGGCGCGGCATGCGCCAGGCAACCCAGCCCACGGGCGGCTCCGCATCCATGGCGCCGAACTCGCGCAGCGCCAGGCGGCTGCCTTCCACGCCGATGGCGGCGTGCAACCCGACATCGACATTCTCGAGCAGCAGCGGGTCCAGCATGCGCGTCATGGCTACCCGGTCCAGCCTCTGCATGAACACCAGCACCGCCCCGTCGGCACGCGACGGACCACCCAGGCCCGGCCTGATATCGGCGATACCCGTCATATAGAGCGCGTCACCCAGGCGCACGATGCCCGTCACTGGTTCCGTCGCGCCGGGAAGGGCCGAAACGGTATGGTGTATCATGCGGCGCATGGCCTCTGTCACCTGGAAATCGCGCATCCGCGCATCGGTCAGGCGCTTGCCATCCTCCACTCCATAGGTGACGCGGCCCTGGCGATCAACCACCAGGGAAATGGACATGCGGTAGCCACCGGACAGGTAGATGCCGATATTCTCATCGGCCCAGACCGTGTCCAGTTCGTTCACAACATGGTTGATGGTGTCGTCCCAGCCGGCATAGTCACGGACCACCATACCCAAGGTCGTGCCGGCACCGGCCACCATGCGTTCCACGCGATGGCCCGTACGCTCCGCCTCGCCGGCATCGAACTGCCGGGCCGTGGTGAACAGGATGGCGGCAATGGCCAGCACCGCGAAGGTCAGCAGCAACAGCACGGGCACCGTCGCCAGGGGCGGCGACGTCCGCGCATGCGCGGCGGGCGGCTGGGCCTGTGTGGGGTGCGGATCCTGCATCGCCTGGATGGGCGCTCCGGTGGGCTGGGCGCCCATCCTCTACCCGAACGGGGTAGGTTGCAACCCTGTTCGCAACGGCCCCGCACACCCGCCGGACGCCGCGACAAGCCCCCATAGATGACAATTTAATGACATTGCGAAATGAAAGTCCGGCACGTCGGGCCGTGCCTATAATGCAACAGCTCATCCGTGTCATGAAGTCGTAATAAAACCGCATCAAATCGGCAATGCGCCTCTGTTAGCCCTCCCCCCGGGGCCTGAGGTGCCGCTGATACATACCCCGGAATGGGGATCGGCGCGCTGACAGGCTTTGTCGCCGTGAGAGATCCCACCGGAGAACAACAATGAGCCTCAAGTCCACCCTGCTGGTCGGTGCCGCCGCCGCCATCCTGGCCGCCAGCCCGGCCATGGCCCAGAACGCCCCGTCCCAGGCCCAGATCGATGCCCTGGCCGCGCAGATCCAGGCCCTGCAGGGCCAGCTGACCTCGCTGAAGGATTCGGTCGCCAAGGAAAGCGCTGCCAACAAGAAGACGCTGGAAGCCATGCCGAAGGTCACCGCCGACGGTGGCCGCATCCGCGTGGTGACGGCCGACAAGGCCTTCGACGCCGCCATCCGCGCCCGCGTGCACATGGATTACGGCTTCGGCAACGGTGGCAAGAACTTCACCGCCGACGGCACCGACGGCTTCGGCGTCCGCCGCGCCTTCCTGGGCGTGGCCGGCAAGGTCTTCACCGACTGGACCTATGAGGTCACCGCCAACTTCGCCAGCAACCGTGGCGGCGGGGCCCAGATCCAGGCCGCCAACATCGGTTACACCGGTATCCCCGGCTGGACCATCGTCGCCGGCGTGATGCAGCCGAAGTTCACGCTGGATGACAGCACCTCGTCCAACGACATCGCCTTCATGGAACGCGCCCCGATCGGCAACGTCGTCGTCGGCATCGGCGGTTCCGACAGCCGCACCGCCGTCGGCGTGACGAACAAGGGCACCAGCCACTTCGTCGCCGCCTATGTCACGGGCAGCGCCACGAACAATGTCAGCGGCGCCGCCGCGACCGACTTCGACGATCAGGTCAACCTGCTGGGCCGTGCCGCCTATGCCTTCTGGCAGGCCAACGAGGGTTCGGCCGGCATCGGCGTGTCGGGCGTGTACCAGGCTTCCCCGCAGGCCCTGTCCCGTCCGCAGACCGCCGGCACCGCCATCACCACCATCAGCTTCGGTGACCGTCCGGGCCTGCGTATCGGCAGCCGCGACACCTCCTACCGCCTGACCAACGTCACGGTGAACCAGATCGACAGCGCCTATGCCTACGGCGCCGACCTGGGCGTGAACTTCAAGAGCTTCTGGGCCGCCGCCGAGTACTATAATTTCGGCGCCGAGTATTCCGACCGCACCGCCACCAATGCGGTGCAGACGCTGGCCGATCCGGAATTCTCCGGCTATTACGTCTCCGCCGGTTACGTCCTGACCGGTGAGCGCCGCAACTACAACATCGGCGAGTGGACCGGTGTGAAGCCCTCCTGGCCCGTCGGCCAGAACGGCTTCGGCGCCTGGGAAGTCGCGGCCCGCTACAGCCAGATCGACCTGATCGACCGCGCCGCCGGCATCAATACCGGTACCGCCGGCAAGGAGACCAACTGGACGCTGGGCCTGAACTGGTACGTCAATCCGGCCATCCGCTTCATGGTGAACCACGTCATCAGCAAGACGGAGCGCGCCAATGGCCAGGATGTCGAACTGGACCTGACCGCCGTCCGCATGCAGTTCCAGTTCTGATGACAAAGGCCCCCTGCCGGTCCTTCCGGGACCGGCGGGAAACCCGTCATGTGCATTCGAAACCCACCGTCCCTGCCGGGATCGGTGGGTTTCTTTTTTGCAGCGCAGAAAACAGAATGGACACACGGGTCAGAATAGATCGCATACCGTGAAATAAAGCATCATGTTCAGGAAATTTTAATAGATAAATTTTGATGAATCTTATGGTTAAAATATCATAACTGACTACGATGATATGTTGCGTAAATAGCACAACGCGAAATTGCCGATGGTTTTCTGTGGAAACCTAACCAAAGGGATTATATCGGTCGTAGTGACGCACCCTGATCTTCGACTGTACGCATTGAGACAGGAGCATTTCCCTCCTCCTGCCTCAATGGAGACATAATGCGCAATGTGCGTTCTCCGGCACGGTCCGGCCTTCTGGCCGGACTGCTGGTGCCGATGCTGACCTGTGCCGCCCCGGCCCTGGCGGCGGTGGATGGCCCGACGGCCGCCGTGGCGGTCAAGGCCCTGAACTTCCTGCAACCCAAGCCTGCCAAGCCGACCCCGGTCACCATCGTGGCCGACGGTGCGGCCGCGGGTGATGCGGTCAAGGGTGCCCTTGGCGCCGATGTCGCCGCCAAGGTTGTGGAAGGTGCCGGTGGCGACCTGTCCGGCGCCGTCGCGGTGATCGTCATCGGCGGTGCCGATGTGTCGGCCAAGGCTGCCGCCGGCCAGCTGGTGATCGGCGACATGGCCTGCATGGAAGCGGGCAAATGCGCCCTGGCGGTCGAGCGCCAGGCATCGGGTGCTGCCAAATACCATGTCAACACCGCGGCCCTGGCCAAGGCCGGCGTCAGCTTCGACAAGAATTTCCAGATGCTCGTGACCGCGCACTAAGCCGGCGTCACCCCCAGGAGTCCCCCTATATGAAGAAGTCCATCCTGCTGGGCGCCACCGCCCTGTTCGCCGTCGGCGCCCATGCCCAGACGATCAATTACACGGCTCTCCAGGACGCGTTCGGCCAGCCCGTCACCACCAGCGTGACCGGCAAGCCCCAGGTTGCTTCCGACGCCCCCGCTGCCCTGCGCATCATCACGGCGGAAGAGATCAAGGCCACCGGCCTGGACAATCTACCCGACATTCTGGCGCGCGTCGGCGGTCTCGACCTGCTGCGCTGGGGTGCCGGCAGCGTCGATATCGGCATGCGCGGCTACAACCAGCCCAACAGCCCGCGCCTGCTGGTGCTGCTGAACGGCCGCCAGGTCTATTCCGACCATTACGCCCTGGTGAACTGGTCGACGATCCCGGTGCAGTTGTCGGAGATCAAGCAGGTCGAGGTCGTGAAGGGCCCGGTCGGCGCCATCTACGGCTTCAACGCGGTGGCGGGCGTGATCAACATCATCACCCAGAACCCGCTTTATGACACCGATGGCACGGCTACGGCCCGCATCGGCAACAATGGTGCGCGTGAAATCGGCCTGTCGAAGAATGTCCAGATCTCCGACAGCCTGGGGGTGCGCGTTTCCGCCGGCTACAAGGAGCAGGACGAGTTCAGCCAGGGTGCCATCACCGCAGCGGAGCGCGCGCGCCTGCTGGATCCGGAATCCTCCTATGTCGCCTTCGGCGCGCTGGCGCAGCTGACCGACAGCGTGCAGGCCGGTCTGGAACTGACCCGTTCCAAGATGAAGCAGACCGACATCACGGCCACCAACAGCCTCTATGGCGACGACTACCTGACCAAGTCGGCCAAGCTGGACGTGACGGGTGACGCTGGCGACGCCGGCCTGATCTCCTTCACCGCCTACCGCAACTGGCTGGATTTCGAGTATTACGGCATCGGCAAGTCCGACGTGACCACCAGCGTGGTGCAGCTGTCCGACCTGATCCAGATCGGCACCGACCACACGGTGAAGATCTCCGGCGAATACCGTCACAACAGCATGGGCCGCTTCCCGGCCCCCGGCGCCACCATCTCCTACGACGTGTGGGCCGTGGCCGGCATGTGGGACTGGAAGCTGACCGACAACCTGTCCTTCACCAACGCCGTGCGCTCCGACTGGCTGGATCTGGGCTATTCGGGCGCCACCTCCCCGCCCTATGTCGCCGCCGATTTCGACCGCCAGATCAGCAAGCTCAGCCTGAACAGTGGCCTGGTCTACAAGGCGTCCGACGTCGACACGCTGCGCGCCACCTACGGCCTGGCCAACCAGCTGCCGTCGATCCTGGAACTGGGGGGCTTCTACCTGCCCACGGCCACGCCCGCCGGCATCTTCGCCTCAGCCGGCAACCCGCATATCAAGCCCAGCAAGGTGCAAAGCTACGAGCTGGGTTATGACCGCGCCCTGGCCGACATCAATGGCGGCCTGCATCTGTCGGTTTTCCGGCAGACCACGGACGACATCAAGGCGTTCCTGGGTTCCGACCGCAGTGTCGTCAATGGCCGCCCGGCCTCCATCGTCATCAACGCCGGTGACAGCGCCTCCTGGGGCTTCGAGGCGGCGTTCGATGGCCGCGCCACGAACGGGGTGCGCTATGGCGCGTCTTATTCCTGGAACGATCTCAATGACGACCTCACCGTGAACAAGGGCGCGATCGCCACCCGCCCCGTCGGGTATGAAGGGGCGTCACCCCGCCACAAGCTGCAGGGCAACCTGGGCTGGTCGGATGGTGCCCTGTCCACGGACCTGAACCTGTCCTGGCAGTCCAAGCGGACGCTGCTGCGTCCGGTGACGGGCGGGCAGGCCCCAGTCCAGATCGACAGCACTTGGACCGGCACGGCCAGCATCGGCTACCTGTTCGAAACGGGGACCGAGGTCCGCTTCACGGCCAGCGATTTCCTGCGGCCGGAAACGGCCCTGGGCATGGCGCTGGAAACCGAGCGCCGGGTCTATGCCACCGTATCGCAGAAGTTCTGATCATGAAGCGCGCGCGCCTGTGCGATCGCACGGGGGTGCGCGCCCATGAAGAAAAAGCACAGGTAGCTGTTGTCTAGTTGCTGAGTTAAATTTCATTAAATCAACAGAACGTAAATCTATTCAATTTTCGCACAGTTAAATCCAATACAATTTTACCAGTTATCATTTTTAATTGAAAACATAACCCTAAGAACAGTTGCATAGAGTCAATAATCACTCTTATGTATGCATTATCAACCTGCGAGTTCAATCCCAATAATGAAGAGAATGGGGAGACCAAATGCACCAATTGCGATCCAAGTCCCTGCTCGGGCTTACCGCCGCGATGCTGTTGCCGATCCTGGCCTGCGCCGGTTCCGCCGCGGCGGCCGTCGATGGCCCGACAGCGGTCGTTGCGGTTAAGGCCCTGAACTTCCTGCAGCCCAAGCCAGCCAAGCCGACACCGGTCGCTATCGTCACTGACAGTGGCCAGGCCGCCGCCGGCGATCAGCTGAAGGGCGCCCTTGGCGCCGATGTCGCCGCCAAGGTGGTTGACGGCGCCGGCGGCGACCTGACCGGCGCTGTCGCGGTTATCGTGGCGGGCGCCAGCGACATATCCGGGAAAGCCGCGTCCGGCCAATTGGTCATCGGCGACATGGCCTGCATGGAAGCCGGCAAATGCGCCCTGGCCGTCGAGCGCCAGGCATCGGGTGCCGCCAAATATCATGTCAACACGGCCGCCCTGACCAAGGCCGGCGTCAGCTTCGACAAGAACTTCCAGATGCTCGTGACCGCGCATTGAGCCGGCGTCATCACCAGGAGAACCATAAGATGAAGAAATCCATCCTGCTGGGCGCCACCGCCCTGCTCGCCGTCGGCGCCAATGCCCAGACGATCAACTATACCGCCCTCCAGGACGCGTTCGGCCAGCCCGTCACCACCAGCGCCACGGGCAAGCCGCAGGTGGCATCGGATGCCCCGGCATCGCTGCGGATCATCAGCGCCGCCGACATAAAGGCCAGTGGCCTGGACAACCTTCCCGACATTCTGAACCGCTATAGCGGCCTGGATGTGTTGCGCTGGGGTACCGGTGCCGCCGACGTGGCCATCCGTGGCTACAACCATGGCCATTATGGACGCCTGCTGGTGCGAGTGAACGGTCGCCAGGTGTTCAACGACCATTATGCCATGGTCGTGTGGAACACCATTCCGGTGGCCCTGTCGGAAATCAAGCAGATTGAGATCGTCAAGGGTCCGGTTGGCGCCATCTATGGCTTCAACGCCGTGGCCGGCGTGATCAACATCATCACGGTGAACCCACTGTATGACGAGACGGGTACCGCCACGCTGCGCGCCGGCAATAATGACAAGCGCGAAGCCAATATGGTCAAGACACTCAAGCTCGGCGACAGCTTGGGTCTGAAGCTTTCGGCTGGTTACAAGGAGGCTGATGAGTTCCAGCGCGGCAAGCTCACCACCACCGAGCGTAACCGCCTGAGGGATATGGAGGCCAACCATGTTTCCGCCGCCGGTCTGGCGCAGGTGGCCGACAATATCCAGGTGGGTGTTGAACTGTCCCGCAGCTATTCACTGCAGGACAATTACACCACGACCAATACCTACTTTGCCATCGAGTATGTCGCCCGGGCGGCAAAGCTGGATGTTGACGTCGATGCTGGCAATGTGGGCCTGATAAACTTCTCAGCCTATCGCAACTGGCTGGACTTTGATTACCTGGGGACCGGTGCATCTGATGCGCGTCTCACGGTTGCGCAGATCTCCGATCTGATTCAGCTGAACCCAGAGCACACAGTGAAAATCACCGGTGAATACCGCAAGTCCGAAATGGGTCGCTGGCCGACGCCAGGCGGCCGGATCAGCGCCGATATCTTCGCCAGCTCGCTGATGTGGGACTGGAAAGTCTCGGACAATGTCTCCTTCACCAATGCCGCGCGGGTCGATAATTTCAACCTGGGCTACAAAGGTGCAGTGCCGACGCCGCGCACGGTGTCGGAATTCGACACCGACTTGACGAAGTTCAGTTTCAACAGTGGTGTGGTATACAAGCCCACACCGGAAGATACGTTGCGTTTTACTTATGGTCTGGCCAATCAATTGCCCGCCATGTTTGAACTCGGTGGCTTCTACGGCGCTGGTTCAGTCGGTAATCCGAACCTGAAACCGGCCAGCATCAGCAGTTTCGAACTGGGCTATGATCATTTGCTGCCGGCGATCAACGGCAGTTTCGGCCTCTCTGCCTATCGCCAGAAGACCAAGGATGTCAAAGCGACGACGGGCGCTGCGTCGGATCGTGTCCTGATCAATGGCACGCTGACCCAGACCTTCATCAACGCTGGCGAATCCTCCTCCTGGGGTGTGGAAGCAGATATCAGAGGAGCCATTGCAGGTGGCTTCACTTACGGAGCTTCGTACACCTGGATCAATATCGACGATGACCTGACCATCAACAAGGGCAGGCTGCCGACACGCCCGGTCTATTATGAAAAGGCCACCCCGACGCATAAGTTGCAGGGCAATATCGGCTGGACCAGCGGCGCCCTGTCCGCTGACCTGGGTATGACTTGGCAGTCCAGCCGCTACCAGCTGCGGTCCGGTACGGGCGCCGATGCCGGCTTCCTGGTTCCGACCAAGATCGACTCCTACGTCAGTGGTACAGCTTCGGTTGCCTACACCCTCTCCACCGGCACCGAGATCAGGGCGACGGCCACCGACTTCCTGCGGGCGAGCACCCCGGCAACGACGGTGCTTGAAACCGAACGCAGGCTCTATCTGAGCGTGTCCCAGACGTTCTGATCCGCTTGCGGGTCGGGCGCTCCTGTAAGGAGAGGCCCGGCCCGCTTTCCGGCGGTCTTGCGGATATCCGCGCTGTTCGGACCTATCCAAAAGGAAATGCCAAATGTATCAAACGCTTCTCGCCCGTCTCGACCGGTTGTCCCTGCTGGCCAAGCTGATGGCCGGTCCCGTCATCACCGCCCTGGCCATGCTGGTCCTGGGCGGTCTTTCCATTGTCGAACTGCGCTCGCAGGCGTCCGACACCCGTGTGCTGGTGGATGAGAAGCTGGCGCGGGCCGCCGAGATGCAGACCCTGGTGACCGAATTGAAGGGCAGCCTGGGCAACGCCTATTTCGCGGTGCTGTCCGTGGCCGGCGGCAATCCGGCGGCGGGTGCCATCAAGGAACTGGAGGCGGTGAAGACCGCCATCGACAAGGAAGCCAAGCGGCTGGATACCATCTCCGGCAGCATCGCCGACCCCGCCCTGAAAGCGGCGGTGAAGGCGTCGGCTGCGGAGCTGGAAGGATTCAGCGGTGCCGTCGACGTCGTCTCCACCATGCTGGAGGTCGACCTGGCCACCGCCGCCGGTGCCGTCCTGCCCTTCAATGAGAAGGTGCAGACCATCGTGGCCGCCCTGGACAAGGCCACGGCCCAGATCCAGGCCGATGCCCGCACCAGCGTGGAGCGCCAGGCGCAAAGTGCCGTGACGGCCTCCTGGCTGCTGGTCGTGGGCCTGCTGGTGGCGCTCGCCATCGTGTCGCTGCTGGTCTTCGTCATCACCCGGCTGGTCCGCGACGGCATCGACAATATCGCCCGCGCCATGGGCAGGCTGGCCGACAACGACCTGTCGGTCGATCCCGCCAATCTGGTCCGCGCCGACGAGTTGAACAGCCTTGTCGACGGCCTGTTCAGCTTCAAGGCGGCCCTGCTGGACGCCGCCCGCCTGACCGCGGAACGGGTGGAGGCCGACACCCGCGCCCGTCAGGCGCTGTTGTCGCTGGCCGACAGTTTCGAAGCCACGGTACTGGGCTCCGTCCGCACGGTGGGCGAGACGGCGGAACGGGTGCTGAGCGAGGCCGAGCGCCTGGGCTTGGTAGCCGAGGATGGCCGTACCGCCGCCGACCATGTGTCGCGCGCCGCCGAAAGCTCCGACCAGGGCGTGCAGTCGGTGGCCAGTGCCGCGGAGGAACTGGCCGTCAGCTTCAACGATGTCGCCCGCCAGGTGGAAGGTGTCACCGGCAGCACCCGTCAGGCCACGGCCGCGGTGGAACGCTCCGACGGGCTGGTCCGCAACCTCAATACCGAGGCGGAAGGCATCAAGAATGTCGTGGACCTGATCTCGGCGATCGCCAGCCAGACCAACCTGCTGGCGCTCAACGCCACGATCGAGGCCGCCCGCGCCGGAGAGGCCGGCAAGGGCTTCGCCGTGGTGGCGTCGGAGGTCAAGCAGCTGGCCGGCCAGACGGCCAAGGCCACCGAGGAGATCGAACGCCGCATCGGCGCCGTCCGCCATGCCGCCGACGCCGTCGTCGGCGCCCTGGGGGAGATCACCAGCCGCATCGGCGACGTGTCCAGCATCAGCACGACCGTGGCCGCCGCCGTGGAGCAGCAGCGCATGGCGACGCAGGAGATCGCGCGGTCGGTCCAATCCGCCTCCAGCGCCAGCCGCGAGGCGGCGACGGAGGTGCAGTCCCTGGCCCAAGTGGCGGCCGGCACCGGCGATGCCGCCCGCGGCATGCGCGAGGCGGCGACCGGCCTGACCGGCGGCGCCACGCGCCTGCGCAAGGAGGTGGACGGGTTCCTCCAGCGCGTCCGCGCCGGCTGATCCCCTTCCTTATCCTTATCTGTCCAACCTTCCAAACACCCCGCCGGGCCCCGGCCGGCGGGGTGTTTTCATATGCGGCAGAATTTTCCCACGAACATGCCGGAAAGTTGGCCCGGCTCTTGCTTATAAGGTTTTCGCGGCTGGAAACCCAATGAGCGAAAGAGCCAGAACATGGTTGCGATCAGTTCCTACAACTCCGTCGGTGACATTCCCCTGCGGGCGATGGCCTCGCTGACGGCTGAACAGATCGGCTCCTTCTCCCTGGGCGAGATCGGCGAATTGTCGAAGGCACAGATCGGTGCCATCTCGGTCAAGCAGATCCACGGCCTGACCAGCAGCCAGATCGGCGCCCTGTCCTCCAGCCAGATCGGTTTTACCGCGGCACAGCTGGCGGCCTTGAACGACGACCAGTTCAACGCGCTGGAGGCGGAGGATTTCTCCGCCATGTCGCTCAGCCAGATCCGCGGCATGACCCCGCGCGAGGTGTCGCTTCTTTCCGCGGAAAAAATTGCCGCCCTGTCCACCGCCCAGGTCGCTTCCTTCACGGCCCCGCAGCTGAAGGCGCTCAGCAATGACCAGATGGGCTATTTCAGCACCGACCAGATCGGCGCCCTGACAGCGGGCCAGGTTGCCGTGCTGACCGGCAACCAGCTCAACAGCCTCAGCGAAACGCAGCTGGGCGCGATTTCCAATACCAAGCTGAAGAGCCTGACGCCGACCCAGCTGAAGGCGCTCAACACCGATACGCTGGCCCGCTTCTCCTCCAGCCAGATTTCCGCGCTGACCGCCAACCAGGTGAAAAGCTTCACGCCCAGCCAGCTGAACGCGCTGACGCCCGTGCAATGGTCGGGCTTCACCGCCTCGCAGATCGGCGCCCTGACGCCGGCGCAGATCAAGGGCATCCATCCCGACGCCATCGCCGGCCTGCTGTCCAGCCAGTTGAAGGGACTGACGGCCGCCCAGGTCGGCGCCTTGACGCTGGACCAGTTCGCCAGCCTGTCGGGCGAACAGATGGGCGAGTTGTCGACGACCCAGGTCAAGGGCATGACCCAGACCCAGATCGGGGCGATGACGGATGCGCAGCTGGTCTCGCTGTCCTCCGCCCAGCTGGCGGGCTTCACCGCCTCGCAGATGAAATGGTTCTCCGCCGACAAGCTGTCGACCCTGACACCGGACCAGATCAAGGGCCTGAACGGCACCCAGATCGGCGCGCTGACCAATGAACAGTTCGCGGGCCTGAATGCCGACCAGGTGGCGGCATTGACCACGGCCCAGTTGGCCACCCTGTCGGCGGGCAAGGTCGCCACCCTGACGGAAGAGAAGCTGGCGGCCCTCAGCACCACCCAGCTGAACGGCCTGACGTCGGTCCAGATCAAGGCGCTGACCGTCACGCAGATGTCGCTGCTGACGGAGGAACAGTTCACCGGCCTGGGCAAGGCCCAGCTGGTGGCCCTGACCGCCACCCAGATCAAGGCCCTGCCCGACGGGCGGCTGGGCAGCCTCAGCAGCACCCAGATGGCGGCCCTGTCGGCGGGCCAGGTGGGGGCGCTGACGCCCGAACAGGTCACGGGCCTGGATTCCGGCCTGATCGCCGCCCTGACGCCCGAACAGCTGCGCGCCCTGTCGACGACGCAGATCAACGGCATGGTGGGCGAACAGATGGCCGCCTTGTCGGCCAAGCAGATCGCGGCACTGAGCCCCGCCCAGGTCAAGGGCCTGTCGGCCGAACGCCTCAGCGATCTGTCCACCACGCAGATGGAGGCGCTGACCACGGCGCAGATGGCGGCCCTGTCGGCCGGGCAGATGGGGGCGCTGAGCCCCGAACAGCTGGCCGGCCTGACGCAGACGCAGCTGCGCAACCTCACCTCCGTCCAGGTCGGCGCCCTGACGCCCGAACAGGTCTCCACCCTGGGTACCACCATGCTGGGCGGCCTGTCGGCGGCGCAGGTGAAGGGGATGAGCGCCACCCAGACGGCGGCCTTGAACGAAACGCAGATCGCTTCCCTGTCCCGCACGCAGGTGGCCAGCCTGTCGCCTGCGGCCCTGGGCGGGCTCAGCAACGCCCAGCTTTCCTGGCTGACGGGCGAACAGCTGGTGGGTCTGACGGCCACCCAGATGGCGGCCCTGAATGACGGGCAGATCTCCGGCCTGGCACCCGAACATATCGCCGGCCTGACCAACGAGCAGGTGAGGAACCTGACGCCCGCCGCCCTGTCGGCCCTGACGCCGGACCAGCTGGCCTCGCTGGCACCCGACCAGATCGCCAATTTCTCCACGACCCAGGTGAAGGGCCTGACCGACGGCCAGATCGGGGCGCTCAGCGTGACGCAGGTCGCCGGCCTGTCGGCCACCGGCATCGCCGCCATGTCCGTCACCCAGATCAGCGCCCTGACCGGGGAACAGATCGCCAGCCTGTCGGCCTCCCAGCTGAAGGGCATGACCTCGACCCAGATCGCGGTTCTGCAGGCGGAAGAAATTACCGCCCTGACACCGGAACAAATGGCCCAGCTGGCCCCGGCCCAGGTGAAGGGGCTGAGCACCGACCAGATTTCGCTGCTGTCCGGGTCGCAGGTGTCCGGCCTGACCGGGGCGCAGCTGGCCGCCTTGTCCACCACCCAGCTGAACGCGCTGAACGGCGAACAGCTGGCGGCCCTGTCGCCCGAACAGCTGGCCGCCTTGTCCACGACCCAGATGGCCGGGCTGTCGGGTGACAGCATCACCCAGCTGACCCCCGACCAGATCGCCACCCTGTCCACCGCCCAGGTCAAGAACATGACCCTGGGCCAGCTGAACAGCCTGGCGGAGGAACAGATCCGTGCCCTGACGCCGGCACAGCTGGCGGCCCTGACGCCCGCCCACATGGCCGGCGCCACCACCACCTTCTTCGGGGAACTGTCGGGCGAGCAGTTCGCCAGCCTGACCCCGGCCCAGATCGCCGGCCTGACCGTGGAACAGCTGAATGCGCTGAGCGACGAGCGTTTCGGCGAGATCACGCCCGCCCAGCTTTCCGGCATGACCGCGACCCAGATCGGCGGCCTCAGCCTGAACCGCGTCGCCAAGCTGGGTGGGGAACAGTTCGCCAGCCTCTCGGTGGCCCAGCTGCGCGGGCTGAAGCCCGACCAGGTCGGCGTGCTGCCCGACGGTGCCATCAACAACCTGACCGTGACCCAGTTCACCGAACTGTCGCCCGCCGCCGTAGCCGGCCTGACGCCGGACCAGATCTACAACCTGCCCCAGGAACTGCTGTCCGGCATGACGGCCGCACAGGTGGCGAGCCTGACCGCCGACCAGTTGAACTTCCTGACGCCGGAGCGGGTGGGCAGCCTGACGCTGACCCAGGTGGCCGGCTTGACCAAGGATCAGGTTTCCGTGCTCAGCCCGCAGCAGCTGGGCGCCCTGTCACAGGCCCATATCGCCGCCATACCGGCCGCATCGCTGTCCGGCCTGTCGGAAAACCAGGTCAGCGCCCTGTCGGAAGAACAGGTATCCGGCCTGACGGTGGCCCAGATCGCCGGCTTCAGCACGGCCCAGATGGGAGCCCTGCGTCCCGATCATGTCGCCGCCCTGACCAATGCGCAGATCCAGGCCCTGTCCCCGGCCCAGTTCGGTGCGCTGGACCCGGTCAGCATCCCCATGCTGAACGAGAGCCAGCTGCCCGTGATCTCCACGGCCCAGATCGCCGCCTTGTCGGACGACCATATCGGCGTGCTGACCGACGCCCAGGTCGAACGTCTCAGCAACGCCCAGATCGCCGCCATCAGCACGGCCGCCGCGGCCGGCCTGCGCTCCGGACAGCTGTCCAGCATGACGGAGGCGCAGTTCCATTCCCTGTCGGCGGCCCAGCTGAAGAATGTTCCGCCCTCGCAGCTGTCGGCCCTGCATGCCAACCGCATGGCCTATTTCACCGATGCCCAGGTGGCCGGGCTGACGGCGGCGCAGGTCAACGCCTTCAACAGCGAGCAGATCGGCAATCTCTCCACCGGCCAGATCGCCGCCATCCAGCCGTCGGTCATCTCCAGCCTGTCGTCCGGCCTGCTGAACGGGCTCAGCGACACCCAGATCTCAGCATTGACCCAGCAGCAGATCGCGGCGCTGACGCCCGCCCAGATGGGGGCCCTCAGTGCCGCCAAGTTCGAGGTCGTGGCCGGTTCCCGCCTCACCTCCTTCAGTGCCGCCCAGATGGCCACCCTGTCGGCGGCACAGCTGCAGGCGCTGACCACCACCGATCTGGCCACGCTGGCCAGCACGCAGCTGTCGGGCCTGACGGCCACGCAGGCGGGCTACCTGTCGGCGGGCCAGCTGACCGCCCTGTCGGCCACGCAGATCCAAGGCCTGTCGGCCAGCTTCGTCGCCGGGCTGACCGCACAGCAGGTGCAGGGGCTCTCGGGCACGCAGCTGACGTCGCTGTCCAGCACCCAGTTCGCGGCCTTGTCCACGACGCAGATCGTGGCCCTGTCCACCACCCAGCTGGGCCAGCTGAGCACCAGCCGTCTCAATGATTTCAGCGCCACGCAGGGTGCGGCCCTTTCCGCCGTCCAGTTCTCCAGCCTGTCCACTACCCAGCTGGGCGGCCTGAACGCCACCTTCATGAGCCATCTCAACGCCACCCAGATGGCGGCCCTGCTGCCCTCCCAGCTTCAGGCCGTCACGGCCGAAGGGCTGGGTGCCGTGCCCGCCACCGCCCTGTCGGGCCTGGGTACCGGCCATATGAACGCCCTGTCGGCCACGCAGGTGAACAGCCTGTCCACCACGCAGCTCCAGTCGCTGACCACGACCCAGATCCAGGATCTGACGACCACGGCGGTGGCCGGCATGTCGGGGACGCAGCTGTCCGCCCTGTTGCGGGTGCAGCTGCGCTCGCTCAGCAGCCAGCAGATCGCCGCCCTGTCGCCGACGCAGGTGGGCGGCATGTCGACCACCCAGATCGCCAACCTGGCGGGCACGCAATTGCAGTCCCTGACCACGACGCAGTTCGCCCAGCTGTCCTCCACGCAGATCGGCGCGCTCAGCACCACGCAATTCGCCAACCTGACCCCGGCCCAGGTCGGGCAGTTGAGCGCGCTGCAACTCACGGGCGTGACGGTGGGACAGGTGGCGGCCCTGACCAATACCCAGATCGCCGGGCTGGTGCCCTACCAGTTCCACTCGATGACGGAGGCCCAGCTACGCGCCTTCACCGGCACACAACAGGCCGCGATGACGACGGAGCAGCAGACCGCGTTGAGCGAGGCGCTGGCATAGCGGGGCACCCGGGATCTGTTGAGATTTGGGGATACATGCTCATTCCCTGCCTCCCCCGCGAAAGCGAGACCTGTGCGAAAGTCTGGGCCGTGAGGGTTTCAGCAAACTCTACCGTCACCCCGGCGAAGGCCGGGGCCCAGGTGACAAGCGCTTCGCTTTACGATCTGGGCCCCGGCCTTCGCCGGGGTGACGGTAGTGAGAATGGCAACGATGGTGCCCAAGAGTATCGCAGAGGTCTCGCTTTCGCGGGGGAGGCATTGAGGGAACTGCCTACAAACCCTGAACAACACCCTATCCCAGACGCTTCACCGCATTGATGCCCTTGGCACCCGCGCGCGCCAGCACATCGGCCAGCGGCTCCGCCACCACCTGCATGTGGAAGGCGTTGGCGTGCAGCAAGGTGGTGGCGTCGGTCATGATGCCGACATGGCCGGGGAAGAACACCAGGTCGCCCCGGCGATATTCCACGCCGGTGCCATCGGCGGAGATCAGCGTTCCCAGCAAGGCCGCCTGCTGATCGCTGTCGCGCAGGCATTCCGCCCCCGCCGCCAGCAGCGCCACCTGCACCAGGCCGGAACAATCGATGCCGATGCTGGTGCGCCCGCCCCAGAGATAGGGGGTGCCCACGAACCGCTCCGCCACGGCGACGAAATCGGCGGCATGCGCGTCCACGGGCGCTAGGTGGCGGGCATGCAGCCAGCCCCCGCCCTCCACCTGCCGCCAGTCGCCCTGCTCGCCCGTCACCACGACGCTGGCACCCATGGGCAGCACATCCAGGAAGGGCAGCTTCAGATCGGCTTCGGGCTGCAGGAAGGTGCGTAGCGCCGTCACCTTGTGCGTGGCCTCGGTCAGGTCGGCTTCCAGCGCCTCGACCCGCAGCCAGCCGACATAGCCGTCGGTCTCGTTCTGGCCCCAGGCCCAGCCATCATGCTCGTCCAGCACGGTGAAGCCTTCGCCCAGCAGCAGTTCGGTGGATTGCCGCGCCTCGAAGGACGGTTCCTCCTTCAATGCCACGAAGCCGCTGCGGACCTGGCAGGGTACGCCATCGATGAACCGCGCGGCCTGCACGCGGCCGCGCAGATAGGAGGCGGCCAGATCATCACGATAGGGATGGATACGGGGGTCGGGTTTTGCTTGGTCGGTCATGCCGATGGGGCCAGGGCTTCCGTTCGGGCGCCGTCCACCATGACGGGAGACACGACGCCGCTGACATCCAGGACAGGGTCCGCGACGGCCCCGCCTTCGTCGCCGTTCTGGGGCGCCTTCTCCGCGTCGATCACCATCTGGCCGAACTCGGTCAGAAACACGGACCCTTTCACGGTCCGCTGGACCAGCACGTTACGGCGATCCTCCTGATCGCGCTTGCGCTTGATGTAGCCCAGCCGGCCCAGCCGGTCCAGTGCGCGGGTGATGGCGGGTTTCGACACGTTCAGGGTCGCGGCCAGTCCGCGCACTGTATGCGGCGGCGGCGTCAGGAAGACGGTGAGCAGCAGCGCCAGCTGCCGCGCGGACAGGTCCGGCCCATCCTTGCGAACGCTGGCCACCAGGGCCCGTCGCCAAAGCTGCAACGCCTGAAGGTTACGTGACATGCCCCGCCCCCCGAAACCCGCGTCCCCGTGCCCGATGCTTCGCGGAAATCGCGGCCGGGCACGGAAACCGAGTGTGCCGAAGATTAACCCTGTCGGCAAGGCTGGACTGGCAAGGATTGTTACTGTTTCGAACCAAAACGCCTAGCGATCACGTCGAAGAAGGCGCGCAGCGTCATCGCCTCCCCCCCTTCCGGACGGCCGGGACGATTGGACTGGTTCCAGGAGAACAGGTCGACATGGGCCCAGACCGTGTCCTTGGACACGAACTGCTCCAGGTAGAGGGCCGCCGTGATGGCGCCTGCCATGCCGCCGCCGGGCGCGTTGTTCAGGTCGGCGATCTTGCTGTCCAGCTGGTTGCGATAGCCCTGCCACAGCGGCAGGCGCCACAGCGGATCGTCCTTGGCCGTACCCGCTGCCAGGATGTCGTTCGCCAGCTCGTCATTGTTGGAGAACAGGGCCGGAAGGTCCGGGCCCAGCGCCACCCGTGCCGCCCCCGTCAGCGTGGCGAAATCCAGCAGCAGGGCCGGCTTCTCAGCATCGGCATCGGCCAGCGCGTCGCACAGGATCAGGCGGCCTTCGGCGTCGGTATTGCCGATCTCCACCGTCAGGCCCTTGCGGGTGGGGATGATGTCCATGGGGCGGAAGGCATTGCCGGCAATGGAATTCTCCACGGCCGGGACCAGCACGCGCAGCCGCACCGGCAGCTTGGCGTCCATGATCAGTCGCGCCAGGCCCAGGGCATGCGCCCCGCCGCCCATATCCTTCTTCATCATCAGCATGCCGGATGCCGGCTTGATATCCAGCCCGCCGGTGTCGAAGCAGACCCCCTTGCCGACCAGCGTCACCAGCGGATGGGACGCATCGCCCCAGCGCAGCTCGATCAGGCGAGGCGCACGGGCGGCGGCGCGGCCCACGGCATGGATCATCGGATAATTCTGGGTCAGCAGGTCGTCGCCGACGATGACATTGAACTTCGCCCCGAACTCCGCCGCCAGCGTCTCCGCCACCGCCGCCAGTTCCGGCGGCCCCATATCCTCGCACGGGGTGTTCACCAGATCGCGCACCAGGAAGGCCGACTTGGCAAAGCGCTCCACGGCGGCCCGGTCGGCCTTGGCCGGCAGCACCAGGGCAGCGAATTCCTTGGCCGACTTCTTGTAACGGGTGAACTGGTAGGTCGCCAGGACCCAGCCCGTGGCCACCGCCGTGGCGGTATCCGCATCCAGCTCCGTCTCGATCGCATAGGACCCGGACGGCAGGCTGCCCGGCAGGCCCGCCAGGGACCAGATATCGATACGATCCGCCACGCCCACCAGCACACGGGCCAGCGACCCGTCAGCACCCGGCACCAGGGCGGTGGCACCGGCCCCGGCCTTGAAGCCCAGGCGCTTCACCCAGGCGGCCTCGACAGGTGCTGCGGCAGCCAGCCAGGCATCCAACCCGTCCTTCTTCAGCAGGGTGATGGTGACGGTATCGGCGGCTTGTGCGGTCAGAAGATAGGCGGTCACGAAATATCGTCCTTCTGGCATTGCTGTGCTGGATGCCGCGATTGTCCCGAAGGCAAGTTTGGGGCTTTGCGGTCGTTCGCCAACAGCCCTACTCTCCCGCCCTCCACTCCGCAACGGTGAAGCAGAGCGCTGCCATGTCCGACATCCCCTCCGCCCCCCTTACCCTGGTGATGGGCAACAAGGCCTATTCCTCCTGGTCCCTGCGCCCCTGGTTGGCCCTGCGCCATGCCGGTGCACGTTTCACGGAGGTGGTGGTGCCGCTGCGCCAGCCGGAGACCAAGGCGACGCTGCTGTCCCACGCGCCCAGCGGCAAGGCCCCGTCGCTGCGTCATGGCGATCTGGTGGTCTGGGACAGCCTGGCGGTCTGCGAATATGTGAACGAGTTGTTCCCCAACGCGCAGCTCTGGCCCGCCGATCAGGGAACCCGTGCCGTGGCCCGCGCCGTGGCGGCGGAGATGCATTCCGGTTTCCCCGACCTGCGCAAGAACCTGTTCATGGATGTGCTCAAGCGCCATGACCGGCCCGATCGCGTGGCCGCCGCCCAGGCGGATATCGACCGGGTGCTGGCCATCTGGACCGATTGCCGCGCCCGATTCGGTGCCGGCGGCCCCTTCCTGTTCGGCGCGTTCAGCATCGCCGACGCCATGTTCGCCCCCGTCGCCACGCGCCTGCGCACCTGGCAGGTGGCGGTCGATCCCGTCTCCGCCGCCTATATCGATGCGATCTATGCCCTGCCCGCCATGCAGGACTGGCTGCGTGACGCGGCGGCCGAGCCCTGGGAGATCCAGTTCGAGGGGATGTGATCCGACAGTCATCCCGGATGACTGTCGGCGGCCGGAGATTGCCGGCCCGCGCCACGTGGCGCGCAAGCCAAGCCGCCGGATGGCGGCGCCCGGCGCTTGAGGGCGCAATAATATCTCTCATTCGGCCTATTGCTTTAGTGGTGGTGGCGATCGCATAGTGCGGTGCCCCCACCATTTGGGGCGCCTTGCGGGTGGAGTTGCGTTTGCTGGCGCCGCGTTTCCGGTCCTGGATGGGATTGCTGCTGCTGGCCGGCCAGGCGCTGCTGATCACGGCTGGCGCGGAGGCCGCCGAGCTGCGCATCGGCCTGATGAATCTGGCGCGTTCCGCCGATCCGCATCTGGGCGCCAACCGCGCCGATTACCTGCTGCATGACCAGATTTATGAGGGGCTGGCCGGCGTCGACGCCGCCTTCCGCCCCGTGCCGCGTCTGGCGGAACGCTGGGAACAGACGGCCGACGGGGCTTGGCTGTTCCATCTGCGCCGCGGCGTGCGGTTCCAGAACGGCCAGCCCTTCACCGCCCGCGACGTGCTGTACAGCTTCTGCCGCGTGGGAAAGGTCGGGCTGGAACCGCGGGCCTTGGCCGCGCGGCTGGCCGGGATCATCGCGGTGGAGGCGCCGGACCCCTTCACCATCCGCATCCGGCATGAGATGCGGGTGGCCATCTTCCCCAGCGACATGGCCAGCGTGCCCATCGTCGCGGCACCCGCCGACCTGAATATCACCTTCACGCCCGGCGGCTGCGCCGGCGATCGCTGGGGCGACAGCGACCATTATGCCGACCCCGGCTTCGGCACCGGCCCCTTCCGTCTGGCCCGGTTCGCCGCCGACGAGATGGTGGTGGAACGCAACCGGGATTATTGGGGCAGCCCCGCCGGCTGGGACCATGTCCGCCTGATCCATCTGACGGAGAAGGAGCGGGTGACCGCCATGGTGGAGGGCAGGATCGATATCCTGGACAATCCATCGTTGGAATCCTTGCCTTTCTTCGCCCGCCGGCCGGACCTGGTGCTGGTGGAGGGGCCGTCCAGCGGGGTGACCTATCTGCAGTCCAACCAGCGCGCCGCCGATGGGCCCGACGGCCCCAACCGGTTCCGCGACCGGCGGGTGCGCCGCGCCCTGCTGCTGGCCATTCCCGGCCGGCTGCTGGCCGACCGCATCGTGCCCGGTTTCGGTAACGCCACGGGCCAGATGGCCATGAAAGACACCGATGCCCATGTCCCCGACATCCCCGATGACGAACATGACCTGGCCGAAGCCCGCCGCCTGCTGGCCGAGGCGGGGTTCGCCGGCGGGTTCGACACAACCCTGATGGTCACGCCGATGCAGTCCAAGGTGGGCGACGCCATCGCCCATTTCCTGGCCATGGTCGGTGTGCGGGCCAAGGTGCAGGTCGAACCCATGGACCGCTATATCGAACGGCTGCGCACCGGCGAATTCGAGCTGTTCTATGGCGGCTGGATCTACAATCCCGCCAATATGCCGGCCTCGCTGCTGGCCCTGCTGGGCCGGGGCGTGGAGGGGACCGGCCGCGGCGCCCATAATTACGGTGGCTATTGCAACGCCGATATCGACCGGCAATTGGTAACGGCATTGGGCGAAGCCGATGCCGGCCGCCGCAATCGCCTATTGCAGGACGCCGCCCGCGCCCTGCATGACGATGTGGCCTGGATCCCCGTAATGCATGCCGAAGGCCGCTGGCTGGTGCGCGCCGGCATCCGCCTGGAACCGCGCCTGGACCGCATGCTGCTGGCACGCGAGATAACCGCCGAACCCGCAACCCGTTGACGGGTTGACCTGGAGCCGACACCATCATCCGCGATAAGGGGAGATGGCACGGCAATGTCGGGAAAATGGTGGCATGTGCGCGATGGCGCCATCCTGGGGTCGACCTTGGACCGGACCGGCGACCAATTGAAACCCGATCTGCCTCTGCCCGATCCCAATGCCCCCCACCCTGCCCGGCCGCTGCCGCGCCTGCTGGCCCAGGGGGTCGATCTGATGATTGGCGTCACGATCCTGACGCCGCCCTATATTCTCCTGCTCCTGATCATGGGGTTCAACGCCACGGGCCTTGAAGGGAATATGGCGCAGTTCGTCGCGGTCTGGATTCTCATTCTGCTGGCATTGCTGCTACAGGCACCGATGGTAGCCCTGACCGGCACCACACCGGGCAAGGCGCTGCTGGGCCTGCGCCTGACGCGCCTGGACGGCACCCGGCCGGATTTCCCGACCCTGTTGAAGCGCCAAGCCCGGCTTTGGGTGGAAGGGCTTGGCCTGGGCATCCATCTTGCCGCACCCATCACCGCTACCTTCAGCTGCCGGCGCGTCATGCGCGGACAGCCCACCCGGTGGGACGCGGCACTGGACCTGCGTATGTGGCAGCATGACGACCGGCGGATGCGCCATCCGTTAGCGTTCCTGGCCTATTCGGCCCTGTTGAGCGTGGCCCTGAACCTGCCCAACCCGTTCCATGCCCTGATGCCGGACGAGGAGGGAAGATTATACACTCAGCCGATGGCCCTCAGCGATCGATGGCGCAATCCCGTTACGGGAAAGGTCGGCCGGCTGGCGACAGGCTGGGTTATCGAAGTGGAACAGCTGGACGATGGCGGCACCGCCCATTGGTTCTGGAAACAGGACCGCGACGGACGCGGGATGATCCGCCGCGAGTTCATCGACAGGCCCTTCCCGGACCATGTCGCGGAACAGCTGCGGAGCATCATCCCCAACCGTGATGAACCCTTCCCCGCGCCCGTCGGCGACCAGCCCGTCTGCATCCGGACCGGCCCCTTCACATCCGAACCGGAGGAAGGCATGGAGCCGGAGATGGAAGCACGGCATTTGCGCGGCCTCGCCTCCGGCGAGGTCTGGACCATCCAGGGCTGGTGGCCGAACGGGGATGAGCCGGAGAAGGTTCGCGTTCAAAGTCTGCTGAACGGCCTGGAATCGACCCTTCGCTGACACTTGAACGATTGTGGATCGTTTCGGTATATCCCTTATCGATTTAAAACGAGGCAAGAGATGCCAGATAGATGGTGGTACGCGTATGACGGGGAATGTTACGGCCCGCTGACGGCGGAGCGCGTGGGCAAATTGCTGATGGCGCGGGAACTGGACGGGCGCGACTGGATGTGGAGGCCGGGCATGGCGGCCTGGGCGCCGATCGGCACCCTGCCGGACTTCGCCCCGGCTCTGCGGGAGGCGGGCAACAGCCTCAACGGACAGAAGCCGGAACCGGTACCGCCACCGGACCGGTTTCCCGACACGGAGGGGGCAAGACGGGCCGGCCCCTGGTCGCGTTACTTGGCAACCATACTCGATTTGTCGCTTGTCAACATTACCTTGCTCCTCTCCCTCATGCTCATGGGCTATTGGGGCAAGAATCTACAGATAGCGCTGTCGCTGAATATTTGTGTACTGCCGATCACCCTGCTGCTGTTGGGGATATCGGTCGCAGCAACCGGAACCACGCCGGGCAAGGCGCTGCTGGGCCTGCGGCTGCGCCAGCTGGATGGCCGCCGCCCAGACATCGCCACGCTGGCGCAACGGCAGATACAGCTCTGGGTGCAAGGATTCGCACTGGGCATCCCTATCATCGGGCTGTTCTTCATGTATTTCGCCAAGAAGCGGGTGGACCGCGCCTGGCGCACGAAATGGGACGGGGCGTGCGGTCTGGACGTCTATCAGGATCGCCATGACACGGCCCGGTTCAGCCTAGTCCTGCTGGCCGGTCTGGCGATCAATCTGGGCCTTCAGTTGCTGATCACGGGACGCATCCAGATCAGCTTCCGTCTCTGACGCTCTCCCATGTCACAGGATCAAAACATGTCGGACAGTTGGTGGTACGCGCATGAAGGCGATGGCTGGGGCCCCATCCCGGTCCAGCGCCTGCGGAACCTGCTGTTGACGGGGGAACTGGATGCACGCGACTGGCTGTGGGCACCGGGAATGACGGCCTGGGCACGGGCCGGCACTATCCCCGACTTCACCGAACAGCTGCGCGTCGCCGGCCCCGCCCAGCGGCCGGAGGATGCAGGCCCGGCCCCACCCCTGCCAGCCCTGGACGAGCCGCGCAAGGCCGGCCCTTGGCCGCGCCTCTGGGCACAATTGCTCGACCTCTATCTGGTCAAGGCGGTGCTGATTGTGCTGTTGGCCCTGCTGGATATCCGCGTGAAGGCGGATGGCACCCGGTTCCTGGTGATGTTCGCTTCCCTGCCGGTGGGCCTGACGCTGCAGGCCCTGCTGTTCGCCTGGATCGGCACGACGCCGGGCAAGGCGCTGCTGGATCTGCGGCTGGCCCGGCCCGATGGCACGATCCCCGACCTGCGCACTCTGTTGCGCCGGCAATATCTGCTCTGGCTGAAAGGGTGGGGCCTGGGCGTGCCTCTGGTGAACATGATCACCTTCTATAACGGCAAGCTGCGCCTGGACCGGGCCAAGCCGACCCTGTGGGACAGGGAAATCGGTGCCGATATCTGCCAGCCCCGGCCGCAACCGGGTCTGGCCGTCCTCTGCATCTTGGCCATTCTCGCGGTGGACCTGGGAGGGCAGGTTCTGAGCCAGTAATCCTGGGCCCAGATTAAATTTCCCTGCCGCCCCGAACAGGCACTTGGCAAGCCCATACCGCCCGGCCTATCCAGCGCCCATGTCCCACCGCCCCTCCCCTTTTTCCTGGTTCCTGCTGCTGGCCGCCTCGCCCCTGCTGTTCGGGTCGAATGTGCTGGCGGCCCGGTTCGTGGCGGGGGAGATACCGGCCGTGGCCATGGCGTTCTGGCGCTGGGCGCTGGCCTTGCTGTTCCTGGCACCCTTCATCTGGAACGAACTGGTGGCCGGCTGGCCGGAATTTCGGCGCGACTGGCGGGGCTTCCTGCTGCTGGGCAGCCTGGGCATGGGCATCTGCGGGGCGCCCGTCTATCTGGCCGGGCAGACGACGACGGCCACCAATATCAGCCTGATCTATGCCGCCGCCCCCGTGCTGATCGTGCTCTACGGCCGCCTGTTCTGGCGGGAGAAGGTCAGCGCGGTGCAGGCGCTGGGCGTGGCCATCAGCCTGTCGGGTGTCGTCGCCGTCATCGCCAAGGGCGATCCCAGGGCGCTGCTGCACCTGCATTTCACAGCGGGCGATCTGTGGATCGTGCTGGCGGCCAATGGCTGGGCCTTCTATTCGCTGCTGCTGCGCCACCGCGCCTCGGGCCTGACACCGTTCGCCCGCTTCTCCGGCATCTGCGCCGGCGGCGTGGTGTCCATGCTGCCCTTCTATGCGCTGGAGATGGCGGCGGGTCAGGTGGCCGACCTGTCGGTGCGCACCGTCGCCACCCTGGTCTTCCTGGCCATCATTCCCGGCCTTGCCTCCTATCTGGTCTATGGCCGCCTCGTCACCGTGTTCGGCGCCGGGCGGGCGGGCATGGTCCTGTATCTGACCCCGCTCTATAACGCCGCCCTGGCGGCCCTGCTGCTGGGGGAGCGGCTGGAGCCCTATCACCTGCTGGGCATCGCCCTGGTTCTGCCGGGCATCTGGCTGGCCACTCGTCGCCCGGCGCAATAATTCGCCACCGGAACCGGCCGCGCAGGGCAGATCGGCGCTGGACGGGGCTCAGTTCGCAAAGTAATTGCGCTGTCGAACGCCTATCCTGTGGCTCCCTTTCTTCCGCCCCTCAACAGAGGCTTCCATGTCCTTCTTCCAGCCGCTGGCCCAACAGCCCGCCGACGCCCTTCTGGCCCTGATCGGCATGTTCCGCAACGATCCCCGTCCGGGCAAGCTTGACCTGGGCGTGGGCGTGTTCCGCGACGATGCCGGCAACACCCCCGTCATGCGGTCCGTCAAGGCGGCGGAGAAGAAGCTGTGGGAAACCCAGGACAGCAAGTCCTATCTGGGACCGGAGGGCAATGTCGCCTTCGCCCGCCACATGGCGCGTCTGGCCCTGGGCGATGTCGATCTGTCCGGCCGGCTGACGGGCGTGCAGACGCCGGGCGGTACTGGCGCCCTGCGCCTGGGCGCGGAGTTGCTGGGGGCCACCAAGCCCGGCGCCACTGTCTGGGTGGGCACGCCGACCTGGCCCAACCACCCGCCCGTGCTGGCCGCCGCCGGCCTGAAGGTGCAGACCTACAAGCATTTCGACACCAATACCCAGGCCATCACCTTCGACGCCGTCATGGATGCGCTGAACAAGGCACAGGCCGGCGACATCGCCCTTCTGCATGGCTGCTGCCATAACCCCACCGGGGCTGATTTCGACCTGGACCAGTGGAAGGCCATTGCCGAATTGCTGTCGGCCCGCGGCATCGTTCCCTTCCTGGACCTGGCCTATCAGGGCCTTGGCCTGGGCATGGAACAGGACGCCGCCGGTGTGCGCCTAGTCATGGATGCCTGCCCGGAGGCTGTGCTGGCCTATTCCTGCGACAAGAATTTCGGTGTGTACCGCGACCGCGTCGGCGCCCTGATCGTGCAGACGGCGGCGGCCGGCGACACCGACCGTATCTCCTCCAACATCCTGGCCCTGGCGCGGGCCAACTGGTCCATGCCGCCCGACCACGGCGGGGCGGTCATCGCCACGCTGCTGGACGATGCCACGCTCGCCGCCGACTGGAAGCTGGAACTGGACACGATGCGCGACCGGCTGCTGGGCATCCGCGCCGCGCTGGCCGGCCATGGCGGTGTGCTGGGCCGCGTGGACCAGCAGCGCGGCATGTTCTCCCTGCTGCCGCTGTCGCCGGACGTGGTGAAGCGCCTGCGCGAGGACCATGCCGTCTACATGGCCGGCTCCGGCCGCATCAATGTCGCCGGCCTGTCGGTGGAAACCGCCGGGCAGTTCGCCAAGGCGCTGGCCGCCTGCCTGTGAAATCGTAGGTCAGGTCGAGCAGAGCGAGCCCTGACAGGCAGGCTTGAAGCTTTCCCCGTCAGGGCTCGGCTGGCGCCTCAACCTGACCTACGACGCCCACCAGGGTTGCACCGGCCCAAGCCGATGGGGATTTGACATCCCCGCAACCTTCCCCTATACCCGCCACCATTCCTGGGAAGGCGGGCGCCGGTCACTTTGGCGCCCCGTCCCTGTTTTGCCTTTTGGAACCCCAATGGGCAAAGGGCAGGGAACTACCGGGACAACAGGACCGTCTGATACGGGCGGCGAGAATGGAGTGCGTTATGAGCAAGCGTCAGGAAGCCAAGTACAAGATTGACCGCCGCCTCGGCGTCAACCTGTGGGGGCGTTCGAAGTCCCCGATCAACAAGCGCGAATATGGCCCCGGCCAGCATGGCCAGCGCCGCAAGAAGCCGTCGGACTTCGGTCTGCAGCTGATGGCCAAGCAGAAGCTGAAGGGCTATTACGGCAATATCGGCGAGAAGCAGTTCCGCAAGCTGTACCAGGAAGCCGTGCGCCGCAAGGGTGACTCGGGCGAGAACCTGATCCAGCTGCTGGAGCGCCGCCTGGACGCCGTCGTCTACCGCATGAAGTTCGCCCCGACCCCGTTCTCGGCCCGCCAGATCGTCAATCACGGCCACATCACCGTGAACGGCAAGCGCGTCAACATCCCCTCCTACCAGGTGAAGGATAACGACGTCGTCGAGGTTCGCGCCAAGGCCAAGAACTTCGCCATCATCATGGAAGCCATCCAGTCCGGTGAGCGCGACTTCCCGGATTACGTGACCGTCGACACCGGCAACTTCAAGGGCACCTACCTGCGCGCCCCGAACCTGACCGACGTTCCGTACCCGACCCAGATGGAACCGAACCTGGTCGTCGAATTCTATTCGCGCTAAGGTCCGGCACCCTCGGGTGACAGATCAGGCCGCGTCCCTCGGGACGCGGCCTTTTTTGTGGTTTGGATTGTCCCGTTTTGCGCGACAATTAATCGTGATGAATGCGCATTGTCGCGAAGGTTCGGCAGGCGTACTTTCGGTTTCAAGACGACGGCGCCCGATGCCGGCGCCCCTACCGAAAAGCCAAAGGAACCTCATCATGAACAACCTGATCGCCGCCAACTCCAAATACCTGCCGGTTGTCGGCCGCGTGCTGCTGGCCGCCATCTTCATCTCTTCCGGCCTGTCGAAGGTCACGGGCTGGGAAGGCAGTCTGGCCTATGTCGGCTCCGCCGGCCTGCCGCTCCCGTCCGAACTGCTGCTGGTTGCCGCCATCCTGACGGAACTGGTGGGTGGCGCCTTCATCGTCGCCGGTTTCCAGACCCGCGCCGCCGCCTTGGCGCTGGCCGGCTTCTCGGTGGTCTCAGCCATCCTGTTCCATAATTACTGGGCGCTGGCCGATGCGCAGATGGCGTATATCCAGTCCATCATGTTCTGGAAGAACCTGGCCATGGCCGGCGGCTTCCTGGTCCTGGCCGCCCATGGCGCCGGTGCCGTCGCCGTGGACAATATCGTGGCCCGGAAGGCCTGAACCGTCCCCGTGCCAAAAGCGAAAGGGCCGCTCCATCCGGGGCGGCCCTTTTTTCATGTCGGTATCAACCGGATGTCGACGGCAGCGGATTGGGCGGCGCCTGCTTGCCGTATTCATCCAACTGCTTGTTGGTGTTCTGGCGCATCTCATTCCATTCCTGCTTGGTCTTGCAGATCTTGTTACGCTTCACGCGCGACCCGGTTTCCTTCTCCGTCTTACACACCAGACGACTGCCATCATCCTTCGCCGGTGCGGTCTGCACGATCGGCTCCGACATGGCGGGCTTTTCCGCTTCCTGCGCGCCGGCGCCTGAAACAGCCAGCAAGGCGAGACCCACCATCAATCCAATATTCCGCATATCCCACTCCAGCCAATACACGCCCCGTAGCGAAATATCGGCCAAGCGGATGGCAATGCATAGAAAATAGATTGCAACGATTATTATTTATACAACTATTTGCAAAGTTGAAATTACCCGCCAAAAGTACACGAACAAAAAGGGCCTCCCCAACGGGAAGGCCCTTTCCAACTCTTGTCAACCGCACAGACCGATCAGGCGGCGTCGGCGAAGGCCACGCCCTTGTCGCGCAGCAGGTCCTGCAGCTCGCCCGCCTCGTACATCTCGCGGATGATGTCGCAGCCGCCCACGAATTCGCCCTTCACATAGAGCTGCGGGATGGTCGGCCAGTTGGTGAATTCCTTGATGCCCTGGCGCAGGGCCGGGTCGACCAGGATGTCGATGCCCTTGAACTTCACGCCCAGGTGGCTCAGCACCTGAACAACGGCGGCGGAAAAGCCGCACTGCGGGAACACGGGCGTCCCCTTCATGTAGAGAACGACGTCATTGTCGCTGATGTCGCGCTTGATGCGCTCGGCAACCGTCTGGTCCATCTGGTCAGATCCTTGACATAACTCCGCTCAGCCCCGTGGCTGTTGCGACCCATGGCACGTTATATAGTGATCCCTGTTTAGGGGATAGAGCCTCTTCCACGCATTGCGCCCCGCTCCGAACTGCATGGCGCAATCCCTGATTGGACGCGACGGAATATTACGATATACTACCTACGGCTAATTATGATGGCATATTGTGCAATATAGGACGGTATCGAATGAAGAATATTCTTTCATTGATGGCAATTTTGGTGCTGTTGGCGGGCTGCGTCGCGGGGAGCGACATGGGCCGCGACGAACGTCTGACCGCACAGCAGACGGATAAGGCCGCGGTTCTGCTGGGTTTGCGGACGATGTTACCGGTCAAGGCCAGCTATTCCCTGCGGTTTGTGAAGCTCGATCCGGCGACAATGGAAATAAACCGCAACATCTTTGGCGCCGGCGTTCCCGACGATACGTTTGAGATTGGTCATAACGCCATTGGCAATCAAGACGTTAGCACCGTCGTGACGCAGTATTATGCCCGGGTCGTGACGCCGGGCTTCTATGTCGTTTCCAGCGTCTTCTCGCATGACGCCATGTTGATGATGCAGCCCGTCCTGACCTGCATTTCCAAACCCAACGTAGTGGAAATCAAGGCGGGACAGGTGAACTATGTCGGCGACTTTGTACTGGGAATCAATGACCGGTATCAGGCAACGATGATCAATCGAACGGACGAGTCGCAGCAGGCTATGGCGGCAATGAAGGATTTTCCGGGCCTCACGGTGCCATTCGCCATTGCCGCCATCCGGCCTGCGCCGAAGTCGCTGTTGTGCGGTGGCGTGCCGGAGCAAAAGAAATAACCTGTCAGGGGACGGACTTCGCCGGACCAACGGGTACAGCGTCGATGATCACTTCACCGGGCTGCAACAGTAAGGCCGTTCGGACCCTGCTTCGCAACTCCGGGGGCAAACTGGTCGAAAACTCATCAAGCCGATCCTCGACGCTGAACACGAAACGCATAAGGGTCTGTGAATTCACGCCCATAAGGCTGGTTGCCCTCGGCACCACCAGAAGGTCGAGCAGAGTGCCGGCCGGGATTTTCTGCTCATCCAGCCAGACCTGAACAAGATTGGACCCGTCTGACAGGGTCCGGACGCCATATCCATGGATGTCGCTCTTGGTCAACCCATGGACCGCGAGCTTGTCATCAACGGTCTGGTTGAAGGCCGGATCACTGGCCACCCCGCGTTTCAGCAATGTTTCCGCGATGAGGACGGTCTTCACCAGACCATCCGCCCGTCCGCGCAGATGCCCCAGATACAGGATATCCCCCGCGTTAACAGTAAAGGCCAAGTTTGGCTTCCGCGTGGGTTCCTTTTGCCAGCAACCAAGCGATTTCAGCGGAGCACGCTGTTCGCCCTTCCGCATTTCCATCCAACAGGCCTGATACGTCCCCGCCGGCAGCCCCGCCATATCCATGATATTCGGATCGACAAGGAAGCGGTGGCCTCGGCTGCGCGGGTCGCCCAGCGACAGCGTGGCCCCGGCAGTGCCATCTGCGAAATCAATCACAAGCCTGCCGGGATCCTCGCCAATCTCCAGCGCTGTCGTCAGATAGGCAACGGCCTTGGTCGAATCCGCCGCCGCCTCGGCGGTCGGAATGTTCAGATGCCCCGACAGAAGGTCACCCGGCGCACCATCGGCCAGCACCGGGGAAGCAATCACACACAGGAGAGCAAGACCGGCAAACAGAGAACGCCATCGTCCTTGTACGTCCGGCATGGCTCCCCCGTCAGTCCTTCGGCACCGCCGTCGTCAACATCAGCGCGTGCAATTCGTTGCCCATACGACCTTTGAGCGCAGCATACACCAATTGATGTTGTGCGACACGGGTCTTGCCCTTGAAGGATGGGCTTTCCACATAGGCCGCGTAATGGTCGCCATCACCGCGCAGGTCGTCGATGCGGACCACCGCGTCGGGGAACGCCTCGCGCAGCAGGGCCTCGATTTCGGATGCGTGCATCGCCATGGGTCGGGTCCTCGCATAAAAACGCCCGCCATCCCGGCTAGATCGGGATGGCGGGCTTCACAGGGTGAAGATCAGTTCACCTTGCCATTCATATAGGCCGGCAGCCAAGCCTCGTTCGCTTCGATCAGTGCCGCGACCGTGATCAAGGTCGCACCGGCGCCCGTCAGGGCGTCGCCGCCCACGGTGCCGATGCGCGACAGCGTCACGCCGGCCTCGGCGGCCTTGGTCTCCACGGCCTCGGCATCGCCCGCCTTGACCGTCAGGACATACCGGCCCTGGTCCTCACCGAACAGTTCCGACACGTGCCAGCCATCCAGGCCGGACAGGTCGGCACCCTTGTTGCCGGCCATGGCCATCTCGGCCAGCGCCACCTGCAACCCGCCATCCGACACGTCGTGCGAGGCGGTGACCAGACCGTCCTGGATCAGGCCACGCACGAAGGTGCCGTGACGCTTCTCGGTTTCCAGATCGACGGCGGGCGCCGGGCCCTCTTCCAGGCCCAGGATCTCGCGCAGATAGAGGCTCTGGCCCAGATGGCCTTCGGTCTCGCCCACCAGCAGGATGACGTCGCCATCGGTCTTGAAGCCCAGGCCCACGGCCTTGTGGCCATCGGCCAGCAAGCCGACGCCGCCCACGGTCGGGGTCGGCAGGATGCCCACGCCATTGGTCTCGTTATAGAGCGAGACATTGCCGGACACGACCGGGTAGTCCAGGACGCGGCAAGCTTCGGCCATGCCTTCGACGCAGCCCGCGAACTGCCCCATGATGCGGGGCTTTTCCGGATTGCCGAAATTCATGTTGTCGGTGATGGCCAGCGGCAGGGCGCCGACGGCCGACACGTTGCGATAGCTCTCGGCCACGGCCTGACGCCCACCCTGCACCGGGTCGGCGAAGCAATAGCGGGGGGTCACGTCGGACGACATGGCCAGCGCCTTGTTGGTGCCATGCACGCGGACCACGGCGGCATCGGCCTGCCCCGACAGGAAGCGGGTATCCGCCCCCACCTGGCTGTCATATTGCTGCCAGATCCAGCGCTTGGACGCCAGATCGGGGCAGGCGACCAGCTTGGTCAGGATGTCACCCAGCGACAGATCTTCCGGCCACAGCTCATCCTCGTCCAGGTCCAATTCCGGCTGCGCCGGCGTCTCTTCCCAGGGACGGTTATACAGCGGGGCCGCGTCGAACAGCGGCGCCAGGGCCAGATCGCAATAGGTCTCGCCATTCATCTTCAGGACGAAATGGCCCGTATCGGTCAGGTGGCCGATCACGGCGAAATCCAGTTCCCACTTCTCGAAGATGGCGCGGGCCACGTCTTCGGAACCGGGCTTCAGGATCATCAGCATGCGTTCCTGGCTCTCCGACAGCATGATCTCGTACGGGGTCATGCCCGTCTCACGCTGCGGCACCTTCTCCAGATGCAGCTCGATGCCCAGACCGCCCTTGCCGGCCATCTCGACCGACGACGAGGTCAGGCCGGCGGCACCCATGTCCTGGATGGACTGGATGGCGTCGGTACCCATCAGCTCCAGGCAGGCCTCGATCAGCAGCTTTTCCGTGAACGGGTCGCCGACCTGCACCGTGGGGCGCTTGGCCTCGCTGTCCTCGGTGAATTCGGCCGAGGACATGGTGGCGCCATGGATGCCGTCGCGGCCGGTCTTCGACCCGACATAGACCACGGGGTTACCGATACCGGCCGCCTTGGAATAGAAAATCTTGTCCTGGTCGGCGATGCCCACGGTCATGGCGTTGACCAGGCAGTTGCCATTGTACGCCTTGTGGAAATTGGTCTCGCCGCCGACCGTCGGCACGCCCACGCAATTGCCGTAATGGCCGATGCCCGACACCACGCCGGCCACCAGCTGGCGGGTCTTGGGATGGGACGGCTCACCGAAGCGCAGCGCGTTCAGGTTGGCGATGGGCCGCGCACCCATGGTGAACACGTCGCGCAGGATGCCGCCCACGCCCGTCGCCGCACCCTGGAAGGGCTCGATATATGAGGGGTGGTTATGGCTCTCCATCTTGAAGATGGCGGCCTGGTTGTCACCGATATCGATGACGCCGGCATTCTCACCCGGACCGCAGATCACCCAGGGGGCCGTCGTCGGGAACTTCTTCAGCCAGACGCGCGAGGATTTGTAGGAGCAATGCTCCGACCACATCACGGAATAGATGCCCAGCTCGGTGAAGGTCGGCATGCGGCCGACGATCTCCAGCAGGCGCTTGTACTCGTCGGCCTTGATGCCATGTTCGGCGGCGAGCGCCTCGTTGACCACGGGTTCCTTCCAGGCGCTCACGACAGGGCCTCCACCAGGCTATCGAAGAAGGCACGGCCATCGGTGTTGCCATGCAGCGGGTCGAAGGCGCGTTCCGGATGCGGCATCATGCCCAGCACGTTGCGCTGGGCGTTGAAGATGCCGGCAATGTCGTTGGTCGCCCCGTTGGGGTTGGCCTGATCGGCGGACTGGCCGGGCAGCGTGGCATAGCGGAACGCCACCAGCCCCTCGCCCTCCAGACGCTTCAGCGTCTCGTCATCGGCGACATAATTGCCCTCGCCATGGCCGACCGGAATGCCGATCACCTGGCCCTGGCTGTACTTGCGCGTATAGTCGCTGTCGGTGCTTTCCACCTTCAGACCGACGCTGCGGCAGACATATTTCAGCGACTTGTTGCGGATCAGGGCGCCGGGCAGCAGGCCCGCTTCCGTGATGATCTGGAAGCCGTTGCAGATGCCGACGACGCGCACGCCCTTGGCGGCGCGTTCCTTGACGACCTTCATGATCGGCGAATGGGCGGCCATGGCGCCGCAGCGCAGATAGTCGCCATAGGAGAACCCGCCGGGGACGGCGATGACGTCGACGTCCGGCAGATCACTGTCCTTGTGGAAGGCCATGTGGGGCTTCTTGCCGGAAGCCTGTTCCAAGGCAACCGCAATATCGCGGTCGCAATTGGAACCGGGGAAGACGATGACGGCGGACTTCATCCCGCGAACCCGTTCCGTTGGTGAAAGGGAGGCGGAGGACCGTCACCGGGACGGCCCCCCGATGCGGCCGGAACCTAATGCCGACGCCCGCCCAATGCAAGAACGGGGGCCACCCGGAACGGCCATGGCAGGGCGGCGTTATCGGCGGGTGGACGCCCCCGCCGCCTGTACCCCGTAGAAGTCCAGCAGTTGCGCCAGCGCGTCCGCCACCTCCGGCACCGGCCCGCCGTCGTTCACCTCGGCCAGCCCCTCGGCCAGCAACGCGTGCACGGCCTTCTCCACCCCGCCACGCTTCATCCGTGCCTCCGCGATCAGCCGCTCCGCCAGCCGGGCCAGTCCCACCGCCAGCGCCGGCCGGCCCAGCCGCAAGGCCAGCAACGCGCCCCGTTCCAGCGTCCAGGGATGGGCGTAGCTGTAATGCAGTTCGATCACCAGTCGCAGGGCCGGCAGCGCCTGCGCCACAGCCTCCTCCAACCGCCCCGCCACCAGCAGGTAGGAGGCGAGGTTGGCATGCAGCGTCTGGCGCAGCGTCAAGGTCGCCGACCGGGGCGAGGCCAGCGCCTCCCCCGTCAGGGCGATGGCGCGGTCCAACTGCCCGGCATTGAATTCCGCATCGGCCAGCCGCATCAGGGTCAGGCCGCGGGGCAGGTCATGCCGCTCCGCCAGTTCCAGCGACCGGGCGAAATCCGCTCGCGCGCCGGCCATGTCGCCCATCTCCGCCCGCTGCCAGCCGATCAGGGACCAGTGCCGCGCCGCGTCGGTGACGATCCCCTGCGCCTCGGCGATGGACACCGCCTCCTCCCACAGCGCCAGACAGGCCTGCTGGTCGCCGGTATAGCGGCGGATATAACCAGCCGACATCAGCCCGTCGATGGCCCAGGTCGGCGGCACATCCGGCCCGCGCAGGGTCGCCACGGCCGCTTCCAGATCCTCGGCCGCATAACGTGGCCGGTCGGCATGCTGGGGCAGGCGCATCGGCACTCCCTCCCCATGCAGCAGCAGGCCCAGCATGGCCCCCACCAGCGGCGGGGTGTCCGGCCCGCACAGGTCCCAGGCCCGCGTCAGATATTCCATGATCTCCGTGAAGGGACCGGCACTGTTCCACAGCCGGTAGGAATCGATGGCCAGCACCTGGCCCGCGACCACATCCCCGCCACCCATCGCCCAGTCCAGCATGGCGCGGATATCGGCGATATCGATCTCCAGCCCCCTGGTGGTGAAGCTTTGCCGCCCGTTTTCCATCATGTGCCGGCGCAATCCCCGCGTCAGCCAGCCGCAGAGCAGCCCGCGCAGCCCTTCCCGGTCCAGCATCCCCGGATCGCGGGCCAGCACATGTTCCCGGATCGTCTCCAGCAGGCGCAAACCCTGCTGGCGCGTCTGGATCGGGCCCGCCACCAGGGACCGGGAGACCAGCCCCGCCACCATGCCCGGCACGGCCGTGGCGTCCAGCGGTGCCGCCCCGCAGACCGCCACCGCCGCCTCCACCGGCCATGCCCCGGCGAACACCGCCAGCCGCCCCAGCAGCAGCCGTTCCGCCGGTGTCAGCAGTTCCACGCTCCAGTCCAGCATATGGTCCAGGTTGCCATGGCGGTACCCGGCGTTGGCCGGCAGCGGCAGGTCACGGAACCGGCCGGCCAGCACCCGCTCCACCTCCGTCACCGGGCAATCGCGCAGCCAGGCGGCCAGCAGCAGCAGGGCCAGCGGCAGCCCGTCCAGATGCCGGCACAGCCTTGCCAATGCCGGCATCTGCTCATCACCCGGCGGCTTCCATCCCGCCTGAGCATGGTTGCGCAGCACCAGCCGCATCGCCGGATAGGCGCGGATCGCATCCGCCCGTCCCTCCCCCTCCGGCGGGCATTCCAGCGGGCAGAGATGCAGCAGCATCTCCCCGCCCAGGCCCAGCGGTTCCCGGCTGGTCAGCAGGATGCGCAGGTCGGGGCAATGGCCCAGCAGGTCGTCGGCGAATTCCGCCACCTCGTCCAGCAGGTGTTCGGTATTGTCCAGCAGCAGCAGGGTCGGCCGTTCCGCCAGACCGGCGCGAACCGTGCCCAGCACATCGGCCTGCATCAGCCGCAGCGACAGCGCCGCCGCCGTCACCACGGGCAGCAGGCCCGGCTGGCGAATGGGGGCCAGTTCCACATGCACCGTGCGCAAGCCCTTCACCAGGCCTGCCGCGGCCAGGGCCAGGCTGGTCTTGCCCACCCCGCCCGGCCCGATGACACTGACCAGCCGGGCGCGTGACAGCAGTTCGCCCAGCCGCTCCAGTTCCCCTTCCCGCCCGACCAGGGGGTCAGCCGCATGGCCCGCCAGCCCGTCCCCCGCCATGGTCAGGGCCAGCCGGTAACCCACGCCCGGCACATTCACCACCGCCCCGTCGCCCAGGGCGCGGCGCAGGGCGCGGACCTGGACGCGCAGATTGCCGGGGCTGACCGTCACGCCGGGCCAGACCCGCGCCGTCAGCGCATCGGCCGGCACCGCCGCCCCGTCCGCCGCCGCCAGGGCCACCAGCAGGTCGAAGGCGCGGTCGCCCAGCGGCACCGGCGCGCCATCGCGCAGCAAGCGCCGGTGAACAAGATCCAGCCTGTGGGAAGCCACGATGCTGTCGGGCATGCGTCACGCGGGTTTCGTCAACGATCTGAAATGTTTAGCGTCCATTCGGAATTGCCGGAACGGATTTTAGGTCTTTTAACACGCCAAGCCCGCTTTTCCGTCCCCATAGTTTCTCCGTCGACCCGTTCCGGGCAAGGAATGGGCGCGTCAGCATCCCGCACATGACCGGAGAACAATCATGGGCACGATCATCACCGATGACGGCACGCAGATCTATTACAAGGACTGGGGTACGGGGCGGCCCGTGGTTTTCAGCCATGGCTGGCCGCTGAATGCCGACAGCTGGGAGAACCAGATGCTGCATCTGGCGTCCAACGGCCTGCGCGCCATCGCCCATGACCGGCGCGGCCATGGGCGCTCCAGCCAGCCCTGGCATGGGCATGACATGGATACCTATGCCGACGATCTGGCCCAGTTGCTGGAAGCGCTGGACCTGACCGATGTCGTGCTGGTCGGTTTCTCCACCGGCGGTGGGGAGGTCACCCGCTACATCGCCCGCCACGGCAAGGCACGGGTGGCGAAGATCGCCCTGGTCGGCGCCGTCCCGCCCCTGATGCTGAAGACCGATGCCAACCCCGGCGGCCTGCCCATGGACGTGTTCGACGGTATCCGCGCCGGCAGCCTGGCCGACCGTTCCCAGCTCTACAAGGATATCGCGTCCGGCCCGTTCTTCGGCTTCAACAAGCCGGGCGCCAAGCCGTCGCAGGGCATGATCGACGCCTTCTGGATGCAGGGCATGATGGCCGGGCACAAGGCCACCTATGACTGTATCAAGGCCTTCTCCGAAACCGACTTCACCGACGACCTGAAGCATTTCGCCGGTCTGCCCACCCTGGTGGTGCATGGCGACGCCGACCAGATCGTCCCCATCGAAGCCGCCGGCCGCGCCGTGGCCCGCCTGGTGCCCCATGCCGACCTGAAAATCTATGAAGGCGCCCCCCACGGCCTGACCGACACCCACAAGGACCGGCTGAACGCCGACCTGCTGGCGTTTGCGAAGGGGTAAGAACAGCGCCCTCCCCCAACATCCCGACCCTTCCCGTCATCCCGGCAAACACCCATAGGCGCTAACTTAAGGGATTTGCACTGCCGTAGAAGCCCCCTCTACCGTCACCCCGGCGAAGGCCGGGGCCCAAGTGACAAGCGCTTCGCTCTACGATTTGGGCCCCGGCCTTCGCCGGGGTGACGGTAGAGGAAGTCGAAACGATGGTGCCCACGCGTTTCGCGGGGAAAGCATTGTGCTTCAAGTAATTAAGTCAACCCACACACTACCCCCGTACCAAAGTTGCCCTGTCATTCCGACGGAAATCGCGCTTAATATCCACGCCTGCCGCAGTGCGGCACGCCCAGCCCGTCACAGGTTGAGACCCTTCATGCCGTCGGATGCCTTCCATCTGGGACAGGATGCAGCACCGCTGGAACTGGCGGTCGGCGCCTACCGGTTCAACCGGGGCAGCGGAAGGCTGACCAGCCGGGGGGGCGTGCCCGTGCCCCTGGGCCGGCGGGCAACCGCCCTGTTGACAGCGCTGGCGGAACAGGCGGGGCACGAGGTGACGGCCGCCCAGCTGCTGGACCGGGTGTGGCCCGGCCAGATCGTCGATCCCGCCAATGTCGCGGTGCAGATTTCCGGCCTGCGCACCGCCATCGGCGATGCGGACGGGTCGGTGATCCTCACCGTCCATGGTCGCGGCTATCGCCTCGCCGTGCCGGCCGCTCCCACCATCGGCAATATCCCGCACACCCTGACCGCCCTGTCGGGGCGGGAGTTGGAACTGGCCAATGTCGTGAAGCTGATGCGCCGCGACCGGCTGCTGGTGGTCACCGGCCTGTCGGGTACCGGCAAGTCACGCCTGGCCTGCGCCGCCGCCCAGGCGCTGGCGGGCGACTTCCCCGACGGGCAATGGCTGGTCCCCCTGACCGGCACTCTCCTGCCCGATGCCGACACGCTGGCCGCCCGCATCGCCGCCATCCTGGGGCTGGAAGGCCCGGCCGCCCTTGCCCCCGCCTTGCAGGGGCGGCACTGCCTGTTGCTGCTGGACGGGGCCGAACTGCTGGGCGATGCGGCCCAGGACATGGTGCGCCGGCTGGTGGAGGAGAATGCAGGCCTGGGCCTGCTGGTCACCTCCCACCTCGCGCATCGGCGGCTGCGGCCCTGGTGTGTGCGCCTGTCGCCCCTGGCCCTGGCCGGCGACGGCACCGCCAGCCCCGCCACCAGCCTGTTCATGGAGGCGGCGAATGCCGCCGGGCTGGAGATCGCCACCGATACCGACCCCACCATCGCCAGCATCTGCCGCCATCTGGGCGGCGTGCCGCTGGGGGTGGAGATCGGGGCGCGGGCCGCCAGCCTGCTGGGCCTGCGCGCCACGGCGGAGGCCAGCCGCGATCCCATGCGGGCATTGCCCGGCATGCGCCGCCCCGGCCCCACCCGCCACCGGTCACTGGATGCCGCCATGGGCTGGGCCCTGGGGCTGTTGTCGGAAACCGAACGCCGGGCGCTGAAAGCGCTGGCGGCGATGCCCGACGCGTTCACTGTGGATCAGGCGGCCTGCGCCCTCGAAAAGGCCGGCGCGGACCGGCCGCGCGGCGGCTTGCCTTCCCTGTGGAACAAATCGGTGCTGGACCGCGATGGCGACGGGTTCAGCCTGAACCCCCTGGTCCGTGCCTGCGCCCTGACCCTGCCCACGGGCACCTGATGCGCGCAATCGCCCTTGTCACCCTGCTGCTCACGGCGCCACCGCCTACCCTGGCCGCCGACACGCTGCGCATCGGCATCGGGCCGGAACCGGAAACGCTGGACCCGCATAGGGGCGTTTCCATCGGTGCCGCCCGCCTGCTGCTGGATCTGTGCGAGGGGCTGATGACCCGCGATGGGGCCGGCCGCACCGTGCCGGGCGCGGCCGAACGCTGGGACCGGTCGGCCGATGGCCTGACCTGGGTGTTCCATCTGCGCAACGATGCGCGCTGGTGGAACGGCGATGCGGTGACGGCGGCCGATTTCGTGCGCGGCTGGCGCCGGGCCGTCGATCCCGCCACAAGATCGGGCATCGCCGACCTGCTGGACGGGGTGGAAAATGCCGCCGCCATTCGCCGGTCCCTGCTGCCGCCCGACCGGCTGGGGGTGCAGGCGGCGGGTCCCACCACCCTGGTGGTGCGGCTGGCCCGGCCCGTGCCCGACCTGGACATGATCCTGGCCCACCGCATCACCCTGCCTGTCCACGGCCCGACCCTGGATGCCAAGGGCGCCGATTTCGCCACGCCCGGCAACCTGATGTGCAACGGCCCCTTCCGGCTGGCTGAACATCACTTGCAGGAACGCTATGTCCTGACCCGCGCCGACACCTATCATGGGCGAGCGACCGTCGCCCTGGCGCGGGTGGAGATGCGGGTGGCCGAACAGGCGGAACTGGAAATGAACCTGTTCCGCGCCGGCGACCTGGACGTGACCAGCGCCGTCCCCGCCCCCATGGTCGACTGGGCGCGGGCGAACCGGCCCGATGCGCTGCGCGTCCATCCCTGGACCGCCTTGTCGGCAATGATCGCCAACCCCGACGCCCTCGCCTGGCGGGACAATCCGGCCTTCCTGGAGGCATTGGAACTGGCGCTGGATCGCGAGCAGTTGACCGCCACCTCGCAAGGCCGCGCCGTCCCCGCCTATGGCTTGGTTCCCCCCGACCTCTGGTCCAGCCCCCCGCCCCCCTATGCCGGCCCCACCGGGGAGGCACGGCGGCAAGCGGCCCGCGACGCCCTCGCCCGCGCCGGCTACGGCCCCGACCAGCCACCGCCACGGGTGGAAATCCTGTTCGCGGGCGTGGAAGCCATACGCCGCCGCGTGGTCGCCATCGCCGCGCAATGGAAACAGGTGCTGGGCGTGGAAACCGACCTTGTCGGTGTGGAAGCCCGTATCGTCAGCACCAGAATGGCCCAGGGCGACTATAAGGGCTTCGTCTACAACAGCTGGATATCCTATTCACCCTTCTACGCCCTGGCCCCCTTCCTGCCGCCCGATTTCACCGTGAAGGGGACCGATCCGGCCGACCAGCAGGCGGCATTGCGACAGGTGGAGGCGGATATCCTGCACAGCCGCCGGGTCCAGCCGCTGGTCTATGGCAGTTCGCTCCACATGGTCGCCCCATCCGTGCGCGGCTGGCAGGACAATGTCTACGACATCCACCCCGTGCGCCTGCTATCCCTGGCACCGTAACCTCACGGCGCGATCAGGTGGCGGACCAGCGGCGGCTCCGGCCCCAGATGGAAGGCGCGCACCACCTCCTGGTCCTCACGGTCGGCATGGGTGGTGCGTTCATGCTGGCGCAGATGTTCCAGCCAGCTTTCCAGCACGAAGCTTTCCACCATCAGCCCCGGCTGGGCCGCGTCCTCATACAGGCCCCAGGCGATGGCCCCATCGCGGTGGCGGGTACGGCGCAGGCCCTGGATGGCGTGGGTGAATTCCGTCACCCGGCCCGGATCGACCCGGTATTCCACGGTGATCATCACCGGTCCCCGGTCGGTGGGGCTGTCCAGGGCCACGATGGGGGCGGGCCAATGGGACGAGGGCGCGATATTCCCCGCCATCTCCCCCTTGATCCGCCAGCGCAGCGCCAGCCCCAAGGCCAGCACCATGCCGCCAGCCGCCAGCAGCAAGGTCTGCGGAATACCCAGATGCCCCGCCAGCCAGCCCCAGCCGGCACTGCCCGCCGCCATCGCGCCTTGGAAGACCAGCAGGTTGATGGCCAATGCGCGGGCCTTCACCCAGGACGGGGCCGCCATCTGGGCCGCCACGTTGAAGCTGGACAGCATGCTGATCCAGCCCATGCCGGCGAACGCCATGGCCGCCGCGGCCTGTGCGAAGCTATGGGCAAAGGCCATGCCCACGCAGACCAGCGCGAACAGCAGGCTGGCCGCCACGGTCAGCCCGTTGGCCGACAGATGCTTGCGGGTATGGGGCAGCAGGACGGCACCCAGGATGGCACCCGCCCCCATGCTGCCCAGCAGCGCCCCATATTCAGCCGCCCCCAGCCCCAGTTCGCGCCGGGCGATGATCGGGATGAAGGCCCACAGGGCGGACGCGAAGATGAAGAACCCCACCGACCGGATCAGCACGGTTCTGAGGGCGGGCGAATGGCGGACATAGCGGGCACCGGCCCTCAGCGCCCCGGTGAAATGTTCCGCCGGCAGGCTGGCCGGTGCCGTCTGCCGCTTCCAGGCGAACAGCACGATCCACACACCCAGCACCGACAGCGCGTTCAGCGCGAACACCGCCGCCGGTCCGGCCGCCGCGATGATGAAGCCGCCCAGCGCCGGCCCGATGGCGCGGGAGATATTGATGCCCAGGCTGTTCAGCGCCACCGCGTCGGGCAGGCTCTGCTTGGGCACCAGTTCCGGCACGATGGCCTGGAAGGCCGGCGCCGACAGGGCCGCCCCGGTGGCCAGGGCGAAGGTCAGGGCCAGCAGCAGCCCCGGTCCGGTCAGCCCCTGGAACGTCACCGCCGCCAGCAGCCCGGCACAGGCCAGCGCCCAGAGCTGGGCCAGGATCAGCAGCTTGCGCCGATCGACGATATCGGCCAGTGCCCCGCCCGGCAGGGCGAAAAGGAACATGGGCAGGGTAGTGGCCGCCTGGACCAGCGCCACCATGATCGGCTTTTCCGACAGGCTGGTCATCAGCCAGCCGGCCCCCGCATCATGCATCCAGGTGCCGACATTCGACACGATGGTGGCAATCCACAACGCCCGGAACAGGGGCAAGCGCAGGGGACTGTTGTTTGCTGCCTCGGCCATTCAGCGCCGCTCCCGCCGATGGGCCAGGATGGCGGCCAACACCAGCCCGCCGATCAGGCCTGCATGTTCCAGAAAGGTATTGCGCTCATGGAACCGCGCCATGGGATCGGCGATAGTCCAGAACGGATGCGCGATCAGGGTGGCGATGGCCGTGAACACGCCCAGCCCCCCCGCTCCCAACCAGGCAAACCGCCCGGCAATGATCGCCGCCGACCCGCCCAGCTGCACGATCAGGGTGGCGATGACGGTCGCCCAAGCCGGTTCCAGCCCGAAATGCGCCGCCTCCCCCAGCGCCGCATCCAGGTCCAGCAGCTTGGCGATGCCGCTGGTCCAAAATGGCAAGGTCAGCAGGATGCGGCCCGCGAGGTTGATGGCCGGGGCTTCCAGCAAGGAAGCAATGGGGGCGGGGGTGTCGCGCATGGGCGGGGACTTTCGTTACTTCTCTCGGCCCCTTCTTCGTCATCCCGGCGCAAGCCGGGACCCAGGGGCCACAGGAACATCCCTATCGGCGGCGTCGATCAACGCAGCGGAAAGGTCGGGCGTTTGGCCCCTGGGTCCCGGCTTGCGCCGGGATGACGTACAAGAGGCACTACACCGCCCAGCACCCACACCCGAACGCCCCCCAGAACCCGGCCTCGTCGGACGCGGGCGCGGGGCTGGCATAGGCTGCGGCATGGTCATGCCCATGCACGGCACAGGATGCCGCACAGCCGCACAGCGACCCCATCTTCAGCAGCTTGCCGTCTTTGTCGCGTGCCGGCTGGTAATAGCCGCCGAAGGTGCGCACGGGCGACCAGTCGGGCATGGGCTTGGGCAGGTCGGGCGCTAGCGGCGCATAATCGCCCGCCCCATGCACCACCTTGCCACCCAAGAGCGTCAGGACAGAGGTGATGTGCGGAATGTCGCTTTCCGCCACGCTGAAATAATCATCCGACAGCACGATCAGGTCGGCCAGCTGCCCCGCCTTCACCTGCCCCTTCTTGCCTTGTTCGTTGGAGAACCAGGTATTGGCCTCCGTCCACAGGCGCAGCGCCGCTTCCCGGTCCAGCCGGTTGGCGGGCGGGTACAGGCTGGTGCCGCCCACCGTCTTGCCGCTGACCAGCCAGGACAGCGACACCCAGGGGTTATAGCTGGCCACACGCGTGGCATCGGTGCCGGCACCCACGGGAATGCCCGACGCCAGCATCTTCGAAATCGGCGGCGTCATCTCCGCCGCCTTGGCACCGTAACGCTCGACGAAATATTCGCCCTGATAGGTCATGCGATGCTGGACCGCGATGCCGCCGCCCAGGGCCGCGATCCGGTCGATATTGCGCTGGTCGATGGTTTCCGCATGGTCGAAGAACCAGTGCAAGCCATTGAACGGCACATCCCGGTTCACCTTCTCGAACACGTCCAGCGCGCGGGTGATGGTCTCGTTGTATGTCGCGTGCAGGCGCCAGGGCCAGCGGTTCTCCACCAGCAGGCGGACCACCGGTTCCAGGTCGCTTTCCATGTTGGGCGGCATCTCCGGCCGCTCCACCCGGAAATCCTCGAAATCGGCGGCGGAATAGACCAGCATCTCGCCGGCCCCATTATGGCGATAGGTATCGTCGCCCTGGCCGGGCTTCACCTGTTTGGACCAGCCGGCGAAGTCCGCCAGCTCCTGCTTGGGCTTCTGGGTGAACAGGTTGTAGGAGATGCGCAGCGTCAGTTCCCCATCGGCATGCAGCTTCTCGATGATCTGGTAATCCTCGGGATAATTCTGGAACCCGCCGCCGGCATCGATGACGCCGGTCACGCCCAGCCGGTTCATCTCCCTCATGAAATGCCGGGTGGAATTCACCTGATATTCCGGCGCCAGCTTCGGCCCCTTGGCCAGCGTCGAATAGAGGATGGTGGCATTGGGCCTGGCCAGCAGCAAACCTGTCGGCTCACCATTGGCGTCGCGCTGGATCTCACCCCCCGGCGGGTTGGGCGTGTCGCGCGTGTAACCGACCGCCTGCAAGGCCGCCCGGTTCAGCAGGGCGCGGTCATAGAGATGCAGGATGAAGACCGGCGTGTCCGGGGCCGCCGCGTTCAGTTCGTCCAGGGTCGGCAGGCGCTTTTCGGCGAACTGATGTTCGGTGAAGCCGCCCACTACCCGCACCCATTGCGGCGGCGGGGTGATCTGGGCCTGTTTTTTCAACATGGCCATGGCGTCGGCCAGCGACGGCACCCCGTCCCAGCGCAGCTCCATATTATAGTTCAGGCCGCCCCGGATGATGTGCATGTGGCTGTCGATCAGACCGGGCACGACGCGCCGGCCCTTGGCATTGATGATCTGTGCATCGGCACCGGCAGCCGCCCGCACCTCCGCCTCGCTGCCCACGGCCAGGATGCGACCGTCGCGGATGGCCACCGCCTGGGCCTGCGGATTGGCGCGGTCCAGCGTGGTGATCTTGGCGTTGGTCAGGATCAGATCGGTGCCGGGCATCGCGGCTCTCCCAGGGTCGGCAAGGAACGGGGTCATCAGCAGGGACGCCGCCCCCTGCAAGGTTCTGCGGCGCGATGGGCTGCTCATGCCTTGTGGCTTTCATCGCCGGGCAGGCGGCCCATGACATGCTTGGCGCAATCCTCGCGCAGATAGGCCGTCACCGGCTCCCCCGCATAAAGGCGCTTGGCCAGCGGCACGATCTGTTCCCCCAGCAGGATGCCCAGCAGCCCGACCAGCGCAATGGTCGGCGGTGCCGGGGAGCGGACGTTCAGAAGGCTGTAGATGACACCGACCAGCAGGCCGACGGCGAGCGACAGGAGGTAGGGCTTCATGGAACGGGCTCCCCGGCACTTAATCAGTGACTGCCTTCAGAGGCGCCGAACATGGTCTTGGCGTAGATGATGCCCAGGCCATAGGCGCCACCGAACTTCTTGGCGATGCCGGTGGTCAGTTCATAGGTCTCGCCGCGTGCCCAGTCGCGCTGCAATTCCAGCATGTACTGGAGGGCGGTCATCGGGCGCACGCCGGCCTGCACCATGCGCTCCACGGCACGTTCATGCGCTTCTTCCGACACGTCGCCGCAGGCGTCGGTGATGATATAGACCTCGTAACCTTGCGCCAGCGCCGACAGGGTGGGGCCGACGATGCAGACCGAGGTCCACAGGCCGCAGAATACCAGGCGGTCCTTGCCGATCTTGTTCACCACCTCGATGACGCCGGCATCCTCCCAGGTGTTCATGGAGGTGCGGTCCAGCAGCTTCTCACCGGGGAAGGCATCGGTGATCTCGGTGAACATCGGGCCGGAGAAGCTCTTCTCCGCCACCGTGGTCAGGATGGTGGAAACGCCGAAACCCTTGGCGGCATGGGCCACCAATGCTGCATTGTTGCGCAGCTGCACGGCGTCGATATTCTTGGTGGCGAACGCCATCTGTGACTGGAAGTCGATCATGATCAGCGTGTGATCGGTCGGGGTCAGCAGCAGCGGGCCGGGGGTCGGGGTCGCGACGATGGACATGGGGTTGTTCCTTGTACCTGGGCGCGCCGGATCATTGTCAGGACCGCGCCGGCCTGATGGGGAAGTGAAGCGGGTGTATGGATACCGAACGGCTGATTTCTTCTTCGTTCGCCGCCGATCCTAGACCCGGTTCCCCGTCATGGCTTGCGGTTAATCCCGACTTTTAGAACTTTTAACCGACCGAACGTTCGCCAACGCCAAAAGCCGCGCAAAGCCCGGTCGGGGCCTTGCACGGCGGTTCGGACATACGGGAACTAAATACCCGCGACGGCGCCCAGGACCAGCAGAACAGCGGAGACCAGCAGCATCAACCAGGTCAACAGGATGCCCGCCAGCCGGCCGAAGCTCTTGCCCGCCGGATTGGCGGTCAGGCCCTGGGCATGCAGGACGCGGCCCAGGAACAAAGCCGCCCCCAGCCCATGCACGATCCAGGACTGCCGGCCCGACAGTTCCAGCAGGATCAGCAGGATCAGGGCCGTGGGCACATACTCCACGAAATTGCCCTGCACCCGGATGGCGGTGTGCAGCCCCTTGTGCCCGCCATCGCCCAGCGACACGCCATGATGACGGCGATACATGGACACGCGGTAGCTCAGCACCAGCAGCAGCACACCCAGCAGCCCCGCATAAAGCGGCGCGACGGAAATCGGCATCTCCCCTCCCCGAACCCTTGTTGTTTGCTTGTGAAATGATAGCGGAGGGATTACCTCCCCCGCAACGCGAACCCCACGGAATGTTCAACGACATCGGCATCCGACAGCAGCCGGCGATGGCCCAGCCCCTGCACCAGATGCGTCGCCATGCCCGGCCAGGTGGCGGCCAGCAGCAGCGCATCGGACACCGGCATGATCCGGTCGTCGGCGGAATGGATCAGAAGGGACGGTGTATAGACATCGCCATGCAGGTGCAGCGCCGCCAGCGGCTGGCCCAGCGCCTTGTCCACGCTCCGGGTCAGGGCATGCTCGGCCTCCATATCCAGGCGCAGCACATGGGCGATCTGGCGCAGCGGCAGGGTCAGGTCGACCAGTGGCGCCAGCAGCACGGCGCGACCGGCCTGCAATCCATCCTGAATGGCCAGTGTCAGGGCAGCGGCCCCCACACCATGGGCGATCACACCGGCCAGCTTGCCGCCGGCCGCAACGGCCACGGCGCGGATGGCACGCGCCATCTCCAGCAGGTTGGTCTCATCACCGGAGCTGCGGCCATGGGCCGGGGCATCGAAGGCGACGACGCGGGCCCCTTGGTCCAGCAGCGGCTGCACGAAGCCCAGCATGTCATGGATCTGCCCTTCCCAATCATGGACCAGCAGGACCAGCGGTGCCGCCTCCCCCCGTTCCGCGCCCCAGATGCGGGCGGCCAGATGCGGGTTGAAGCCGGGCACGGCCAGCACCACCCCACCCGCCGGTTCCGGCAGGGCCGGCGGCGACACGGCGCGTTCGGGCGCCAGATACATCCGCCGCCCCTCCGCCAGCTGGTGGCGCTGGTGCGACCAGGGATGGAACAGGCCCGACAGCCCGTCCAGCCAGCCGCCCGCGCCCCGATTATTACGAACGATCGTGCTTTTTTCAGACAAAAAAACAGACATTTGAACTCTCCCCCCGATGGGGGCGTCCGTCCATCCGGGCGGGCGCCGTAGATGATGCCGAAACTCGCCTCACACCTTCGCCCGGTCGACCAGACCATGAACGGCAGTGCGGGCCCAGACGACCGACTTTGGATTCTTCAACAGCCGGTAGGACTGGGTGAAACCGTAACAGAGCGAGATACCCTCGAACGCGAACTGCTCCACATCCAGGTCGGCCCGCAGATGTCCTTCCTCGACAGCGCGGCGGGCAGCGCCCATGACGACGCGGCGCATATCCTCCTGCTGCTTGACGATCAGGTCCTGGATGGGACCGGGACGATCGTCGAATTCGATGGAGGCCGCCTGGATGGGACAGCCACCGGGCAGCACCGGGTCCATCGTCCAGGTGATCCAGTTCTCGAACAGGGCCAGCACGCGGGGCAGACCGCGCGGTCCGGCGAGCGCCGGCCGCACCACCGTGTCGGCGAAAAGTTCCGCCGCCCGTTCCAGCACCGCCGCCTGCAACAGCTCCTTGCTGCCGAAATGGGCGAACAGCCCGGATTTCGACATGCCCAGCCGGTCGGCCAGCGTTCCGATGGTCAGGCCGGTCAATCCGTCCGTGCTGGTCATGGCCAGCGCCTGGTCCAGGATTGCGGCGCGTGTGCGTTCACCCTTGCTCATAGGGTCCAAATAATACGAACGGTCGTACTATTGTCAAGCCCGTGGCAAAAGGAAAGCAATCGGCGTAAAGCTTGGCTGGCCTGCGTGGATCGCGGGTGCCGCCAGAGGTGAGGGTCACGCCGCCATGTCCGCCGCTTTCGAACGCCGAACTTTCGCACCGGGCGAGCAGATCTTCAAGGAGGGTGATCCCGGCGACAGTCTTTATGTGGTGGAAAGCGGCCGGGTGCGCATCTGGCGCGGCGATCCGGATCATCCCACCATCATCGGCCGCGTCGAGACCTCCGGCATTTTCGGCGAAATGGCCATCTTCGACCGCAAGCCGCGCATGGCGCATGCCAGTGCGGAGGCGGAATCGGTGCTGATGCGCATGCCGGCCAGCGTCCTGCGCGAGGGGCTGTACGGCGCCGACCCGCTGCTGCGCCAGCTGGTGCAACTGCTGATCGACAATATCCGCACCATGGCGCGACGTCTGGACGAGCTGGAGAAGCGGTTGGGCGTGTGTGATTGAGGGATCGGACGTCTCAGTTACCAGCTCTTCCACCGTCATATCTGCACAAGCAAGACCTCAACAAAACTCTCGGGGGCACCTTCGTGGCCGCTCTCTCCACCGTCACTCCGGCGGAGGCCGGGGTGACGGTAGATATTGCGAAAACCCTCACAGCCCAGACTTTCGCGGAACCTGATCCAACCATACCGGCGGCATTGCCCGATTTTTCCAGTGCGTCCGGTCACACCGATCACCATACTGCCGGCCAATCTTCGCCCCGATCGGAACCTCCCCGCGTGCCGCACGACACCAACCTGCTTGCCACCCTGTCCATCGCCTTCGTGCTGGCCTTCGCCTTCGGTCTTGTCGCCGACCGCCTGCGCCTGCCCCCTCTGGTGGGCTATCTGGTGGCCGGCGTGCTGGTCGGGCCGTTCACGCCGGGATTCGTGGCCGACGGACAGTTGGCCATGGAGTTGGCGGAAATCGGCGTCATCCTGCTAATGTTCGGCGTCGGCCTGCATTTCTCCGCCGCCGACCTGATGGCGGTGAAGGGCGTGGCCATCCCCGGTGCCGTGGCCCAGATCGCCATCGCCACCCTGATGGGAGTGGGACTGGCCTGGTATTGGGACTGGGGCCTGGGGGCCGGCTTGGTCCTGGGCCTGTCGCTGTCGGTGGCCAGTACCGTGGTGCTGCTGAAGGCGCTGGAGGAGCGCAACCTGCTGCACACGCCCAATGGCCGCATCGCCGTGGGCTGGCTGATCGTGGAAGATCTGGCCATGGTCGTGGCGCTCGTCCTGCTGCCGGCCCTGGCCGGGCTGCTGGGTGGCGAGGCACCGTCGGGCGGCGATGCGCATGGCGCCGTCGCCAGCGATGGGCCGGTGCTGCTGACCCTGGCCATCACCCTGGGCAAGGTGGCGGTGTTCGCCACGCTGGCCCTGGTGCTGGGCCCGCGCATCGTGCCCTGGCTGCTGGCCCAGGTGGCGCGCACCGGCTCACGCGAACTGTTCACCCTGGCGGTATTGGCTATCGCCATGGGCATCGCCTATGGCTCCGCCCAACTGTTCGGCGTGTCCTTCGCCCTGGGGGCCTTCTTCGCGGGCGTGGTGCTGGCCGAATCGCGGTTCAGCCACAAGGCGGCGGCCGACAGCATGCCGTTGCAGGATGCCTTCTCGGTGATCTTCTTCGTCTCCGTCGGCATGCTGTTCGACCCGTCGATCCTGGTGCGGGAACCGCTTGCCGTGGCCGCCGTGCTGCTGACCATCATCGTCGGCAAGTCGCTGGTGGCATTGGGCATCGTGCTGCTGCTGGGCTATCCGCTGGGCGCCGGCCTGCTGGTGTCGGCCAGCCTGGCGCAGATCGGCGAATTCTCCTTCATCCTGGTGGGGCTGGGCGTTTCGATGAAACTGCTGCCCGACCAGGGGCGCGACCTGGTCCTGGCCGGTGCGCTCTTGTCCATCACCCTGAACCCGCTGGTCTTCGCCGGTGTGGAGAAGCTGACGGCGAAGGTGAAGGCGCGGCGCGACGGCTGGACCACCTATGGCCAGCCGAAATTCAAACGCCTGACCCAGGAGATTAACAAGGTCCGCGATCAGGCCGCCGAACGCCAGAAGGCGCACAGCCTGCAGGTCCAGAAACTGGTGGAGATGTTCCCCGTCCTGTCGCATCTGGAGCATGGGGAGCTGGAACGGCTGCTGCTGATGTTCAAGCCGTCAACCGCCGTGCCAGGGGCCCGCGTCATCCGCCAAGGCGACCCGGCCGACGGCATGTATTTCATCGCCGCCGGTGCGGTGGAAGTGCAGCTGCCCGGCCATACGATCAAGCTGGAAACCGGCGCCTTCTTCGGGGAGATGGCGCTGCTCAGCGGCCGGCGGCGCAGTGCCGACATCACGGCCCTGGATTACTGCCAGTTCCTGATCCTGGAACGCCGCGACTTCAACCAGTTCACCCGCCAGCATGAGGAACTGAAGGGCGCCATCCTGGAAATGGCCAACCAGCGCCGCAAGATGAACGCGGTCAAGAAGGAGGAAGCGGCAGCGCCGGAATGATCGGGCCTATGCCCGCAACTCCACCTTGAACCGATCCGCCAGCAGCGGATGGGCCAGCGCATCGGCCAGCATCGCGGGATCGGGTTTCTTGGCCAGCAGCAGGGCGTTCAGCCCCGCCACGGTCCAGCCAGCGTCCCCGCGCTCCACCAGTTCCAACCCGTCACCGGCCGCGATCACGCCCGACTGCACCACATTCAGGTACCAACCGGGCGTACCCGCCTTCATGGCTTGCGCACCCAGCGCATTCACCCCGGTCAGCACACCGGGCCAGGTACAGCGGGGCACCGGCTGGTTGACCATGACCAAGGCCGTGCCGATGGAAAGCAGATCGCCGATCCGCACTTCGGCATCCCTGTACCCTTCGAACAGCAGATTCTCCCCGAAGCTGGGCCGGGGCAGCGCACGGCCCAGAACCGCCTCCAGCCCCGCATAGGACTCGGACGCGAAACCATGCAGGGCGGTGTCGCCCATATCCCGGCTTCGATAGGCGCTTTCATCACCCTCCAGGCCCGACAGGCCCAGAACAACAGGACCGGTCACGGACTGCTTACCGATCCCCGTCCCCTCCTCCTGCCCCTTGGCATTGGTGCGGATCGCGACACGACCGACATTCACCTGCAGGATGCGCATCCGGACCCCCGATATGGAAAGGGCCGGTCGCGATAGACCGGCCCTTCACCTGCAACACCAATCTAAGCGCTTGTACCGACGATCATGAAATGATCGTTGGAGGCCGGCGACTACCGGCCCGCGACCCCATGGTCACGCAAGCCAAGCCGCCGGATGGCGGCGGCCGGCGCCTGAGGGAACATGTATTACTTGAACGCTTCGGCGGTCTCGATGATATGGCTGACGATGCCATATTCCTTGGCCTCTTCCGCCGACATCCAGAAATTCCGGTCGGTATCCACGGCCACGCGTTCCACCGGCTGGCCGGTTTCCTTGGCGATCTCTTCATTGATGCGCTTGCGCATCTTGATGATCTCCTTGGCCTCGATGGCAATGTCGGTGGCGGGACCGCCGACGCCGCCCGCGGGCTGGTGGATCATAAAGCGGGTGTTGGGCAGGCAGTAGCGGTCTTCCTTGGCAGCGCCCAGGAAGATATGAGCGCCGGCCGACGCCACCCAGCCCGTGCCCAGGATCAGCACGCGCGGCTTCACGAAGCGGATCATGTCGTGGATCGTGTCGCCGGATTCGACATGGCCGCCCGGCGAGTTGATGACCAGCTTGATCGGCTCGTCATTCTCGGCGGCCAGACCCAGCAGCTGGGCCGTCACGGCCTGCGCCACCTTCTGGTTGATCTCGCCGAACAGCAGGATGGTGCGGGCCTTGAACAGATTCTGTGCGATGGAGGGCGGGGCCTTGGCCTTTTCCTCCTGGGCATCGGACTCCGGCTTTTCGTCCTCAAGACGGATCGGGTTGACGAGCAAGGCGGCACTCCTGGTTAGGATATTCTGCATTCTCTGACCTAGCGGGAAATCGGCGGCGGTTCAACCCATCATTGGTCGCTTCACACTTATACCGACGGTCATAGTTCATGACCGTCGGTACGGCGGCGACTGCCGCCGCGCCGCCCATGCGGCGCAGCCAAGCCGCCGGATGGCGGCGCCCGGCAATTGAGGGCGCACATATTAAGAAAGGTCGATCCAGACGCTTTTCAAGTCCGTGTACTTCTCCAGCGCGTGCAGGCTCTTGTCGCGGCCGAAGCCGGACTGCTTGAAACCGCCGAACGGCGTGGTGATATCGCCGGCGTCGAAACAGTTGATCCAGACGCTGCCAGCCTTGATCGTGCGGGCCGCCTTCATGGCGACGGAGATGTCACGGGTCCAGATGGCCGAGGCCAGGCCATAGATCGTGTCATTGGCGATCTTGAACGCCTCTTCCGTGGTCTTGAAGGTGATGGTCGACAGGACGGGCCCGAAAATCTCCTCCCGCGCGATGGTCATGGAGCTGTCCACGCCGTCAAACAGGGTGGGCTCGATATAATACCCGCCCGTCTCCGTCCGTGCGGCTCCGCCTCCCAGGCGCAGGCTGGCACCTTCCGCCTTGCCCTTCTCGATATAACCCAGCACCCGCTCATGCTGTCTGGCATCGACCATGGCGCCCATGGTGGTGGCGGGGTCCAGCGGATCGCCCGGCATCCAGCCTTTGGCATGGTGCATTACCCGCTCCAGGAACTCGTCCTTGATGCTCTCATGCACCAGCAGGCGGGAGCCGGCGTTACAGACCTCCCCCTGATTGAAGAAGATGCCGCCGGCGGCGTTGGCGGCCGCCTTCTCCAGGTCGGCGGCGTCGGGCATAATGATGTGCGGGGTCTTGCCGCCGCATTCCAGCGACACACGCTTCAGGTTGCTCTCGCCCGAATAGCGCATGAAATACTTGCCGACCTCGGTCGATCCGGTGAAGGCCAGCATGTCCACATCCATGTGGCGGCCGATGGCCTGGCCCGCCGTCTCCCCGAACCCGGGCACGACATTCAGCACGCCCGGCGGCACGCCCGCCTCCACCGCCAGCTCCGCCAGCCGGATGGCGGTCAGCGGCGACTGCTCCGCCGGCTTCAGCACCACCGAATTGCCGGTGGCCAGTGCGGGCGCCACCTTCCACACCGCCATCATCAGCGGGAAGTTCCAGGGCACGACCACGCCGATGACGCCCAGCGGTTCCCGCAGGATCAGCGACATGGCATCGGGCCCGCTGGGGCCGACCTGATCGTACAGCTTGTCGATGGCCTCGGCATAATACTGCACGCAGCGGGCGGACAACGGCACGTCGATGGTGCGGCTGTCGCGGATGGGCTTGCCCATGTCCAGCGTCTCCAGCAGCGCCAGCTCGTCGGCATGCTGTTCGATCAGTGCGGCCAGCTTCAGCAGCACCGCCTTGCGCTTGCGCGGATGGGTGTCGCGCCAGACGCCGCTCTCGAAGGTACGGCGGGCGGATGCCACGGCGCGGTTCACATCCTCCACATCACATTCAGCGATGCTGGTCAGCACCTTGCCGTCGCGCGGGCTGATATTCTCAAACGTCTTGCCGCTGGCGGCGGGCACATAGGCACCGTCGATGAAGGCCTGGGTGCGGAATTGCAGCCGGGCGGCGCGGTCCTGCCAGTTCGTGGCGGCGATGGCGTCCATTCTAGGGGCTCTCCCGTAATGCGGGCGCTGCCCGCCTGTCGGGTGCCAGAGTGCCCGGCGGCAACGATGGCGGCAACCCCCCAGGAGCATAAGTTGGGAACTCATGCTCCTGCAGGCCGGCGACTGCCGGCCCGCCGCGCGTGCGGCGCAAGCCAAGCCGCCGGATGGCGGCGCCCGGCGCCTGAGGGAACAGCATTGTCATCAGCACATGTTGGCAATTGCGTCAGCAATATTGCCATGTTCCGATCAGGCTCCCATCGCCGCCCCGCCGGATGAACATCCCATGCGTCCCCTCCATATCGCCCTCGCCTTTCTGGTCGCCGTGATCTGGGGGGCCAATTTCGTGATCATCAAGCTGGCCCTGACCGGCTTTCCGCCCATCCTGCTGACCGCATTGCGCTTCACCCTGGCAGCCCTGCCGGTGCTGTTCGTGCCGCGGCCCAAGGGGATCGGGTTCAAACAGCTGGCGCTGGTCTCCACCTTCTTGTTCATGGGCCATTACGTCTTCCTGTTCATGGGCATGGACCAGGGCATGGCGCCGGGCCTGGCCTCCATCGTCCTGCAATGCCAGGCCTTCCTGACCATGCTGATCGCGGCCCTGATGCTGGGTGAACGGCCGCGGGGGCAGCAGCTGGCCGGGGCCGGTGTGGCGGCCTTGGGCCTGGTGGTGACGGCCAGCACGGTGGGGCTTGATGTCACCTGGGTCGGCTTCATCCTGACACTGCTGGCGGCGGCAAGCTGGGCCACGGGCAATGTGCTGACCCGCCGCCTGCCACCCACGCCGACCTTCCCGCTGATGGTCTGGCTGTCCACCGTACCGCCGCTGCCGGTTTTCGCCCTGTCACTGGCGGTGGAGGGGCCGGACCGGGTTTGGGCCGCCGTGACCGGCTTCTCCTGGACCGCCGGCCTGTCGCTGCTCTACATCGTCTGCCTGTCCACCCTGGTGGCCTTCGGCATCTGGGGCATGCTGCTGCGCGAATACAAGGCCAGCCTGGTGGCGCCTTTCTCCCTGCTGGTGCCTGTCACCGGCACGGTCGCGGCGCATCTGGCCTTCGGAGAAACGTTCGGGCCGGTACGCCTCGCCGGCATGGCGCTGCTGTTCGCCGGCATCGTCATCACCATCCTGCCGGCGCGCAGGCCGAAGCCGGCTGTGGCGTGAGGGTCACGGCACGACCGTTACCTTGGCCCGCATCTTGGGATGGATACGGCACTGGATGGTGATTTCGCCAGCCACGCTAAAAGTCACCGGGGTCTCCGTCCCCGGCTCCTGCAAGCCGATATCGAAGATGCTCTCCATGTTCGGCGAATAGACATTGTGGCCGAACGGGTCCTCGTTACGGAACAGTACCTGCTGGCCGACCTTGATAGTTACGGCGCGCGGGGTGAAGGCGATACCCTGTTGGGTGATGCTGGGCGGATCGACCGCACCCGCCGACCCGGCCAGGAACAGCAGGGCGGCCAGGGGTGCCAAGGCCCCTGCACGTTCACGGAGATCAGTGGCCATCGCCTTCCCCTCCGCCGGTTCAGCGCTTGTCCAGGATTGCGATGTCGATGACCGCGTCACCGGCACCGATGCGGCCCCGCTTCTTCAGCGTGCCGCGCTGCACGTCCAGGTCATAGAGCACGCCGCCGGCAACGGCGCGGCCGTGATATTCGTCGGCACTGTCGGTGAAGATGTCGATCCCTTCCACGATCGTGCCCGCCGGCACGCCCAGCGGCCCCACGGTGCGCAGCACCCCGTCATTTGGCGGGTCCTGGGAGATATAGGCGCCCACACCGCTATCCACGTCGAACAGCTGCGTCTGCGTGGCCCCGGCATAGGAATTGATATAGGCGCCGGCATAGATGGCGGGCTTCTTGCCGGCATTCACCTTGTCATTGGCGTGATAGGCCAGCGGCTTGTCCACCGCCGCCACGCCGGTATCGACATTGACCCGCAGGTTCTGCCCGTCCGACCCCATCACGCGCAGCCGGTCGGCCTGGGGATTGAAATCCACCACCACATGGTCGATGGCGGCCAGCGGCACCGACAGCTTGGCCGCCGGCGTGGCCACGCCCGTGGCGATATCGATGGTGTAGAGGCTGTTATCCGTGGCCAGGGCATAGAGTTTGCCATTGGCCGGCCGCACATCCAGGCCCAACAGTTTGCCCTTCACACCCGTGACCGGGACGGTCTTCACCGTGCCCGGTGCCTTATCGGAGAACAGCAGCAATTCGTTGCGCTGGTTCAGCCCGGCAAGCTCCAGCGCGCCGGCAGACGTCGCGGTGCCCGCCAGCACGGCCAGCAGCGCGCCCATGATGATACGTTCCTGCCTGTGCATCGAACCCTCCCCTGCATGGCCCGGCCCGGAAGGGACGGGTGGGCTTCAGCCCTTGATGTTGAATATGGCACATATCTTCTGGCGCAGCTGCTGCGGCGAGAAGGGCTTGATGATGTAGGCATCGACCTTGTTGGCCCGCGCCGCCTGCACGAAATCCACGGTCTGGTTGCCGGTCAGCATCAGGAACGGCATGTTCTCCCAGGTCTTGCGCACATGCTGGAGTAGTTCAAGCCCCGTGACATTGGGCATGTTCCAGTCGGAGATGATCAGGTCGTATCGCAGCTCCGTCTCCTCCAGCGCCTCGATCGCCGCCTTGCCGTCGGCAACGATATGGATGTTCTGCACCCCCAGTTGCACCAGCACCTGCCGCGCCAGACGCTGGGCGAAGGCATTATCCTCCACCAGCAGGACAGTGAGCTTCTCGAAGCCGGGAATATGGTTCTGGGTCAGCATGGATGGGTCTTTTCAAGCACTGAGCAGCTGGGTGATCCGGCCCGCCAGATCACGGGGGGCGAAGGGTTTGACCAGATAGGCATCCACGGCATTGGCCTTCGCCGCCTTGACAAAGTCAACGGTGGCATGGGCCGTCAGCATCAGGAAGGGTGTGTGTTTCCACACGTCCCGCACATGGCGCAGCAGGTCCAGCCCCGTGCCGTTCGGCATGTTCCAGTCGGAGATCACCAGGTCGAAGGGTGTCATGTCCGCCGTCACGGCACTCATGGCACCGGCGCCATCACGGTGATGGGCGACCATGCCAACGCCCAGCTGGCGCAATACGCCCTGGATCAGCCGCGCCTCGAACGCGTTATCCTCGGCCAGCAGCACCCGCAGGCGGGCGCCATCACGCAACGGGTTCATGCCCCGGCCTCCTCGGCAACCATCTCGAATCGGGTGCGCTGTTCACGCAGCCAGGCCAGGCCCGCATCCAGATCGCCGCGCAGGTCGGGCAACAGTGCCGCCAGGGCCGCCCCGTCGCCCACCTGTCCCGCCGCCTCCACCGCCGCCGCCGTGCGATAGACCTGGGCCAGACCCAGGCTCCCGGCGGCCGATTTCAGGGAATGCGCCACCTCCCCCGCCTGCCCCGGATCGGGAAGCCCTTCGGCCGGGAACAGGTCCGGCTCCACCTCCGGCAGGATCGACAGGAACGTGTCGATCAGGTCCAGCGCCATGTCCGGCCCCATGCTGTCGGCCATATCGGTCAGCATTTCCGGCACGAACGGTTCCGTACCGGTCAGCAGTGAACCGGCAACCGCCCCGGCCTCGGCCAGGTCGGCATCGGCGGGCATTCCCGCCCCATCGGGGAACAGCCCCCGGATCACCCGGTACAGGTTGGCCGGGTCTATGGGCTTGGCCACATGCGCGTCCATGCCGGCATCGCGGCAGCGCTGGATACCGTCGCCGCCGACGCTGGCCGTGGCGGCGACGATCACCACTCCGGATACCGGCCCCTCCAGGGCGCGGATGGCGCGGGCCGCACTCATCCCGTCCATGCGCGGCATATGCACATCCATCAGGATCAGGTCCAGCGGCGGGTCGGTGTCGCGCGCCATGGCAACCGCCTGTTCCCCATCCTCGGCGAACAGCACCATGTGGCCATGTTCGGCCAAAGCACCGGCCAGGACCTTGCGGTTGACGGCATTGTCGTCGGCGACCAGGACGCGCAGGGGCCGCACGGCCGGGGCATCGACATCCACACCCGCATCGCCGGCCACCGCCGCGCCCTCCACCAGCGGCAGTTCGAACCAGAAGGTGCTGCCCTGGCCGACGATACTGTCCACGCCGATGGTCCCGCCCATGGCCTCCACCAGCTTCTTGCAGATGGCCAGCCCCAGGCCGGTGCCGCCGAAGCGCCTGGTGATGGAACTGTCGGCCTGCACGAAGCTGCCGAACAGCTTGGCCCGCGCCGCCTCGGATATGCCGATGCCGGTATCCGCCACCTCCACCCGCAGTCGATCCTGCACAGCACGGGCGCGCAGGGTGACGCCACCGGCCTCGGTGAACTTGATGGCGTTGCCCAGCAGGTTAAGCATGATCTGGCGCAGGCGGTTGGGATCGCCCTTCAGATAGGCGGGCAGACTTTCATCCACCTCCTCCGCCAGCCACAGGCCTTTCTCCTCCGCCCGGTTGCGCATCAGCATGGTGGAACCGGCAACCAGCGAAGCCAGTTCGAAATCCAGGACCTCGATCTCCGCCCGGCTGGCCTCCAGCTTGGAGAAATCCAGGATGTCGTTGAGGATGCGCAACAGCGACTGGCCCGATTGCAGCACCGTGGTGGCCAGCCGCGCCTGTTCCTCATCCAGGCCCGACCGCAGCAGCAGCCGCGTCAGGCCCAGCACGCCATTCATCGGCGTGCGGATCTCATGGCTCATCATGGCCAGGAATTCCGACTTGGCGCGGGTGGCGGCCTCGGCCTTCTCCTGCGCCTCGCGCACCTCCTCCATGGCGCTCTTGAACACGCCCAACGCGCCCGCCACCCGGCCGATCTCATCGCGCCGCGCCGTGTGGGGGACCGCCACATCCATGTCGCCCCCGGCCAGTTGGATCGTGGCGCGGGTCAAGCGGTCCAGCGGCGTCACGATATGGCGGATCAGGGCGATGGTGATGCCCACCACCAGCGTGAACAGGGCGGCGATCAGCATGGTCGTGCGATCGGCCGCCTCCTGGATCGTCGCTTCGGCCGACAGGCGGAAGCGATAGCCATCCTCCGCCGCCATCTGGGTCACGATCTCCAGATTGGCGATGATGCCGGATGCCAGCGTCTCCATCCCCGTCATGGCCGTCCCATGGTCGGGCGCCTGCTGCCCCATCTCCGTCAATTGCCGCACGGCCGTCAGCCAGGCGCCGTTCTGTTCCCGGATGCGGGCCGTATAGGTGCGGATTTCCGGGTTCAGGCCGCGTTCTTCGGCCACGGCCAGACTGGCCAGGAAATCCTCGTCATTGATCTCCAGATCCTCGCGGAAATTCTCCGGCAGACCGCCCGGCGCCTTAAGCGCGCGGTCGACCATCAGGTCCAGCATGACGAAATTGGTCTGGGCCAGCCGGGCGTAATTGATGGCCTGCAAGGGCTGGTCGTACATGCGGATGACAAGATCGCCCGTGGAACGCACCACCAGCACCGCCACCAGCCCGATGGTGACGGCGGCCAGCACCGCCACCGCGAATGAGGCCGCCAGCTTGAAGCGGATGGTCCTGAACATGGCCCTGTCATCACCCCGTTTCCCTGCGTGATATTCTATGCGCGCAAGGGCCGGGGCCGGCAAGCGGTGCCGCCGGACCGCGCGGATTCAATTGTTTCAGACCAGTCCGGCGAGCCAGCCGGCTTGACAGCGTCCCCGCCCCCTGTTGCCATGCGTGCCTTGTCACGACCATAGGACCAAGCCTCCGAATGACCCAGGATTTGCTTCGCGAGATCGAGACTTTCCGGCAGCAGCACCCGGCCGTGACGGCCGTGGATGTGCTGCTGCCCGATCTGTGCGGGGTGTTCCGGGGCAAACGCGTGCCCATCAATGAGCTGACCAAGGTGTGGAAGGACGGCGTGGCCTTCCCCGGCTGCACCTTCGCCGTCGACATCACCGGCGACACGGTGGAGGAGACGGGCATGTCCGTGGAGATGGGCGTGCCCGACCGCATCTGCCGTCCCGTCACCGGCACGCTGGCACCCGTGCCCTGGGCCGCCAAGCCGCTGGGCCAGGTGATGCTGTCCATGCACGATGGCGACGGCTCCCCCTTCCCCTATGCCCCCCGGGCCCTGGTGGAAAATCTGGTAACGGAGCTGGCACAGCGCGGCCTGACGCCGATGGTGGCGATCGAGCTGGAATTCTACCTGTTCGACCGTGACCGCGCCTTCGACGCCCCACCCTCCCCGCCCGTGTCCAAGCATAGCGGCCTGCCCCAGAACCGTACCCAGGTCTATGGCCTGACGGAGCTGGAGGAGTTCGAGGAGGTGATGGACGAGATCACCGCCGCCGCCCAGGCCCAGGGCATCCCCGCCGGCACCGCCATCGCCGAGTATGGGCCCGGCCAGTACGAGATTACGCTGGCCCACCGCCCGGACGCGCTCCGCGCCGCCGACGATGCCGTGCTGTTCAAGCGTACCGTGCGCGGCGTGGCGCACAAGCACGGGTACGAGGCCAGCTTCATGGCCAAGCCCTATACCGGCCAGGCCAGCAGCGGCATGCATATCCATATGAGCGTGCTGGACAAGGATGGCCGCAACATCTTCGCGGCCGAAGCGGCGGAAGGCTCCGACGCGCTGCGCCATGCCATCGGCGGCATGGCGGCCACCATGCCGGCCTGCATGGCCCTGGCCGCACCGGGTGCCAACAGTTGGCGCCGGTTCCAGGTCGGCTCCTATGCCCCCACGGTTATCGCCTGGGGCGTGAACAACCGCACCGCGCCGCTGCGCATCCCCGCCGGCGGACCGGATAGCCGGCGGGTGGAATACCGCATCGCCGGGGCCGACGCGAACCCGTATCTGGTGCTGGCCGGCATGCTGGCCGGGCTGCTGCATGGGCTGGACGGCAAGATCGATCCCGGCCCGGCCTTGGCGGGCAATGCCTATGAGGCGGTGGACGCCCCCCGCCTGCCCGACGAATGGGGCAAGGCGCTGGACCTGTTCCAGTCCTCGGACGTGCTGCGCCAGTGGCTGGGCGCGGCGTTCGTCGATACCTACGCCATCACCAAGCGGGCCGAACGCGCCAAGTTCAACCAGCGGGTCACGCCGCTGGAATGGGAATGGTATCTGCGGGGATAAAACAGATCGGGTCGATCACACCAGCAGCATGAGCCAGTGTCTCATGCTGCTGGAGGCCGGCGACTGCCGGCCCGCGCCCACGTGGGCGCGTAAGCCAAGCCGCCGGATGGCGGCGCCCGGCGCCTTAGGGAACAAAAAACTCAAGCCGCAGCCGTCAGATCGCTCAGCTTGGTCAGCAGATAATCCACATCGTCACTGGCCAGTTCCTCGAACTGGGTCAGGATGCGTTCCAGCATGCGGCGGCGATGGCGTTCCAGATCATGGTCCAGCCCGTCGAAATCCGTCTCGTTCGCCACGTCCAGCGCGATGCGCAGGGCCGGGTACAGCTTGGGTGGCAGGCCCGTGCGATCGAACAGCGATTTCAGGCCCAGCCGGCCGGCATCATGGATCAGTAAACGCGCATTGGTCACCGGCACCTGCCCCAGCTGGGCCAGCGCCATCTCGAAGAAGGGCACGTCGCCCATGCACAGCGCCCGCAGCAGCAGCGACGGCGTCAGGCGGTGGCTGCGGCGCAGTTGCACCACCAGCTTCTCCAGATCGGCATCGCCCGCCCCGCCGACCAGGCCATAGGTGGCCTTTTCCCGGCTCTGGATGACGATGTCGGCGGCGATGTCGTTGGGCAGCTCATGCTTGGCCACCAGCCGCTCGCGCAGCTGTTCGGACACCAGCGCCACGAGACGTTCGGCCACCGTCACCGGCAGCTTGGCGCGGTTGACCATGGGGCCGGCCACCGCCTCGCTGTCGGGGAACCGGTCCAGCGCCTTGGTCATGGCCTTTTCGCCCACCACCGCCGTATCGTTCGACATCAGGGCGGCCACGGCCTTCTCGCTGCCACGCTCCACCAGGGCATCGGCCACGCTTTCCGTCACATTGGCGCGCTTGGCCACGGCCGTCTGCTTGTCGGATGAGCCGGAACGGATGATCTCCACCAGGTCGTCGTCGGTCAGGACCGTCGACACCTCGATGAAGGGCAGGGACACTTCCTCCACGTCGCGCGCCATGGACATGGCGATGTCGCGGGGAATGCCGGAATTGGTCTTCAGGCTGTCGGCCAGGGCGGCGCGCACACGGGTGGCCACGTCGCGCGCCATGATGCGCACGATGTCTTCCGCCAGGACCCGCTCCGACGCCGACAGGCTGGTCGCGGCGAAATGCTGCGCAACCTTCCCGGCCATGTCGGCACGGGTATTGGGCGACGGATCGGTCAGCAGACGCTGAACATCCTGCTGGGTCAACTTGTCGGACATGGGGTGGACAAACCCTCCCTGGGACGACCGGACGAACATGGAGCCGGAAAGAAACCCGGCTTTAAGCGTCGTTCCTGTTTCTTTAACATTTAGTGCAAGGCGGTGCCAATTGCGAACGCCAAAAACAAGAACAAACCGAAACAATCCACTCGTGCCACGCAGAGCGGCGCAACACCACCATCCGGAAGGATAGGACGACGCCTTTCATGGGCTGCGCCGTTCGGGTGCGGCATACGCATGCATGGCACGTTTCAACGAATCGTTGGATCAGGGCTTCGCCGGGCCTGTCGCTGCGAAAGCACTCGCCGCGGCCGGGTGCAAGGGCGCCGTCCGCGCCCGATCGGCCATGCCGTCAACGGGCACCGTATTGAACACCGGGTGCTGTCCCGCCAGATCCGGCCGCTGTTCCAGCAGAACCCGCGCCACTTCGGCGATGGCCGCATCGGGCACATCGGCGCGGGTGACCAGGGTGGCGGCCACACCGATGGTTGCCACCTCGTCCTGGATGCCGGGATAGAGATTGCCGGGAATCGTGGCCCGGGTCAGGTCCTTGCGCCCGGTCAGCAGCTTGTCGATGCCGGCGCCGGTGATGGCCAGCGGCACGGCTCCGCAGGTGGAGGTCGCCTGCTGCACGCTGGCGTTGGGATGGCCGACGGCGAAGAAGGCGGCATCCAACTGCCCGGCGCACAGGGCCGCCAAGGCCGCATCGGGCGCCATGTCGGCATCATCGTTCAGGCGCACACCCGCCGCATCCATCACCGTGTCGGACAGGTTGCGCAACGCCGACCCGCGCGGGCCCAGATTGACCCGCTTGCCCTTCAGCGCCGCCAGATTGTCGATCTCCGCATCGGGCCGCACCAGCAGGGTCACCGTCTCCGCATGCAGCGTGGCCACGGCGCGCAGATCCTTGAAGGCGCCGGGACCGGCAAAGCGCCCCTCGCCCCGGAACGCCGCCCCCTGCCAGTCGGACTGCACCAGGGCCAGATCGACCTCTCCGGCGCGCAGCGCCGTCAGGTTCTGCACCGGCCCCTCCGTCGCCTCCACCAGGCAACGGAACCCGTGGCGCGGGCGGTCCTGGTTGACCAGCCGGCAGATGGCCCCCGCCACGGGATAGTACAGGCCCGTGACCACGCCGCTGGCCACGACCAGGTTCTTGGGCACCGGCACCTTGGCCGGCGCCTGGGCTGCGGACGGAAAGGCTGCCAGCGACAGCGCCAGGGCGGAAATCAGCGGAAAACGGGTCAAGCGCTCAGTCCCCGATCAACGGAAGGCGGCCGGTTCGGCGATCCAGGCCAGCGGATAGGCCTCGGTATTGGCCATTCCCTGCTGCAAGGTCCATTCGACGATACGCCGCAGCACGGCCCCCGTCGCCTGGTCGAAGGCGCGGATGATGTCGTCCAGCAGGGGGCTGCTGGCGCGCACCGTCGCCTCGAACGTGTCGCCGGCCACGATGTTGCGCCGGGGCAGGCGCACCAGCTTGGCATTGATGCGCACGGTGGCCTCCGGGGCGGTATTGCTGGGATCGTGGCCCTTGTAATTGGCGTGGAAGTCGCGCAGGTCGGTCTTCAGAATGAAATCGGCGCGTAGGCCCGACCGCTCCACGCCCACCGCCACGATGCGGCGGCTGTTCTCGAAGCTTTCCACCAGCAGGGTCTGCATCATGTCCGGGCCGGTATCGGCCCAGCTGGCGCCGGAGAAATAGGTCATGCGGTTGGACGTCTCGCCCAGCATGATGCGCGGCGTGTCGACGGCGGAATTGGCCAGCGGCGTTTCCACCAGCAGCTGCCACGGTGCGCGCGACAGGCCGGCGGTGAATTCCCGTGCCGGGGTCAGCACATAGACCTTCTGCGCCTTGCCGCCGGTCAGCAGCTGGGCCGGCGTGCAGGAAGCCGCCAGCGGTGCCGTGGCGGCCAGCGCCAGCAGGGCGCGGCGGTTCAGGGGCTTGGGCGAGGTCATTCCGCTTTCACTCCGCTATTGCCGCCGAACAGCAGGTCGGTCGGGTCGCGCTCCAGCCGGCGCGACACGCGGCTGAGATTGCTGGTCAAATCCTGGAGATGGATCAGAAGCTGGGACAGGTCATAGAGGCCGGTGGCGGTGAAATCGCGGATGGGCTCGCGATTCTCCTCGATCATGCCCGCCAGCGATGCCGACAGCTTGTTGATTTCCTTGGTGGTCTTGGCCAGTTCGGCGGAGATCACGCTGGCATCGCGGCCGACCTTGCCCACCGTGTCGTTGGTGGTGATCATCAGCACCTCCGCCTGCCGGCCCAGCACATCCACCTGTTTGCGCAGGTCGGCGATCAGCAGGTTGGAATTGCGCATGGTCTCATTGGCATTGCCCGACGCCAGCGCCAGATTGGCCAGCAGGGTGCCGATGGATTTCTGGTTGTCGTCATTCAGCAGCAGGGTCAGGCGCTGGGAGATCTGCATCAGGTTCTCCAGCACCTCCGGCGCCTTGGACAGCACGGCGGCGATGGAGCTGGGGCGCGAGGGGATCACCGGGATGCCGCTGACCTTCTCGCGCAGCAGCGGTGCCTCCCGGCTGCCGCCGGCGATCTCGACATACACACCACCGGTCACGCCCACCGGCTCCAGGGACGCGATGGCGTCGGTCTTGATCGGCGTATCCTGCGGTACCTCGATGGTCAGCCGCACTTCCTCGACATTCTCGGGATTGATGCGGATATCGGTGACGGTGCCGACATTGACGCCGCGATAGCGCACGGGGCCACCTTCCACCAGCCCGGTCACCGTGCCGGTGACCATGATGTAATAGGGCTGGATGGCCTTGTCGAACTGCACCTTGGCCAGCCAGATGACGAAGATGAAGGCGGCGGTGGCCAGCGCCAGGACGAAGGCACCGACAGCCGTGTAATTGGCCCGTGTTTCCATGTCCCTCAGTTCCCCTTCGCCGCACTGGCCGCGCGTCCGCGGACCCCGTGGAAATAATCGCGGATCCAGGGATGATCCTGGCGCAGCAGTTCGTCAATCGTACCGATCACCAGCTTCTTGTCCACCAGCACGGCGATGCGGTCGCAGATGGCATACAGGCTGTCCAGATCATGGGTCACCATGAAAACGGTCAGGCCCAGGCTTTTCTGCAAGGAACCGATCAGTTCGTCGAACGCGGCCGCCCCGATCGGGTCCAGACCGGCCGTCGGTTCGTCCAGGAACAGGATTTCCGGATCCAGCGCCAGGGCACGCGCCAGGCCGGCGCGCTTGCGCATGCCGCCCGACAGTTGCGAGGGGTATTTGTCCCCCGCATCGGGCGCTAGGCCGACCATGGCCACCTTCACCCGCGCGATCTCATCCACCAGTTCCTGGGGCAGCCTGGTATGTTCCTTCAGCGGAACCTTGATGTTCTCCAGCACGGTCAGCGAGCTGAACAGCGCCCCGTCCTGGAACAGCATGCCCCAGCGGGCCTGCAGCGCCAGCCGCTCCGTCTCCGACAGTGTGGCGGTGTCGCGGCCCAGCACCTGGATGCGGCCGGCCGACGGGTCCATCAGCCCCACGATCTCACGCAGCAGCACGGATTTGCCGGTGCCCGACCCGCCGACAAGGCCGATCACCTCCCCCTTCATCACATCCAGGTCGACGCCGTCATGCACGATCTGCGCGCCGAAGCGCGTCTTCAGACCCCGGACGGAGATGACGGGCGCCGCCATGTCAGATCCCGATATAGGAGAAGAGGATGGAGAAGCCGGCATCCAGCAGGATCACCAGGAAGATGGAGATGACCACCGATCGCGTGGTCAAGAGGCCCACGCTTTCGGCACTGCCGCTGACCCGCAGCCCCTCAAAACAGCCGACCAGGGCGATGACGGCGGCGAAGACCGGCGCCTTCGACAGGCCCACGAACAGGGTCGTGGTGCTGACCGCGATCTGGAGCTGGCGGGCGAACTGCCCGAAATTGATGTCGAGATAGGCATAGGCCATGATGGCACCGCCAACCAAAGCCATGACATTGGCGAAGAAGCCCACCAGCGGCAGGGCGATGACCAGCGCGAACAGGCGCGGCAGCACCAGCATCTCCACCGGGTCCAGGCCCAGCGTGCGCATGGCGTCCACCTCCTGGTTCACCTTCATGGTCCCGATCTGGGCGGTGAAGGCGGAACCGGAGCGGCCGGCGACGATGATGGAGGTCATCAATATGCCGATCTCCCGCAGGACACCGATGCCCAGCAGGTTGACGACATAGATTTCGGCACCGAAACGACGCAGCTGATCCGCGCCCTGATAGGCCAGAACGATGCCGATCAGGAAGGACAGCAGGCCGACGATGGGCAGGGAATTCAACCCCACCTGTTCCAGATGGAAGAAAAGCGGCTTCAGCCGGATGCGGGAAGGCGTGCGCAGCAGGCGCAAGGCCGTCACCGTGACCAGGCCCAGGAAGGCCAGCATGGACAGGATGTCATGCCAGATGCCGACCGTTGCGCGACCGATACGATCGGCAAGCGGGAAAGCGGGGCGGGGCTCCGACGGCGCGGGGGCATGCACAGCGACACCCGCAGCCGCACGCTGCACATCCTTCAACAGCGTGCAGAGATCGGGACGGGCGCCCACCACAGCCACCACATGCCCTTGCCCGCGCAGGCGGCGGATCAACCGGTCCAGCAGCAGGGCGCCGGCCGTATCCAGCGCCGTCAGGCCCGACAGGTCCAGACAGACGGGCGCGCCCTTGCGCCCCGGATTGCGGTTCTGCAATTGCGGGCCCAGCCGTTCGGCGGACGCGATATCCCAGCGACCGGCCGCGGCCAGGACGAACTGATTCTCTTCCCACGCGGAGGTGATTGTTCCGGTCTGCACGGTTCCTGGCCCTGGTGCGCCGCATCGATGGGGCGGTGCACCATGCCAATTGACATTAACCGTCCTGGCGGGTCAACAACCCCCTGCCCGCAAGCGTGTCATACCCCCTCCCGATGGGACAGCCCATCGGGAGGGGGGCAGATATCAGGCGACCAGGAAGAACGTGTCCAGATAGATGTCGCGGCCTTCCTTCTGACCCCAGTTCAGATAATGGTAGAGGGGGCTCATATCCAGTTCGACGACGTCGGGATTGGCCGCCAGATAGGCGTCGCTATCGAAGAAGGGCGACGGGTTGCGACCTTCCTTCCAGCCATAGAAGGTATAGTGCGTCCAGGGGTCGACACCGGCCGCGGCCACGTCGGGATTGCTGGACAGATAGTAATCGACATCGAACAGCAGGTTGATGCTGCGATCCTCGGCCCGGCCATAGGTATTGTAATGGTCGATGGCCGGGATGTTGGCCGCATCCACGTCGCCATAGACGGCGACGTAATAGCCGGCATCGAACACGCCGCTGGGCCCGCCCAGCCGGCCTTCGGCCTGACCATGCAGGTTGTAATGCTGCAGGCCGCTGCTATAGGTGCCGTTCTGCACGGCGGCAAACACGTCGGGGTTGCTGTTCAGATAGAACTGTTCGTCGAATTCGAACAGCGGCGTCGGCTTGTACAGCGGCACGACCTTGTCGGCGAAGATGGCGAACTGGACATTGGTCAGGGTGTCCGTGCCCTCGAACCCGGAAATCACCACCGTCGGCGAATCGATGCCGGAGATGCCGTAGGCGTCGGCATTGCCGCTATAGACGGCGGCGTTCAGCCCGCCGCCACCGTTCAGCGTGTCGTTGCCGGTCCCACCGTTCAGAAGATCGAAGCCGGCACCACCCTCCAGCGTGTCATTGCCGCTGGTGCCATTGTGACGGGTGAATTGCGTATGGTTGCCCATGGATGTCTCCTCTCTCAGCCCAGTTTGATTGCCTGGAGTTGAAACACCGGAAGGGAAGAAATTGTCTCCAAAGTCTTTGGAATTACCATTCGAGCCCTAGGCCGAACCAGGGAAAGGCCGGAGAAGACTATCTCCCCCAGCCTATCCGGTCCGTTCAAGCTAGGCCCGGCCTATGCGGATCATACAAGAACCTGTCAAAGGTCAGGCGATGGCATAGAAACTGGTGTCGATATGGGCCTGGCGGCCCTCTTCCTCACCCCAGTTCAGGTAATGGTAGAGCGGGTCGATGCCCCCGGCCGCCACGTCGGGATTGGCCGTCAGATAGGCGTCGACATCGAAGAAGGGCGACGGGTTGCGGCCTTCCTTCCAGCCATAGGTGGCATAGTGGGTCCAGGGATCGACGCCGGCCAGTGCCACGTCGGGATTGGCCTCCAGGTAATAGTTGGCGTCGAAATAGAGATGCGTGCTGCGTCCCTCGGCCTGGCCATTGGTCTCGTAATGGGTGACCGCGGCGATGCCGGCGGCCTGCACGTCGCCATAGACCTCCGCGTAATAGGCCGCGTCGAAGCCATCGGTGGCCTGATAGACGCGGTTCTCGAACTTGCCGTAATTCTCGAAATGCTCCTCGCCGCTCTCATAGACACCGGCCTGGACGGCGGCCAGCACGTCCGGATTGCTCTGCAGGTAGAAATCCTCGTCGAACCCGCTGAACAGCGGCGTCGCCTCGAATAGGGCCACGGTCTTGTCGGCGAAGACGGCGAACTGGACGTTCTGCAAGGTGTCGGTGCCGTCGGCACCGCTGATGGTGGCGATGCCATTGTCGACATCGATGTCGTAATCGCGGGAATTGCCGGTGAAGACCGCGGCATTCAGGCCGCCGCCGCCATTGACGACATCATTGCCGGCACCGCCCGTGATCCAATCGAACCCGGCGCCGCCATTGATGGCTTCGGCCGCGACGGTGCCATTGATCACGTTGAAATGGCTGTAGGTGGTCATCTCATATCTCCCATTCATCACGTTTGGCCACCCCGTGGCATCGGGGTGGGGCGGGCCGGGATGGTGCCGGGGGTGCTCGAAGGCGGCCTGGGCGCGGGTATCCATCACCGGCTTTACGACCGCCTCTTCGGGGATGCTCCCTGGGTGGTCGTGCCGGTTCAACGCCGGGAAGCGGCATTGGGCGCCGGGGTCATTGGCGTTACCCGGCTGGTGCTACCGATGGAAGGGTGCCGCAAAAGACGGGTTTGGCCCTACCCCATCGTGCCCGGATGCCAGCGGCGCAGCAGCAGACGCTGTACCCAGGACAGGGCCGCGAAAATCGCGATGCCCAGGACCGACAGCAGGGTCAGGGCCGCAAAAAGCCTGGGCATATTCAATCGGTTACCGGCCTCGATGATGCGCCAGGCCAATCCGGACGCGGTACCCGATCCGGCGACGAATTCCGCCACCACCGCCCCGATCAGTGCCAGCCCGCTGGAGATCTTGGCGCCGGCCACGATATAGGGCAGGGCCGATGGCAGCTGCAAATGCCACAGCAGCTGCCAGCGCGTGGCCCCATAAAGCCGGAACAGGTCGCGCAGGTTCGGGTCCACCGATGCCAGCCCGGCCGTGCTGTTGGACAGTATGGGGAAGAAGGCCACGGTCCAGGCCAGGATCAGCAGCGACAGGTTCACCTGCTCATACCCGACCCAGATGATCACCAAGGGGGCGATGGCCACGATGGGCGTGACCTGCAAAATCACCGCATAGGGGTAAAGTGCCGCCTCCAGCGCACGCGACTGCCGGAACAGAACCGCTAGCCCCACGCCTGTGATCAGAGCCAGCAGAAAGGCCTGCACCGTGATGATCAGGGTGATCCAACCAGACTGGAGCAGCAGCGGCGCGTCATTCCACAGCGCCTTAGCAATGGCGCTGGGCGGCGGCAGCACGAAGGGCGGGATTTCCCACACCGACACCGCCATTTCCCAGAAACCCAGGAACAGCAGCCCGACCAGCGGCGGCAGCAGGCGATGTGGCCAATCCCCGCTCATGCCGCTTCTCCCATGGCCAGATGCAGCCGTTCCGATACCTCGCGGCAAATGGCGCCATAGGCTGCACCGGTGCGCACCGGCAGGTCGCGCGGATAGGGCAGGTCCACATCCATCTGCGCCGCCACCCGCCCCGGCCGTGGCCCCATGACGGCGATGCGGCCTGACAGATAGACGCTCTCGAACACCGAATGGGTGACGAAGACCGCCGTGAACCGCTCCCGCCCCCAAAATGCCAACAGATCGTCGTTCAGCTTCAGCCGCGTGATCTCGTCAAGCGCCGCGAACGGCTCATCCAGCAGCAGCAGGCGCGGCCGTGTCACCAGGGCGCGGGCCAGGGCCGCGCGCATCTTCATGCCGCCCGACAATTCGCGCGGAAACGCCCTCAGGAAATCGCCCAGCCCCACGCGGCGCAAGCCATCCGCCGCCCGCTCATCCGCCTCCGCCCTGGCCACGCCCGCAAGGTCCAGCGGCAGGCGCACATTGTCGATGATCCGGGCCCAGGGCATCAGGGTCGGTTCCTGGAACACGAAGCCGATATCGCCCCGCGCCAGCGGCCGCACCCAGTCGACCGTCCCGCCCGTGGGCGTCATCAGCCCGGCCACCAACCGCAATATACTGCTCTTGCCGCATCCGCTGGGCCCCAGCAGCGACAGGAACTCCCCCTCCGCCACGCGCAGGTCGACACCGTCCAGCGCTGTCGTGCCGTTGGGATAGGTCAGGGACAGGCCGGACAGGCGCAGAAGGTCGCCGCTCACGCCCGGTTCCCGATCTTCCGCCGCACCACAAGCATCCCCTGTTCCTCTTTCGGCTTCGGGCTGATATTAGCCCGGCTGGAACTTTTGTCGAGCCGGGCGGAAAACCATGATCCCCTCCCCCCATTTCCAGATCCTGGTGCGCGAGGTGGCGACAAGGCTGCCCGTCGCGGGGCGGACCGATGATCTGGACATCCGCGTCAATCTGCGCCTGGGCACGTCGGTCACCGGCCCCTTCACCGGCGATCCCGACGATATCTCCATGACCGTCGATTATTCGAAGATCGTGCGCCACATCCTGGGCCCTTTCCGCGATGAGGGCCCGTTCACCGATGCCGATGCCATGGCCCAGGCGCTGGGCCGCTTTATCTTCGATTTCGACACCCGCATCCTGTCGCAGAAGATCGCGATCCACAGCCCCGCCGACCCCGGTTTCACCAGCCAGATCGCCCTGGAGCGCCCGTCATGACCCAGCCGCACGCCGTCCTGGTCACCGGTGGTGCGCGCCGGCTGGGGGCCGCCATGGCAGGGGTCTGTGCCAAAGCCGGTATGGATGTCGCCATCCATTACCGCACGGCTGGCCCTGAGCTGGACGAAACCCTGGCCGCCCTGCGCGCCACGGGCGTGAAGGTGGTATCCGTCCCCGCCGATCTGGCCGATCCCGCCCAGGTGCCGGGCCTGATCCCGGCCGCCGCCGCCGCATTGGGCCGCCCCCTGACCGCCCTGGTCAACAGCGCCTCCATCTTCGAATGGGATGACATCGCCAGCCTGACGGCCGAGCGCATGCTGGCCCATTACCTGCCCAACACCATCGCCCCGGCGCTGTTGTCGCAGGCGCTGCTGGCCCAGTTGCCGGACGGGGTGACGGGCGCCATCGTCAATATCCTGGACCAGAAACTGGCCAGCCCGCACGGCGACCACCTGTCCTACACCCTGTCCAAATACGCGCTGATGGGGCTGGGGGAGGCTCTGGCCAGGGCCGGCGCCCCGCGCCTGCGGGTCAATGCCGTGGCGCCGGGCTATATCCTGCCCGCCCCCGGTCAGTCGCAGGAAGAGTTCGAACGGCTGCACGCGCAGAACCCGCTTTTCACCGGGCCGGGTGCCGAGGATGTCGCACGCGCCTGCCTCTACCTGCTGCAAAGCGACGTGACGACGGGCCAGACGCTGTATGTCGATGCCGGGCTGCGCTTCGCGGGGCTGGGGCGCGATATCAGCTTCTATTGATGCCGCCCGCATCTGGTACTAATATATGAGATACCGTTCCAAATCATAAAGGGCGGCCGGTCGCACGGCCTGCCGGAGCCGTACCCTACCATGATCATCTCCTCCACCCATGATTTCCGGGAAGCCGCCAGGCGCCGGGTCCCGCGTTTCCTGTTCGACTATGCCGATGGCGGTGCGTACGCGGAGGAGACGTTGCGCCGCAACGTGTCGGACCTGGCCGGCATCGCGCTGCGCCAGCGGGTGTTGAAGAATGTGGCGGATATCGACCTGTCCACGACCCTGTTCGGGCAGAAGATGGCCATGCCCATCGGCCTGGCGCCCGTGGGCATCACCGGCATGTACCATCGCCGTGGCGAGGTACAGGCGGCGCGGGCGGCCAACAAGGCCGGCCTGCCCTTCTGCCTGTCCACCGTCTCCATCTGCTCCCTGACGGAGGTGGCGGCCGGCACCGACGGGCCGCTCTGGTTCCAACTCTATGTCATCCGCGACCGCGCCTTCATGCGTGACCTGCTGGCCACGGCCAAGCAACAGGGGGCCAAGGCCCTGGTCTTCACCGTCGATATGCCGGTGCCCGGTGCGCGCTACCGTGATGCCCATTCCGGCATGTCCGGCCCCAACGCGCCGCTGCGCCGGGTGCTGCAGGCCATGGGAAGGCCCGGCTGGGCCTGGGATGTCGGCCTGAACGGCCGCCCGCACAAGCTGGGCAACCTGGCCCCGGTGCTGGGTGCCAAGAGCGGGCTGAACGATTACATGGGCTGGCTGGGGGCGAATTTCGATCCGTCCATCTCCTGGTCGGACCTGGAATGGATCCGCCAGGGCTGGGATGGCCCGCTGATCATCAAGGGCATCCTGGACCCCGAGGATGCCAAAGCCGCCGTCGATATCGGCGCCGACGGTATCGTCGTCTCCAACCATGGCGGCCGCCAGCTTGATGGCGTGCTGTCCTCGGCCCGCGCCCTGCCCGCCATTGCCGAGGCGGTGGGCGACAAGCTGACCGTGCTGGCCGACAGCGGCATCCGCTCCGGCCTGGACGTGGTGCGCATGCTGGCCCTCGGTGCCCAAGGCGTGCTGCTGGGCCGCGCCTGGCTCTATGCCCTGGCCGCACGCGGCGAGGGTGGGGTGACCCAGCTGCTGGAGCTGTTCGCCAAGGAGATGAAGGTCGCCATGGCGCTGACCGGCGTGCGCTCGATCAAGGAGATCGACCGGTCGATTCTGGTGTGAAACTGAAACACTGTTTAGACGGGCGGCCTTAGAG